>NZ_CAJXIV010000008.1 GCF_913054185.1 uncultured Shimia sp.
CGCAAGACCACCTGCTACATGTGCGCCTGCCGCTGCGGCATCAACGTGCACATGAAAGACGGCAAAGTGGCGTACATCGAGGGCAATCGCGACCACCCGGTCAACAAAGGGGTGCTCTGTGCCAAAGGCTCCGCTGGCATCATGCAGGTCAACGCGCCGTCACGACTCAAAAAACCGCTCAAACGGGTCGGCCCGCGTGGCTCGGGGGAATATGAGGAAATCAGCTGGGAAGAGGCAATCAGCACCGCCGTGGGCTGGCTCACCGAGTTGCACGAAACCGCGCCACACAAATTGGCCTTCTTCACCGGCCGCGACCAATCCCAAAGTTTCACCAGCTTCTGGGCGCAACACTTCGGCACGCCAAACTATGCCGCGCACGGTGGCTTCTGCTCGGTCAACATGGCCGCCGCAGGCATCTACACCATGGGCGGCGCTTTTTGGGAATTTGGCCAACCGGATTGGGATCACACCAAACTCTTCATGATCTTTGGTGTGGCTGAAGATCACGACAGCAACCCGATCAAAGCGGGCATTGGAAAAATCAAAGCCAATGGGGCAAAAGTCATCGGCGTGAACCCCGTCCGCTCAGGCTACAACGCTGTGGCCGATGAATGGGTTGGCATCACGCCGGGCACCGATGGGCTCTTCATCCTCGCGCTGATCCACGAGTTGATGAAGGCAGGCAAGATCGACCTGCACTACCTCGCGCAGTACACCAATGCCGCCGTGTTGGTGGACGCCAAAACCGGCCTCCTGCTGCGCGACGACGATGGCAAACAGCTGGTGATTGACCGCAAGACCGGTAAGCCCGCGCCGTTTGACCAAAAAGGCGTGCGCCCAGATCTCTCCGCCACCCACCGCCAGGCTGGCACAACCCACCGCACCGTGATGCACCTGATGGCCGAGAAATATCTCGATCCACAATACGCGCCGGAAAACGTCGCAGAGAAAACCGGCATCTCCGCGCAGAAAATCAAAACCATCGCCGCAGAGCTCGCCCGCGTCGCCTTTGACGAAGCCTTTGAGCTGGATCAGGAATGGACCGATTTCCGCGGCGAAACCCACAAAACCATGACAGGCCGCCCGGTCAGCTTCCACGCAATGCGTGGCATCTCCGCCCACTCCAACGGCTTCCAGACCTGCCGCGCCCTACATGTGCTGCAAATCCTGCTGGGCACGGTCGAAGTCCCCGGCGGCTTCCGGTTTAAGCCGCCCTACCCCAAGCCGGTTGAGGCACATCCAACGCCACACGGCGTCGGTCGCCCCGGCAAACCGCTTGCCGGTCCGCACCTCGGTTTCCCCCGAGGCCCCGAAGACCTGCAAATTGCCGAAGATGGCACCGCCTGTCGCATCGACAAAGCTTTCACATGGGAAAATCCCATGTCCGTGCACGGCCTGATGCATATGGTGATCTCCAACGCTCACGCCCAAGATCCGTACCCCATCGACACGCTGTTCATGTACATGGCCAACATGTCCTGGAACTCCAGCATGAACACCTCCGGTGTGATCAAGATGCTGACCGACCGCAATGACGAAGGCGGCTACCGCATCCCGCGCATCATCTACTCCGATGCCTACAGCTCAGAAATGGTGGCCTACGCCGACCTTATTCTGCCGGACACCACCTATCTGGAGCGCCACGACTGTATCTCTCTGCTGGATCGTCCAATCTGCGAAGCTGACGGTGCCGCGGATGCCATCCGCTGGCCCGTGGTGGAGCCAGATCGCGACGTGCGCGGCTTTCAATCGGTGCTGATTGAGCTTGGCGCCCGCATTGGCCTGCCCGGTTTTCTTAACGAGGACGGCACGCCAAAATGGAAAGATTACGCTGACTACATCGTGAACCACGAACGCCGCCCCGGCGTCGGCCCCCTGGCAGGGTTCCGCGGGGAAGATGGCGACCAATTTGGACGTGGCACGGTGAACCCGGAACAATTGGACAAATACATCGAGAACGGCGGCTTCGCGATTGAACACGTGCCAGACGCCGCGCGCTACATGAAGCCTTGGAACCAAGATTACCAAGACTGGGCGGTGAAAATCGGCCTGTTTGATGCGCCGCAGCCTTTCTTGTTCCAACTCTATGTAGAACCCATGCGCAAATTCCAGCGCGCCGCCGAAGGTCACGGAGATATCCAACCGCCGGATCATTTGCGCGACCGCCTCAAGCAGGTCATGGACCCGCTGCCCATCTGGTATGCGCCGCTGGAAGACAGCAGTGTCGATCCGGATGAGTTTGACGTGCACGCCCTCACCCAACGGCCGATGGCGATGTATCACAGCTGGGGCACCCAAAATGCCTGGCTGCGTCAGCTGCACGGTGAGAACCCGCTTTATCTCCCAACCAAGCTTTGGGAAAAACACGGCTTCACCGAAGGCGACTGGGCGCGTGTGACGTCAGTTCATGGCGAGATCACTGTGCCAGTGGCCCATCAGGCCGCGCTCAACGAGAACACCGTCTGGACCTGGAACGCCATTGGCAAACGCAAAGGCGCTTGGGCTTTGTCCGAAGACGCGCCGGAGAGCAACAAAGGCTTCCTGCTCAATCACCTGATCCATGAGCTGCTACCGCCCAAAGGCGACGGCCTTCGTTGGGCCAATTCAGACCCGATCACGGGGCAAGCCGCATGGTTTGATCTGCGCGTGAAGATCGAGAAGGCCGAGGCCCAAAGCGAAAGCCAACCAGCCCTTGATCCCATCAAGTCACCGGTCCCTCAGGGTCCGGATCATCTGGAATGGAAGGTGGGTAAATGAGACACCAAAACCTCAAAATACGCACCTCCGCGATACAGTCGCAATACAGACGCAATACCGACGGGGCAAAATGACCGATTTACCCACCAAAACCGACCGCACCCTCGGCCTTGTGATTGATCTGGACACCTGCGTCGGCTGCCACGCCTGTGTGATCTCCTGCAAAGGCTGGAACACCGAAAACTACGGTGCGCCTCTGTCAGATCAACGTCCCTATGGCACCGAGCCCATGGGCACGTTTTTGAACCGCGTACACAGCTATGAGGTCCAGCCAGAGCAAGGTAATGCGCAAACCGTGCACTTTCCAAAGTCTTGTTTGCATTGCGAAAATGCCCCCTGCGTCACAGTTTGCCCCACTGGTGCAAGTTACAAGCGTGTTGAAGACGGGATTGTGCTGGTCAACGAAGACCACTGCATCGGCTGCGGCCTCTGCGCCTGGGCCTGCCCTTATGGTGCCCGCGAGTTGGACCAGGCCGAAGGCGTGATGAAGAAATGCACCCTCTGTGTGGACCGTATCTACAACGAAAACCTGCCCAAAGAGGACCAGATCC
Source organism: uncultured Shimia sp. (assembly GCF_913054185.1). Lineage (GTDB taxonomy): Bacteria > Pseudomonadota > Alphaproteobacteria > Rhodobacterales > Rhodobacteraceae > Shimia. The sequence continues at coordinate 3,309 of NZ_CAJXIV010000008.1, forward strand.
CCTCCTGCGTCCGCACCTGCCCCGCCGGCGCCAGACACTTTGGCGACCTGTCTGATCCAAATTCAGATGTCAGCCAACTTGTTGAATCCAGAGGCGGATTTGACCTCATGCCAGAAATGGGCACACTTCCTGTGAACAAATACCTCCCACCGCGTCTCAAAGATTCTTGGGATGATCAGAGCCTTCTGGCCCCGCTTCTGGAACCCGTCGCTGAGGAACCAAAAGGCTTCCTTGGCTGGCTCGATAACGCCCTCGACAAACTGCCCGGAGGGACCGCCTGATGCATCCAGCCCCATCTGTCATCGTCTTCTCGACCCTCTCAGGCCTCGGTTTCGGTCTGCTGTTCTGGCTTGGCATAGATGCCAATCCCCCAACCGGTCTTGCAGCTTTCATATTCTTTGCAATCGCTTTCGCGCTTGCAGTGGGTGGATTGCTTTCGTCCACCTTTCACCTAGGCCACCCCGAACGCGCCTGGCGCGCCCTCAGTCAATGGCGCAGCAGTTGGCTGTCCCGCGAAGGCGTCAGTGCCATCCTCGCCCTGCTCTGCATGGGCATCTACGCAATTGATCTTATCTTCCTGCAGATACACGCAACCGCCTTGGGCTTGATCGGCGCTGCTTTGTCGCTGTTCACGGTCTTCACAACTTCGATGATCTATGCCCAACTCGACACCGTGCCACGCTGGAAAACCCCTTTGACACCAGCACTTTACCTGAGCTTTTCTTTGGCTGGTGGTGCGCTACTTTCAGGTCGTGTAAACTTTGCAATCCTACTGTTGGTGATCGCCGCCATTTGCCAGTTTATCTGGTGGCAGCGCGGCGACGTGGCCCTGTCTGACAGCGGCACCGATCTCGGCACTGCCACTGGCTTGGGCGAGCGCGGCACCGTGCGCTCCATGGCGCATCCCCACACCGCACCGAACTATCTGGTGAAAGAGTTCATCTTCGTCATTGGCCGAAAACACGCACAAAAACTGCGCCGGATTGCCTTTGGCCTCACCTTTGTGCTGCCCATCATCTGCCTTCTGCTGCCGTTCAGCCACGTCTTGGCAATCATCGCAGTGTTCAGCCACATTGCAGGGGTTGCAACCTCGCGCTGGCTGTTCTTTGCAGAGGCCGAGCACGTCGTCGGCCTCTACTATGGTGCGCGCTGATTACCGCGCCTTCCCGCGCCAGGTGTCCAGCCAGGCGCGGAACCGCCCCCGCTTTTCTGCCAGATTGTCCCCGGCGGCTTCAAAGCTGTCGCCCATGTCCTCAAGCACCGGATCAATCCGTGCCTGACGGAACCGGCGCCAACGCACGTAAACCGCCCAAACAATTGCGAAAAACACCGTCAGGATCAGGATGTTCAACCACGGAATGAAACTTGCATCCGGGCTATCCACAGCTTTCACACCCACGGCATTTGGGTAAATCGACAGGAACTCGTTGCGCCAGCCATAGTGCTTCACCGCCACCCATTTCGGCGCATCCGAACTTGATTTCAAGTCACCTGCTTCAGCCTGAAGGTTGGCAGTATCAAACTTGAAATACGGCGGCCAACCTGCGCTGGTATCCTCGTTGCGATAGACCATCACGCGATCATTGGGCATCTTCGTCTCGATAAAGAACACGTCACGATTGACAGTTGTCTCGGCATTGCCCGCGTCGGATTTGGCCCAGAAAATCGAGTTCTCACCAAAATCGATCCGCTTTTCATAGGTATCTGTAACCCGCACCACATCATGCTGCGGCAGCGTGTAGTGAAAGAACGCCGCCACAAAAAGCCAGAACAGCGTCCAGAAACCCCATTTCACATAGACCATTCTTCGGTCCCCCTAGTGGAAATTCATAAAGTAGATCAAGGCGATCACGATGGTCACAGGGATGATATAGACACCCCAAATCAATTTGCGACGCAAAGAGCCGTCATAGTCCTGCAAACCATGTTCAATAAAGGCATCTCGATCGCCGGTCATGCCTTCGCGATCCCATTCTGCTTCCAGCTTGTCGCGGCGTTTGGAGCGCGAATACAGCGACAGACAAACATAGACAATGGTGAGCACCACAAAGCCCACAACCGACAATCTCGCCAATGCAAACATAGCCTACCTCCTCACCGTCCCGATTTGACTGCGCCCCATGGCCCAACCCGCGATATCATATCCTCAGATACCTTGCGCGTCACACGCGGCATCTCCAGCGGCGCGTCAAAGCCAAACAACGCCTCACGCGCGCCCGCTTTGTCGACCTGATACTCCCGCTCCAAGAAATCCGCCACAAAGCTCTTTTTGGTCTCCGACCAGCCTTGATAGAGATGATAGAACACCTCCTTGTGGCAAATAAACAGCTGCCGGATGTCCTTTGGCGCCAGTTCCGACAACAACATGTTCACCAGATCGCGCTGGTCCGTGTCTGTAGCCCGCAACGTGTAAAAATAAGCCGGATGATCGCTGGTGATCTTCGGCCACTTGCCGTCGCTCTCGGCCCAATCCACCATTTTGCGCAACTCATGGTATTCAGGCGGCAGCTGCTCCGCATGGTTTCGTGCCAAACGACGAATGTCACTGCGTGTAGCGCCTGTTAGATCGACACCCGCCTCTTGCGCGGCATCCACAACGATAAAATCCATTTTCTGGCGCAATATTGCTGTACCGTCCACGCCGCGCGCTTTCACAATTGGCTCTACCAGGTCGTTGTAGTCCAGAAACTTCGCAATCTGGTTTCGGTCCTTAAAATCAAACATGTATTTGATCGGCAACTTGCCCAGCTCGGCTTTGTCCCCCGCCGTGATCACGGCTGGATGTGACAGGCCACGGAACAGGTACACCCCACCAAAATGCGCCGTCCAATAATCCTGCTGATCGAACTCCATGTGCTTGAGCGTCACCGGATTGCGCGTCACATCGCCGGTGCGTTTGGCCAGGGTGATCATGTCGGCAATCAGCACATCATCAAACCAGCCGTCTTCTTCCTGCTTGAACCGATCCGCCAGTTGGCCGAGCTTTGCCGCATCGCGCAACGTGCCCTCAGTGGTGTCCGCCTCAATCGTGACCTTGCGAATGTCCATCAGCTTGCTTGGCTGGCTCACCGAAAACACCGAGTTCACCATTTCGCCCGCCACCGCATCCCGCGCAGTCAGGGCAAAGAGCTGTGGCTCGTTTTCCTCAATGAAATGCCGCAGAATATCGCGACTGGTGGAGAACTTGATGTTCAAAAGCGGTGCGGATTTCTGATCTGTGGTCAGCAGGATGAACTGCCGGTTGCAGCCCCCGTGGTTGAGGTAGAGATGATCGTTCAGCTCATCGCCGATCTCAGGGCTGTAGCCCGAAATATCGATGTGAAAATCGGTGAGAGTGGTGGTCTTACCGGTCAAATGTTTGAGCGCACGATTGTAGCGCTCCACCAGCACCGGCGAGGCCACCTCAATCAGATTGCCAAACATCAAGCCGCGTTGGATCAATCTATGCATTTTTCATCCTCGTCTAACCGTTTTTGTCTTCCCAATGCCAAAGCCAAGATTAGCGCTGGAACAAAGAAAACCGATATCATCTTCATCTGAAAAAGCGCGTACTTCCAAAATTGATGGACATCTGCGTAACCATCAAAGGTGTCAGTCAACGACGCAAAGCACAACGCAAGCACGATTCCGACTGCAAGAACAAGGACAGCTCCAACGCCAAGTTGCTTAAGCGCAGCGGGAAGAAATGACGTGTTCGATTTCATTGTCCGTCTAGAAGCTTCTTGCGCGTTACCACACATCGCGAACGCCAACGCAACACCTAAGAACAAAGGTAAAAACAAGGCGATCAGTCCGATCATAGGACACCTTCATTCAGCAATCTCATCCTCAACGCGGCCTTAAGCCGGGCCGCGCCCCGCTGCACCGACAGGTTCTCAAGCATCATCTTTACGCCGCCCCATAACCCGGCGACAAAACTGTACCGCGTCGCCCGTGATGGTCTTCACAACCGGAAAACTCAGCTTCAGCCACATCGCGCAAAACATTAAGACAACAACGATTGGCTCCGGTGTATGCCCCATGACCTTGTCCGCAAACACCAGCAATAGGCAGAGCAAGATGAGGCTTAAGACGGCGTCCAGAAAAAGCGTTCTGAGCCGAGTGCCAATCCCTTTGGAATACTGAGACGACATCCTCACCGCTCCCCCGCCGCAATATCCTGCCCCCGCCGCGCTTCCACGCCCTGCGCATGACCAAACCACACCAACCCCAAAATCGGCACCCAGACAATTGTTGTCATCGCGGCCAATCTCAGGTGCATTTGAAGCGGCGGTCCGGTGCGCCCGTCACTGCCAAACGCCAAGGCATGGGCGCCGCGCAAGTGAACAAGCAGCACCGACAGACAGCAGGCAACAGCAAACAGAACCAAAGCTGACAGCAAAATGCCCATAGCAACTTTGCCATGCGATCGTGTCTCCCGATCGACCAGCACACGCGGCAACAGCATCGCCAGAATAGCCAGAACCGCCAGCGGCGCACCCGTATTCCAAAACCCAACGCTGTCGATCACAAACACTAGGCTTTGCCCTCCAAATAGCGTCGCTTCGCCGCCTCGGACCGCTGCATGTCACGCACCATATTGGAGATCGCGACCTCATCGGATTTGTCGGCATAGCGGAACTCGCTGTCCGCATAGCGGTTGATTTCCTGCACCACCATGTCCGTGGTGATCGGCACCCGCAGCTCGCCAATCATTGCGGCCTTTGTGTCGTAGTCTTTCTGCAAGAACAGTTCCGGCTGCTCCATCCATTCATCTGGAAGTTCAAAATCCATCGCCCGCACCTTTACGGCGTCCGTGATGTTCTTGATCGCCCGTCCCGTGAAACGCGGATCGGCCTCTTGGATGGCCTTCAAATAGGTGCCCATCTTGGCAATGTTGTCCAGCTCGCCAACCTGTCCATGCACCTTATCAAAGACGTTAAGCAACCCCGGCTCATGGGGCCGCGAGTGGCTCTCAAAACTCGCCGCCACAGCTTTCTGAATGGCCTGCGCCTCAAACAGCGTGTGATCTCCCAACGCAATGTCGTGGTTCTTGCCCATCAACAGCGCAAGGATGTCGATGTAATCCTCTTGCGTTTGCGGCCCGTCCACCAGGAAACGGGCACCGGCCCGCTGGCGCAGCGCATCGTCTACGTTTTCCGGGTAATTGGAAAACATACCAAAGGTACAGTTCCCACGCACCACGGTATTGGCGCCCGCAAAGGCCTCCATAAAGACAGCCGTGACCTCTTGTTGGCCCGCCGAACTTTGTCGATCGCCACGTTTGCCGGCTATCTGATCGATGTCGTCAATCGTGCCAAAGCCAATCACTTGCGGATCAAGCACGTTTTGCACAAACGCCTTGGCGTTCTGCCCCGACTTGCCCTGATAGCTGTCGATATTATCGATGCCAAAGTTCTGATAGCGGAAGGCATAGCCCGCCACCTGACAATAGTCGTTGATCAGACCCGCCATCATCTGAATAAGCGTGGTTTTCCCGGTGCCCGGCGCGCCGTCGCCCATGAAGGTAAAGATAAACCCGCCCAGCTCCGCAAACGGATTGAGCCGCCGGTTAAAGTCATAAGCCATCAGCATCTTGGCCAGCTTCATCGCCTGATATTTGGCGATGTGGTTGCCCACAACTTCGTTGGGTTTTTTGAATTGCATGGTCAGCGTGCTGCCTTTGGCCGCCCGCGCAGGTGTAAACCCGTTGATGGTCAGCTCATCCGCTTCCACCTTCCAACTTGCGCCCACAAAGGCCCCCAGGTGCGGCGCGTTCTGTGCCCGCAACGTGACCTTCTCCATCAACTGCTCGGCAAAAGCACAGACACAGGCAACCAGCCGGTCCTCATCCGAAACCAGCGCAGCAATGTCCTGATCCAGCTCCCACAACGCGCCATGCAAAGCCAGCGACGCATTGTCGGTCAAAATCTCTTCTACTTCACCAACCTCAACCTGCGTCTCACCCAACAAGGGCGCCAATAGAAACGACGTCGCATTGGCAAAGACATAAGCAACTGCCAAAGCCTCCGCCGCCAAAAGCTCGGAAAACGTTGTTTTCTTATCTGCGCCCAGCGCGCCCGCCAAATTATCCCGCTTCAAATCCGCCAAACCGGACGCTTCGGCGAAGTTCTCTCCGACCGCCAAAGCAATCGCCAAGGCCCGCCGCATCCCGTGCAACACATTGGCCTGCACCGGCGACACCAGCGGGTCTTCCCCGCCCGCGCCTTCAATGCGCTCCACCAGATGCACACCTTCGGGCCGCGCGGTCGAGCGTGTCACCAACCCCGGCGTGGTGCTGCGAAACCGTCGCCGCGTGCCAATTCCACTGGAACGTTCTGGTGCCGCCACAGGGTCTTTCCCCTTGGCAATCCGCGGCGTGTGATCAAAGCCATCCAGCATTCCCACAGCCGCGTCATAATGCTTGCGAATATCCTCTTCGCGCAGCTCCATCTGATCACTTGTCAAGCTCATCTTAAAGTCCTCGCCAACACTATGAATTTCTCCGCTCAAAGGCGGCGCGATAGAGAATTTCCAACGCGTCGGTTTGTTCAATCAAATCACTGGGCTGAAGGGACAAACGATAAACTTGCCATTTTGAGTTATACTCAAGGGTATCAAAACCAGCCTCATCAACGAGTTCGTCAAACTCGTCGCTTCTCGGAAGCTTTATCTCCAAATTGAAACGCTGCTTCTTGGGTCTAAAGGTCACAAAATTGAAAGCCTGATTGTTTTTAACTAAGCCGATGTAGTGCTTGTTGAAATTCAACTGAAGCGAAGGCTCGAGCTTCTGAAGTTCCGACAGAACCTTATCGGCCAGCTTGACAATTTGGGGGGCCGACTTCTTTTCCCAATATTGGCGATCCGTAGGTGCCGAAAGTGCGTCCTCGTCGTCGTCAATCGGGCCCCTGGAAACAGCGACCAACACTTTCGTAAACAATAGCGAAATCTCGCCATCTATTTCAAAAGCAGACACTTGGATGGCTATTAATGGAATGGTTCCATTGAAAAGCGAGATCACGTTCAAAAACCGGCTGGTAACCTCTTCTGCGACGATCACGGCACAATGTTCAAATTGTGGATATCGTTTCCGCTCAATATCCCAGTACTCCACGGTTCTAATGATATGAGATTCATCTGTGGAACCGAGCTGGAGCTCTACCTCGTAACGTTGAGACCGTTCTCTATCTTCAAGCAGCAAGTCCAACCGACCTGCCCGCGGCTGTCGCCTTTCGCGATCTCGCACGGTCACTTCGCCTAGGCCCAATATGGCCGGATCATTAGCAATGATTTCTTGGAGCCATTGTTCTGAAAACTCAGGGTGATTTCTTAAATTCAATTTTTTTAAAGGTCGATATTTCATTTTTGTTTCCACACTAAAACACTGTTACCGTTGGCTTGGCTTGAAAGACCAAATCAATACCTCAGCACCCGCCCCTGCGGGCTCACCACATATTTCGTCACGCTGCCAAACCCCGGTGGGTTCAATTCCTCAAGCGCCTGAAACGGCCGTTGCGGCAGGATGATTGCGCGCTCCATGCTGGTCGCGCCGGTGTCGACACCTCGGCCAGAAAACGGATCCAGTGCAAACACCTCACGTTCCACCGTACCAAACCAGCCAGAGCGTTCATCCTGCACACGCTCGCTCACCAAATCCTCGGTGGTCCAGGCCAGTGTCCAATCCTCGCCGTCCGGCGCCCGTGCGGCCTCCAGAACTTCGCGGATGGGCCCGGTCTGCTTTGTGTAAGCGCTCGAATACATCGGACCGACATGAATGCGCCGCAAACGCTTGGGGTGCAGGTCGTCAAAACTCTCATCAAAGCCTTTGGCGATCGTCACCAGTTTCAGGCCCCCAACCGCCTGCCCCATCAGATGCGCTTGCACCTCCGGCCAGCGCCGCTCATCTTTGGGCAGCGCCCGTCGCCCGGTGTCCTCAAGATCCATGAGGTAGATCGTCGGCAAGTTCACTTGGCTGTCATACACCGCCCAATGCAGCAGATATTTGCGCCGCCGCTCCGACAGATTGCCCTGCCAGCGCACCTCTGGATGGTTCTGCGCCCAGAACAGCTCTCCCTTCAGCAACTCCTCATAATAAAGCCGCTGGCTCAGCGCGAATTGCAACTTGGTCGGGATCTCCTGATCGCCAATAATACCGCGCAGCATGTCATCCTTGAGCTGCTCTGCACTTGGCATATTGCGCAAATGGCTTTCGGCCTGCTGCGCATCATTGGCCATGACCAACAACTCGTTGAACACCGGAAAGCCACTCTCCACCGCGTCCATAGAAAGACTGCCAAAGAACTGCCCAGTTTGGCGGCCCACCAGCAGGTATTTCATGCTCAGCGCTTTGAACGTATAGCCAATCGACGCCAGATAGCGCGTGAGGATTTCCACCTCATTTTGTCCAATTGCACCTTCAGCCGCCCGCGCCGCCGCCACCTGCGTCAGATGCTCGGTGATGCGTTCAAATTTTTGGAAATACCGCCGCGACGCGCGAGTCTCCATCAGAGCGGTGTGGTCTTTGGTTGTGTCGTTCATTTTCCTCCTCCGGGACACGCAATGTCACGGGTCGCGCCCGACTCCGCCCCCCAGGGTGGGCGTGATTTTGCAAAGTCAGCCACGCTTCCACCCCGCAGGAATTGGGTCAATGGCTGCGCCAGCTCGACAGCCGCCCTCGTGCTCGGGCGCGCTCCAACGGTTTTAAGAATCTCAGCTTTCACCAGAACTCTTCCCTCGCTTCAAAATCCACCGCCTCACAAGACTGCTCACAAAAATTATCGCAACCGCAGCTCCGGCAAAAACGCCCCAACCGAGCATGTCATGCTCATACTCCGGGAAGCTTTGTGTTGGCTCGGCCAACCGCCACACCAGAAATCCGGCAAGAAACAGTACGGTGGCACTCGCTGTCCAGAGTTTGTCCGCGCGGCCCAAAAACAACGCCGCAATAGCATCCGCAACACACAGCGCAGATTTGCCTGCTGCGCGGGCAAAATTTCCTAGGTAGCTCTGCGACCGCTTCATCAACTCAAAGAGGCATCACGCCCCATAAAGGTTCTTATCGTGCTTCTCGACAATCTTCTGGAACCGGCGCGCAAAGCGTTCATCCGCCTTGGCCTTCGCCTCAAGCACATCGCGGGCAAACACCATGTGTTCCTCATGAGCTTCCATCATGTCAGCCATCTTTTGATTGGTCGCCGTGCCAATCGCCGCCATTGACGCCTGCGCTTCTTTGTCTGTCTCCACACCAATTTCGTTGATGCGGTGGGCCACATCCTGCTGCTGCGCGGTCTTCAAAGATTTGGTCAGCGCATCATAGAGCACCACGCGCTGCTTGGTGTCTGTTTGCAGCTTGTTGATCAGCACCATCTGCGTCGCCGCCTGATTTTGCAGCGAGTCGACCCAGGTCTTGCCCTTCTCGATATAGCGCTCAAGCGTCTGGCTCTGGGCAAGTTTCACCTGCTCCTGCTGCACCAGCTCGTTATAGGATTTGTTCAAATCCGCCAGCTCGGTTTCCAGCTTGGTGCGCGCCGCCGCGTCCTGCTCCACAGCAATCTTGTTCTCGACTTCGATGATCTTGGGATCCATGCCCATGATCTCAGCGCGCAGACTCTCCAGCTCGCCAACTGTGAACTCACGCTCATCTAGCGTCTCTGTCAGGTTTTGCTCGACTTTGACCTTTTGCTCTTCGAGCACGGACAATTGGCTTTCCAAAAGTTTGGTGATCACATCTGATTTGGCAATCAGGTCCTGCAGTTTGTCGTCAATATTGGCAGTTTTGATCCGCTCGGCCCGCATGGAGTCAGACTTGCCGCGACTAAACACACCTACAAAGCTCTCCCAGCCGGTCTTGTCCCGCATCTGGTCAAAGTCTTTGGAGAAGGCGGATGTCACGTCATCCAGCCCCATAATCAGCTCAGCTATGTTGGAGTTCATCACGTCTGTATGCGCGTGCACATCGTCCAGCGTTGCGTTCTCGATATCGATTGCAATGTCGTCGCCGGTTTTCATCTTCGCCCGTGCCGCATCAATGCGCCCGGTCAGCTCGGCAATCTTATTTTGTGCTTCGGCCACCTGCGCTTGAGACTCACGCACTTGGGTTTCAAAATTTGCCATAAAACACTCCCTCTTTCCAATACCTTGAGCCTGATATGGGGAATGTTACTTCCATTTACATCGGACTCGGATTCAATTTGGGCAGAGTGTTGCAAATGTGCATGGCAAAAGAAAGGGGTCGTAGACACGCACCCGCAATTCGCGAGGTTTTGGCCGCTTATTCACGCGGCCAAAACCAAGTGTGGTCTTACGCCGGCTTAGCCAACGACGTTAAACTCCGGTCCATAAGGGTAGCCGGTGATGTTCTCATTGCCATCCTCGTTGATCACCAGGATGTCATGCTCGCGATATCCGCCGGCCCCTGGTTGCCCGTCCGCGATGGTCAACATAGGCTCCATGGAAATCACCATGCCCGGTTCCAGCACCGTAGGAATGTCTTCGCGCAGCTCCAGCCCGGCTTCACGGCCATAATAGTGGCTTAGCACACCAAAGCTGTGGCCGTATCCAAAGGTGCGATATTGCAGCAGATCGCGCTCTGCAAAGAAGTCATTGATCTGCTCCGTCACCTCCGCACAGCTCGCGCCAGGTTTCAGCAGCGAAATCCCCAACTCATGCGCGCCAACGTTGGCTTCCCAAATCTTCAGGCTTGCGTCATCCACTTCACCCACAAACAAGGTGCGCTCCAATGCCGTGTAGTAGCCGGAGATCATCGGGAACGTGTTCAGCGACAGGATATCTCCACGCTGCAACTTGCGGGATGTCACCGGGTTATGCGCCCCATCGGTGTTGATGCCGGATTGGAACCAGACCCATGTGTCGCGATATTCGGCGTCCGGAAACCGCTTCGCAATCTCCAACTCCATCGCATCGCGGCCCGCCATAGCCACATCAATCTCACGCACACCTTCTTTGATGGCATCGCGGATCGCATAACCGCCCACATCCGCCACTGCCGCGCCCGCGCGGATCATCTCGATCTCCGCCGTACTCTTGTGCATACGCTGATGCATCGTGGCTTCATACAGGTCCACCACGCTGGAGGGCGACAGGAAGCTCTGCAACTTGCCTTGCTGCATCAAAGTCAAGTGATCGCTCTCAATACCAATCACCGCGCTGCCACCAGTGATCGACTTAATTGCCCGCCAGTAATTGTCGCGCTGCCAATCTGTGTAGGTGATGTTGTCACCGTAACACCGGCGCCACGGCTGCCCGGCGTCGATGCCCGCCGAAATGGTCACACATTCGGTTGGTGTCACCACAACAGCATAGGGTCGACCAAAGGAGCAGTAGGTGAAACCCGAGTAGTAGGACACATTGTGCATCGACGTGAACACAGCGGCATCCACGCCACGCTCTGACATAATTTTGCGCAATCCCGTAACACGGTTGGCATACTCTGCCTCCGCAAATTGCAAAGGGGCTTTCTCGCCATTGTGGAAACGGTAAAACTCTGGACGTGATGTCATGTTGACCTCCGATAAAAGAGGTCCCGGCGTTCAGGACTGGAAAGATAAGTGCGCATTCCCAGCAGGAATGTGGCGACGCCATCGCCAGTGCTGTGGCCATTCTGTCAAAACTTCCGACGTAGCGACACACGGAATCCGACACAGATGTCTCAACCGCGACCTTGCGCGCAAAAATTGCACGCCTACTGTGGCCTCAATAGGAGGCACTCAATGCAAACCGGACCCAAAAACCTGATCACCGACGTAGCTGGCTTGCGGGTCGGAAACGCGCAAAATGACCATGTCAAATCCGGCACCACCGTGCTGATCAGCGATGCGCCGTTCACCTGCGGTGTGTCCGTTATGGGAGGTGCCCCCGGCACCCGTGAAACCGATCTTTTGGCGCCCGACAAAACCGTGCAACAAGTGGACGCCCTCACCTTGTCCGGTGGCTCTGCTTTTGGATTGGACGCCCCGTCTGGCGTCGCAGATGCCCTCCGCACCCGGGGCCGGGGATTTCCCGTCGGGGATCAAACAGTCCCAATAGTGCCCGGCGCAATCTTGTTTGACCTCCTAAATGGGGGAGACAAAAACTGGGATGAAAACCCCTACAAAGCCCTTGGCGCAATGGCGCTGTCTGAGGCCGGAGAGGATTTTGAACTAGGCTCCGTTGGCGCAGGCACCGGTGGAACCCTCGCAACCCACAAAGGGGGACTAGGCTCCGCCTCCATGCTCCTGCCATCTGGCCACACCGTTGGCGCACTGGTCGCTGTAAACGCGCTTGGCGATGCTTCACCGGATGGAGAACACTTCTGGGCCGCCCCTTGGGAAGTTGGCACCGAATTTGGCGGCAAAGGGTTCCTGCCGTCGGCTCCCAGCAACTTACCAAACACCAAGCTTTCGAGCCACAACACCACCATTGCCATTGTCGCCACAGACGCCAACCTGACCCAAGCGCAATGCACACGTTTGGCCACCGCCGCCCACGACGGCATGGCCCGCGCACTTGTGCCGTCGCACACGCCAATGGATGGCGATCTCATCTTTGGCGTCAGCACTGGCGCCATGCCACTCAAGGAGGACATCGCCGACACCCTCTGGCTGGGCCACGCCGCCGCAACCTGCCTTGCCCGTGCGATCGCACGCGGCGTCTGGCACGCCGCACCAAAAGAAGGTGACACTCACCCCTGTTTTCGATCTTAGGAAAACAACATCCGCGCCATGTCACTGTCCGGATCAGAGAAGGCATCAATCACATCAAAGTGGTGCTTTCCACCTGCCACGACCATGTCGCAATCCCAGGCTTCTGACAGCCAGCGCGCCTGATCCAAGAATACGGGTCGTTCTTTGGCTCCAACCAAAACGGTCACATCCACACCCTCACGCGGCGTCTGCAATACCGGACTTTCGGCTGCACATTCCGCTTCATCAAGTTTGAGGTCGTTGTTCATCGACGTGTTCATCATCGGGCGCAAATCTGCTACTGGCGAGATTGGCACCACACGTGAGATCCGCGCCGCCACATCCTCAGGCAACACCCCGTCACACGCCATACGCGCCACGAGGTGCCCGCCAGCGGAATGGCCAGCCAACATAATCGGGCCCGCCACATGTTCAGCGGCCTTAGTGACTGCCGCTGCAACCTGCTCCGTGATTTCTGAAATCCGCACCGAAGGCGCGAGATCATACGACGGTAAAGCAACGGCCCAACCCCGCGAAACCGCTGCCCGTGCAAAATGGCTCCAGTAAGACTTGTCAAAGAGTAGCCAATAGCCACCGTGCACAAACACCAGCAACCCTTTGACCGCCCCTTCAGGTCGGATCAGGTCAAGTTTGAGACGATCTCCTTCGCCATATGGGACATCTTCCTCCATTGCAGACGTGGCCCGGTAGGCCGCTGCATCTCGCTCCCAGCGTGACGGAAACTCTTCCGCCCCCTCAATATAGGCGCCGTTTGAATATGCGTCGTCCCAATCCATGTGATTCCTCCCCAGATACTCTCCGCACTCTGAGCGAAACTATTTCAAACCTCAAACATCTTTTACCCATGAGATCTCCGCCATAAAGGCATCCCCAGTCAAAAAGGCATGCGAAGTGTTCATCGCTTCAAGCTTAAGCCCTGAACCGCACCATAAGTAGATAAACAGCCACGCCCAGTGCCGCCAAACTTCCAGTCCACACCAACGCAGTCTGATATCCTAGCCAATCCGCCAATAACCCCATCGCGCCTGCGCCCAGCGCCGAGCCGCCAGCAGCAATCACCGCCCACAAGCTCATCACCCGGCCGCGCATATCATCCTCCAGATCAAGCTGAATGGCTGTTTGCGTGGAAATCGCTGTGACCGTCGTAACAAAGGACATGCCTGCCGCCAAAACCAATGCCAGTTCCCATGTTGATGCCAGCCCAAGGGTCGCAACCAACATCAACCCAAAAACAATCGCCAAACGCGTGGTCAACGGCAGACGCCCCGGCACTTGCGGCGGCAAAACCGCTTGTGAGAGCCCGCCTAGGATCGCCCCAAATCCCGTCACACTCATCAAAACCCCAAGCCCTTCCGCGCCGCGGCCAAAAACGCCGTCGGCCAAGGGCGGCAAAACCTCCAGCGCCCCACGTGCCACCAACGCAAGTACACCCGCAATGAGCATCGCCTCCCGCACTGTTTCAGAACGCCAAACATATTGGACGCCAGCCCCCAATGCGCGGAAAAACGGCTCTTGCGCACTGCCGGACTCACGCCGAGGGCGCAGCGACAGTCGCGTGACCGCAAAGAGGTAAGGTGCAAACAGCACGGTCTGCACAAACAAGGTTTCAGCCACACCTATTGTCGCGATCAAAACCCCACCCAACGCCGGTCCAACCATGCGGGCGATGTTAAAATTGATTGCCACAATTGTGACCACCGAGCCCACTTGATGACGCCGCACAAGCCGTGGTGTCAGCGCCATACGCACCGGATGATTGGCGGCAATCACCATACCGATCGAAAGCGTGATCAGGGCAATAACCAACGGTGTTGCCCAACCCAACGCGACCATCGCCCAAAGTACAGCACTCAGCATCGCGTTAATGCTTTGCAGAACCAGCAAGGTCTGCTTCACACGCCACCGGTCCACCCAAACGCCAAACAACGGCGACAACACAATTGAAGGTGCAAACAACAAAAACGCCACCGCGCCCACAAAGCTGGCGGAGCCCGTCATGTCCCAAGCCAACCAGCCGATCGTGACGCGCTGCATCCAGATCCCCAACAAGCCAAAGGCAGAGCCAAAGACATAGGTGCGGAAATTAGCCGACTTCAAAGCGCCCAGATTCACGCGCCTCTCCCGATGTTGGAAAACTTGCCGGCACCATGCCCTTCACAGGTTAAGAACACAACCAAACAAAAACGCGCGCTCCGTGTGGAACGCGCGCCTGACAACAAGGGAAGAATTGTTAGGTCAGTTTTGGTTGGAGGTTAGTTGACAGCTTTGGCGTCAACCACTTCCTGCTTCACCGCTTTGGATGAACCGCTGGAAATCTCAATCCGACGCGGTTTCAGCGCTTCGGGGATTTCGCGTTCCAATTCAATGTGCAGCATACCGTCTTCGTGGCTCGCGCCGGTCACGCGTACATGGTCCGCCAAATGAAAGCGGCGCTCAAACGCACGCGTGGCGATGCCACGGTGCAAATACGTTTTATCCGCAGTCTCGTCGCCTTTTTTGGCGGTCACAACCAAAGCGTTCTGCTTGACTTCGATGTTCAGGTCATCAGCCGAGAAACCGGCAACGGCCAACGAGATGCGATAGGCATCATCAGCGGTTTTTTCGATGTTGTATGGTGGGTAGCTTGGCTGGGCGACATCGTTGGACAAAACGCGGTCCATCATGTTTGCCAATTGGTCAAAACCTACGGTCGACCGGTAAAGCGGAGCGAGATCAAAAGTGCGCATGGGTTATCCTCCATTGAGCGACAACGATATGTGGTGCCTTCCATTTGGACAGGCGATGAATGTGTGAGACCCGATCATCGGCGCCTCACGCATACTGACCTATGTTGGCAAAATAGAGTTTCAACCCCGCGAGTTAAGGACGCACAAATTTTGCGCCACCGCCGCTGCGGGTGCCAACTTGTATGCGGGTCACCCCCGTCGCCGTCTTAACTGCTGGCCGATCTCCCACGCGCATGCGCCTTTTCAATTCGGCGACAACGTCTGGCAACTCCATACCAAAAGACACACTCTCGCCCTGACCATTCTTTCCAATCGCCGAAACCACCGACAGGATCCGCACCCTATTGCCATACCGCACAAACACTGGCGCGCCGGACGAGCCAAAGGTGACGTTGCAGTCAAAGGTCAACACGCCCCAGCCACGTTGCAAAATTGAACAATCGCGCTGCCAGGACAGGTGCTCACTGCGCCCACGCCCGTAGCTCAAAACAGACACTTTCTCCCCTTCCTGAGGATCAACGTGAATGGCAAACGGATCCGCTTCACCAGTGGAAATCGGCGAGTCCAAACGCAGCAGGGCCACATCGTGAGGGATCATTTTACCACTGATTTTACCGTCCGCGTTATCTTGGTAATCGACGGCCACCACCACGCGATTGACCTGCCTTTCGGCCAAAGCATCACCAGAGACATATCCGGCCCGAAATGTGATTTGTTCCGGCGGAATTGGCGTGCCATTTTTGTCAAAAACACAATGCGCCGCGGTCAGCACCTGGTCCGGCGCAATCAAAGCCGCTGAACAAAATCCAGCGCCGCGCATATCCAATCGCCCCAAGGCCTCCCAGCCCAAAAGATCACCGCGGCTTGTCAGCGGCTGAAGCCGTTCGCCCGCAGTCACCGGCAATGCAGACAAACACACGATCAACGCGCTCAAGATCATTGAAACCCGCATACTCATCACTCCTAAATCACCTACGGACGCACAAATTTGGCACCTGTGCTGTTGCGCTTCTGTAAAGACATCAATCCGCCTGCCGTCGCCGACGACTTGCCGTGCTCTGCAAATAACTCAGGCAATGTGTGGTCCAGCGCCGCGCCCAGGGCCACCTTGGTGCCTTTCACTTCTGCCTTTGCTGCAACCACAGAGGCGATCCGCACTTTGCCGTCTTCAAAAACAAACACCGGTGCGCCGCTGCTGCCAAAATCGATATTGCAGGACAGGACGTAAACGCCGCGCTGACGCCCCATCACCTGACATACCTCTTGAAAGGAAGGCGCTTCTTCACGGCCAACAGCATAAGACACAACGCCAATTTGGGATCCTTTTCTCAGCCCAGTCGCAGTTTCAAACGGCGCAACTGTGGTATTTCGAATGGGATGATGCAGCTCCAAAAGCGCCAGGTCATTTTGCACATTTTCAATTTTGGCTTCAGAACTGTAGGCGTATTTTGGGTGCACCACGGCGCGACGCACGGTCCGATAAGCTTCCGCACGGCCGTTTCGCCACCCAGCACGGAATTCAATCTGCCGCACATCATAGGCCGCACCACTGGACTTCTCATAAAGACAATGCGCCGCGGTCAGCACCAAATCCGGCGCAACCAATGCGCCTGTGCAAAAGCCCCGACCGTCAATCTCAAGCCGCCCGACGCCCCCCCAATCACGGCTGTCCTCCCCCGTATCCAATCGCTGAAGTGTGGTGTCTTGTGCGGCGACCAATCCACCCCAAAAAATCACGCTTAGAATTGTCAGTAGCCGAACCACGTTGGGCCTCCACGCTCAGGTTTCCTCTGATCTACTGCCCCCCTGCGGCGGAAATAGGGCGCGACCTTGTCACGCCTCTGATTAAAAGAACAAGCGGGAAGGTTAACGCAAATTGGGAATCTCGGGAACCTGCTTACCTGGCTCCGTAAGCGCACGTGGCTGAGGCCCGCCGGTTGCCCAATCCAGCAGCTCCACAGTGTGCACGATTGGCACCTCGGTGGCACTGCCGATCTGCATCATGCAACCGATATTGCCTGCCGCAATTATGTCTGGTTTTTTGGCTTCAAGAGTACGCACTTTGCGTGTCTTGAGTTGCCCAGAAATCTCCGGCTGCATCAGGTTGTACGTGCCCGCAGACCCGCAACACAGATGACTGTCCGCAGGCTCCACAACCGTGAAACCGGCCCTTTTCAACAAGTCCTTCGGATATGTCTTAATCTGTTGTCCATGCTGCAAGGAACACGCGGCATGATAGGCTACGACAGCGTCCTGATCCGCACCGCTTGGCAGATCAAGCTTCATCAACACTTCAGACACATCCATCGCAATGCCACTTACCCGCGCCGCATCTTTTGCCAAGGCCTCATTGCGGAACATATGCCCGTAATCCTTCACCGTAGTGCCGCACCCCGACGTGTTGATCACAATGGCATCCAATCCGTCGCCATCTATCTCCGCACACCAAGCTTTGATGTTTTTGGCAGCCGTTGCATGGCTCTCTCTGGTCTTGCCCATGTGATGCGTCAGTGCCCCACAACAGCCAGCGCCCTCGGCCACCACAACTTCGCACCCCAAGCGCGTGAGCAAACGGATAGTCGCGTCATTGATATCTGTGTTGAGAGCCTTTTGCGCACAGCCTGTCATAAGGGCCACGCGCATTTTCTGCTTTGCTTGAGGTGCAAAACTCTGTGGTTCGTCATTGCGGCTCACTGGTGGGATCGACTTAGGCGCCATGTCCAGCATCGCCCGCAACCGCGCATCCGGCATCAAAAAGCGAAACGGCCTGCCCAGCTTGGCCCCTATCAATGCCCAACGAAACCGCATCGGATAGGGCAAGATTTGCGCCAAAACCCAGCGCAGCATGCGATCTGTAAAGGGCCGCTTGTAGTTGTCTTCAATGTACTCCCGGGCATGGTCCACCAGATGCATGTAGTGCACACCACTAGGGCACGTGGTCATACAGGCCAGACAACTCAGACAGCGATCAATATGTTTGACGGTCTTTTCATCCGGCACACGCTCGTTTTCCAGCATGTCTTTGATCTGATAAATCCGCCCGCGTGGGCTGTCGAGCTCATCCCCCAGTATTTGATATGTTGGGCAGGTGGCTGTGCAAAACCCGCAATGCACGCAGGCGCGCAAAATTTCGTTGGCCTGTTGAATGCCGGGGGCTTTGAGCTGGTCTTTGGTGAATGTTGTTTGCATTTTCCTAGTCCATCAACCCAGAGTTCAAGATCCCGCGGGGATCAAATTGTGACCGCAATCCCTTCGACAAAGCGGCCAATGGTAATGGCTCAGGCTGAAAAACCGGGATGGTGGCCCGGGTTTTCTTTGAACCACGGATCAACGTCGCATGCCCTGTAAACGAGACCGACCGCACGTCCGTGCCTTGTGGTACTTGCACCCAAACAAGCCCACCGCCCCAATCATAAAGTACAAGCATATCAGGGTGTTCCGCTCGCAATTGCGCGACCAAGCCTGGCCCGTCGCTTGGCTTCACGGACACCCTCCAAACACTCCCAGTTTGCCCCTGCATCAAGGCCACATCCCGCACCCAAGCCCAGCCTGCCGCGACTTTCGCCGGATCACGCTCGACAAGCACCGCGCCACCAAATTTTGCCAACAGGTCTGTCAACTTGGCAGCCCGATAAGCCACAGATGCCTCCAACCCTTCGATCCGGATCATCGTGACTGGATGACCATCCACACCAGCCGGCGCATGTGCTGCACCGCTCACATCATAGGGAGACCCTAGTGCCGCGCTCATCGCCGCCACGGCATCCACATCCGAAAGCCCATTCACAAGCACGCAGCCCACCGCTTCAGGCATCGCCTGTACCTTCAGGCTGACCTCAGTCAAAACGCCGAGGGTGCCCCAGCTCCCCGCCATCAGCTTCACCAAATCGTAGCCGGTGACGTTCTTCATCACACGCCCGCCATTCTTCAAAACACGCCCCATGCCATCGACAAATCGCACCCCCAGCAGACTGTCCCGACAGGCGCCCACCTGAATCCGGCGTGGTCCACTGACATTGGCAGCCACTACGCCACCAATTGTCGATGCCCCTTTGGTGCCCAACATTCCACGATAGTCCATCGGCTCGAATGCCAACCGCTGCCCATGTGCCGCCAAGGTCGCTTCAACTTCCGCCAACGGCGTACCGGCCCCAGCAACCAGAGTCAGCGCCCCCGGCTCATAAAGTGACACGCCCGACAAGCCAGTGGTTGATAGAACCGCGCCCTGTATCGGCGCGCCAATCGCTCGCGTGCCGCCGCCTTGAATGTGTAGAGGTCCATCGGCGCTCGCGACCAGCTTTGCCAATTCGGCTTCGTTGGAAGGTTTCATCATCTTCTGCCTCACTCTGCCACCGTGCGCCGTGCTTCACTTGCCGCCAAAGGAAACACCTTTGCCGGGTTGAGCAACCATTTGGGATCAAACACATCTTTCACAGCCATCTGAATGTCGAGATCCTCTGGCAGGTATTGATCCACCATCAAATCGCGCTTCTCGATACCCACACCGTGCTCCCCGGTCAGACAGCCGCCAACCTCGACACAAAGCCGCAGAATATCCGCCCCAAAGGCCTCACACTTTTCCAGATCACCGGGTTTATTCGCGTCAAACAGGATCAACGGATGCATATTCCCGTCGCCGGCATGGAACACATTGCCGACATCCAAGCCATAGTCTTTGCTCAACTCGCCAATCCGACGCAGCACATACGGCAACTGGCTCACCGGAATAGTGCCGTCCAAACACATATAGTCATTGATCTGCCCCATCGCGCCAAAGGCAGATTTGCGACCCAACCAAATCCGCGCGCTTTCATCGGCGCTGGTACTTTCACGCAATTCCACCGGATTATGCGTCCGCGCAATCGCCAAAATACGCTCCAGTTGCGCGTCGATTTCTTCGTCTGAGCCTTCGACTTCGACAATCAACAAAGCCTCACAATCGGGATAGCCCGCTCCCGCAAAAGCCTCTGTGGCGCGAATGCAGGGTCGATCCATAAACTCAATGGCCACCGGCAGAATGCCCGATTTGATAATGTCAGATACGCATTGCCCAGCGACCTCATTGCTATCAAACCCCATCAGCACTGGCCGTGCACCTTCCGGTTTGTGCAAAATACGCAATGTGGCTTCAGTCACGACGCCCAGCTGCCCCTCACTGCCACAAATCACACCAAGCAAGTCCAACCCGCCAGCGTCCAGATATGCGCCTCCAATCTCAACAACTTCGCCATCCATGGTGACCATCGTCACACCCATCAGATTGTTGGTAGTCACCCCGTATTTCAAGCAATGCGCGCCGCCCGAGTTCATGGCGATGTTGCCGGCAATTGCACAGGCCAATTGGCTGGAAGGGTCCGGCGCATAGAAGAATCCATTCTCCTCCACGGCACCGGACACGCTGAGATTGGTGCGACCGGTCTGCACACGGATGAAGCGGTTTTCATAATCCGTTTCAAGCACTTCGGTCATGCGGGCCACCCCAAGGATCACCGAATCTGCTGTGGGCATTGAGCCGCCTGCCAAAGACGTCCCTGCGCCGCGCGGGACCACCGGAACGTTCTCCGCATGGCACACTTTTAGAACCGCCGCGACCTCTTCCGTTGAGGCCGGAAGAACCGCAGCGAGCGGCGGGCATCGGTAAGCCGTCAGCGCGTCACACTCATAAGCCCGCACTTCGACCTCATCTGAGATCACCGCATCAGCGGGCAGAACCGCCTTCAAGCGCGCAACAATATGCGCCTTTTTGGCAAGCACCTCAGGGTTTGGGGTTGGCATGTCCATGGCTGGCCTCCATTGTAATTGGTAAACTAATATAACCAATAATGCAGACTGGCAAGAGAGACCAACTCACGTTAGGGTGCCTCCATGACTCCAAACATGCTTCTTGCCCAGTTTTCCACCCTCGATTTTGTCGCTGTTGTTGCCATCATCTCGGCCTGGATATTGGCCACGCATCTAATTGAAAATCCTCCGAAAAACAGACCTTCTGTGTCGCGTCTGATGGCGTTTTATCGGCAGGAATGGATGGTGCATTATGTGCACCGAGAAACGCGGGTTTTTGATGCACAGATCATGGGGAATTTGCGCCAAAGCACGGCGTTTTTTGCCTCATCCTCGATGATTGCCATTGGCGGTTTGGTGGCATTGATCGGGAATACGGACCAAATTGCCGGAGTCACCAAAGACCTGACCCAGAATTCGGAACCAGCCTCTGTGCTGGAGCTCAAATTGGTTCTGGTGCTCTTGTTTATTGGCAACGCATTTCTGAAATTTGTGTGGTCTCACAGGCTCTTCGGCTATTGCTCGGTGCTAATGGCCGCCGTGCCCAATGACGCCACCGACCCCACCGCACTGTCACGGGCGAAGAAAGCCGGGACCATCAACATCACCGCCTCGCGCAGCTTTAACCGGGGGATTCGGGCGATCTATTTTGGCCTGGCGGCCGCCGCCTGGATATTGGGGCCTGTGATGTTGATTCTGGGGGTTTTGGTAACCGTCATTGTCCTCGGACGGCGGGAGTTTGCCTCCCAATCACGCGCCGCTTTGCTGCAGGAACCGCGCTGAATTAACCCCCCAAAATCCACGTCGGTATCGCATCAGTATCACGGTTGTTTTGCGGAGGTGCACTTTCGCAAACCTCCCGCACGTTAACTTTTAAAGATTAAGAGAAATTTAGACGCGGTGGTAAGGTGCACCGGCCAAAATGCTGGCCGCGCGATAGAGTTGCTCGCTGAGCATCACCCGCGCCAGCATGTGTGGCCAAACCATTTTACCAAAACTCAGCTTGGCATCGGCCCGCGCCCGCAAGCTTGGGTCAATGCCGTCCGCCCCACCAATCACAAACGCCAGATCGCCACGCCCATCGTCGCGCCAGCCGCCCAGCATAGTGGCAAAGTCAGGACTGCTCATCAGTTTGCCACGCTCATCAAGCGCACAGATCACAGCACCTTTGGGAATGACACCATCCAGCAATCCCGCCTCAGCCGCCATGCCGCCGCCTTTGCGATCCTCAACCTCATGCACCGCAACCGGACCAAGGCCCAAGGCCCGTCCGGTGCGATCAAATCGTGTCAGGTAGTCGTCAAGAAGGTCACGTTCGGGACCAGACCGCAGCCGCCCAACGGCGCAGATGTGCACCTTGAGTGCCATGTCATGCCCTCCGGACCTGCGATGCAACGCAGGTCACCCAAATGCTTATGCGGCGCCGCCGGGGACCCACATTTTTTCGAGCTGGTAGAACTCGCGCACTTCCGGACGGAAGATGTGCAAGATCACGTCACCAGTGTCCACAAGAACCCAGTCGCCTGTTTCCTTGCCTTCAACTTTGGCGCCGCGCCCAAACTCAGCCTTCAGCCGTTCAATCAGCTTCTCAGCAATCGCGGTCACCTGACGCGAGGAGCGCCCGGTGCAGATCACCATATAGTCGCCAATAGACGTTTTGCCGCGCAGATCGATCTGCACCACATCTTCGGCTTTGTCTTCATCCAGAGAGGTGAGGATACGGGCAAGCAGTGCCTCGCTTGTCGCATCTGATGAGTCCGACGTTACAATCGAACCAGTGTCAGTAGCATTGGCCACGTCGTTGTTCAGAGACAGAAGTCTGTCCTCCTTAAATCGCACCCGTTTGCCCCGGTGCCGAGCATAATTTTAAGATAGCACCGGTTGGCGCTTTTCTCAACGAAAGGCAAGGGGGATTCGCCGATAAAGCAATCAAACCTTGTGATTTCGCCCATTCATTCTAGTCTGCCCAAGGTTAACTCTATGCCAATTTGTTGAGGTGCTTTGATGCGTTGCCTGAAAGCCGTTCCGTTTATTTTGACCCTTTCCGCGCTGCCCGCGTATGCCGACGACAGCTGTGTCGCAAAAATCTCAAGCAATCACGCCAATTCCACCGCTCACATGGTCATTGAGCTGGATGATTTGGGAGAGTGGACCGAAAACGCCTTTCAGGTGAGCGCTATGGCTGCCGTTCGATTTATCGAAAAAATGGGGTGCAAGAGCAGCGATCTAATAATCGCCCCCAAACGAAATGAGGGAAGCTGCGTGCATCTGGTAAAGAACACACCAGCCACCTGCCTGTTTCTGAGCAACCTGGGTGTGTTCAGTACACAGGAAACCTATGACTCTTTGATCAACGTGGTTTGGTTCAATCTGGACTAGGCGTCGTTGACGCTGTTGGAATAGGGTCCCCCTCTTCCAACACACGCACTTCGCGCTGCGGGAACGGCAAGGAAATGCCGTGTTCATGGAACGCATCCCACAGCGCCAGGTACACATTGCCGCGAATGTTGGTCAGTCCGCCGGTGGGGTCCTCGATCCAGAAGCGCAGAATATAATCCACGCTGCTATCGCCAAATCCAACGATATGGCAGACAGGCGTGTTGGGATAGTGCAGCACGCGAGTTACCGATTTTGCCGCCTCAATCGCCACCTTGCGCACCACATGCGGGTCGTCGCCGTAAGCCGTGCCAAAGAAGATATCGAGCCGCACGTAGCTGTCGGAATGCGACCAGTTCACCACCTGATTGGTGATCAGATCTTCGTTGGGGATCAGGAACTCTTTGCCGTCCCGTGTGACCACAGAGATGTAGCGCGCGCCCAAGGAATTTATCCAGCCAAAGGTTTCCCCAAGCGAGATCACGTCACCAGGCTTGATCGACTTGTCCATCACAATGATCAGGCCGGACACCAAATTGGACACCACTTTCTGCAGGCCAAAGCCAAGACCCACACCAATAAACCCGGTCAGGAAGGCAAGGCCCTTGAGGTCAAAGCCAATGATGCGCAGCCCAACAAAGAAGGCAGCGGTGTAAAGGAACACCTGCAGCAGCTTGCCAAACAGCACCCGCATGGAGGGTGAGATGTCTTCGCTGCGCTTGAGCCGCGCGTCCGCTTGGCGTGACAGCAAGCGGGTGATGGCAAAGGTCAAACCTAACAGCACAACCGCCTGCGCGATCATCCAGAGGGACAGGCGGGATTCGCCAAACACCAAGGCCATGCTGTCCATCAGCTGCACCGCGTCGTCACGCAATCCGGTCAACACCAGCGTGACCCAAATCCACGCGCCGTAGCGCAAAAAAGTCCGCAGCGTTGTGTTTTGTACCACCCGCAACACCGCCACAACCACCAGCCAGGCCAAGGCGAGATTTGCCAACCCCACCAGCAGATATGACCGGCTGGGCCATGTAACCGCCTGCATCATCCAAACGGTAAACCAAATCAAAAAGTTAAACAGGAACAACGGCATGCGCCGATGCACCATCATTGCGTAGCGGTAGCGCAGCTTGGACCAGCCCTCGCGGGATTTGAGCCAGGCGTAAAACCGGGGTTTGATCAGTTTGGTCAGCGCAAGGGACACGGCAAGCAATCCCAGCGCAATCAAAACTTGGTAAAATGCCCACGGGCGCAGCAGGCTTTCACCAAACGCCACCACCTGCTCCCAAATGCCCAAAGCAATTTCTGTGGTTTCCGTGGTGGTTTCCGACTCCGGTGTCGACGTGACTTCCCGTTCGGCACCGGCGATGCGGTCCAACTCGGATTCCTGCGTATCGCCAACGCCTTGCGTCTCTGCGGTGTTCTCCTCACTCATGGATGTACCCTTGCACGTCCGATCCCCCTGCGGCAACGCAGCTGTCACGGATTGTGCGCTTCTGCTTGAAGGAATCTGCGCGACCCTGTAGGGGGGGAGACATGAAACGCATCTATGACATTGCTGACCACGCCTTTTTGCCTTGGCGCTTCTTTGGTCAGAGCAAATCCGTCATCGCCGCGCTATGAGCTTTTGGCGCAGCTGAGCTGTGCCCGTTAGTCAGCCATAACTTCAGCTATCCAAACAGAATGGAGAGGACCTATGTCCCCCAAAACGCTCTATGATAAGATCTGGGATGCCCATGTTGCGCATGAAGCCGACGATGGCACCTGCCTTTTGTATATTGACCGTCACCTTGTACACGAAGTGACCAGCCCGCAGGCTTTTGAAGGTCTGCGCATGGCGGGCCGCAAAGTGCGCGCGCCGGAGAGAACCATCGCCGTGCCGGACCACAACGTGCCCACCACCGAAGGCCGGGACGATCCGTCCCAGATGACCGAAGAAAGCCGCATTCAGGTGGCTGCGCTGGACACCAACGCCCGCGAGTTTGGCGTGCACTACTATCCGGTGTCTGACGTGCGTCAGGGCATTGTGCACATTGTGGGCCCAGAGCAGGGCTGGACCCTGCCCGGCATGACCGTGGTCTGTGGTGACAGCCACACCGCCACCCACGGTGCGTTTGGCGCATTGGCGCATGGTATTGGCACCTCCGAGGTGGAGCACGTGCTTGCCACGCAGACGCTGATCCAGAAGAAGTCCAAAAACATGAAGGTGGAGATCACAGGCAAGCTTATGCCGGGTGTGACTGCCAAAGACATCACACTGGCGGTAATTGGTGAAACCGGCACCGGTGGCGGTACTGGGTATGTCATCGAATATTGCGGTGAAGCGATCCGTGATCTGTCGATGGAAGGCCGCATGACCGTGTGTAACATGGCGATCGAAGGCGGAGCCCGTGCGGGTTTGATTGCGCCGGATGAGACCACGTTTAACTACGTCAAAGGCCGCCCACATGCACCAAAGGCCGGTGCATTTGAGCAGGCACTTGAGTATTGGAAAACGCTCTTCACCGACGAAGGTGCGCATTTCGACAAAGTGGTCACGTTAAAAGGCGAAGACATTCAGCCGGTTGTGACGTGGGGCACCAGCCCTGAGGACGTGCTGCCGATCACTGGCGTTGTGCCACACCCTGAAGACTTCCAGGGCGGCAAAGTCGACGCGGCCCGTCGCTCGATCGAATACATGGGTCTGACGCCAGGTCAGAAACTGACCGACATCGAAATCGACACCGTGTTCATTGGCTCCTGCACCAACGGCCGGATCGAAGACTTCCGCGCCGTGGCCGAGGTGGTCAAAGGCAAGAAGATCAAAGACGGCATGCGGGCAATGATTGTACCGGGCTCCGGCCTTGTGCGCGCGCAAGCCGAAGAAGAAGGTCTGGCGGATATCTTCCGTGAGGCGGGCTTTGAATGGCGTCTGGCTGGGTGCTCGATGTGTCTGGCGATGAACCCTGATCAGTTGTCTGAAGGCGAGCGTTGCGCCGCAACGTCGAACCGCAACTTCGAAGGTCGTCAAGGCTATAAGGGCCGCACACACCTTGTGTCCCCTGCCATGGCTGCCGCAGCCGCCCTCACCGGCAAACTCACCGACATTCGGGAGATGATGTAATGGAAAAGTTTGAAAAACTGCAGGGTATCGCAGCCCCCATGCCTCTGGTGAATATCGACACCGACATGATCATCCCAAAGGTGTTCTTGAAATCCATTGCCCGCACCGGCTTTGGCGCCAACCTGTTTGACGAGATGCGATTTAACCGTGACGGCACTGAGATCGCTGATTTTGTGCTGAACAAACCGCAGTACCGTGAGGCGCAGATCCTTGTGGCGGGTGACAACTTTGGTTGTGGCTCGTCGCGTGAGCACGCGCCTTGGGCGATTGCAGACTTTGGCATCAAATGTGTGATCTCCACATCCTTTGCTGACATCTTTTTCAACAACTGCTTCAAAAACGGCATCCTGCCCATTGTTTTGCCGCAGGAGCAGGTCGACCTGTTGATGAAAGACGCGGAAAAAGGCGCCAACGCGCGTATGACCGTGGATCTGGAAGCGCAGGAAATCACCTCGTCGGATGGCGATGTGGTCAAATTTGACGTCGATGCGTTCAAAAAGCACTGCCTGCTGAACGGTCTGGACGACATTGGTCTGACCATGGAGAAAGAAGCCTCCATCGACGCCTATGAAGCCAAAGCGGGCGCGTCGCGTCCTTGGGTGTAAGCGCACAATCGTTTGATTGACATAACCCCGCACAACCGCTCAGGTTGTGTGGGGTTTTCTTTTTGAGTTGATGTGCATGTTTAAAGAATTGTTCAGGCGAAAAAACCGGGTTGAACGTATCCACGGCGAATTAAAGGTGTTGATCGGGCTGTTAGAGAGTTCCGAAGGACGGGAGTTTTGGGCCAACCAGCTGCGCAGCCTGATGAAGGTCACAAACGAAACCCAGCTGTGTCATGGCATCCAGACAATGTACGGCGGCATGGGGTCATTCAATGACATTGTGTTCGACAAATTGAATGGAGATACGGGCACCGAAGAGGAGCTGAACGTTTTGAATGTACGGTTTTGTCACCACAGGAGTCGGCTATATGGCTTTACCCAGAGGCGTACATGATTAGAGAAGGATCATGTGACCCATTCGAGCCGTTCGATAGGTTAAAAGATACCTTCGTTAAAACCGAGCGCTTGCTGGTCCGCGCCTGCAAGCTTGAAGACACCCATGCGCTCACCGCGCTGATGACTCCAACAATCAGCCAATGGGTTGCCGTTTGGCCTTCACCACTATCGGTGCAAGACGCTCAAGATATACTCCGCAACAATATCGAAGCCATGCAGCAAGGCAAAGTTTTTGCCGCCGTGGTTGTTTCAAAGGCCTCCAGTGAGATTATCGGTTGGTGCAAACTCGACATCTCTGACGACTGCGCAGAGCTGGGTTATTGGATTGGTGAGACCTCCCAGCGCAAAGGCTTTGCGATGGAGCTGTCACAAGCCGCGATTGGATTTTGTTTTGATGAGCTCGACATAACCTCTGTCAGAGCTGGTGCTCAGGTCGAAAATACGGCCTCCTTGGCCCTGCTCAAGAAACTTGGGATGTCACGAGAAAGCGTTGAGGCTGTTTGGGCCCCTGCCCGCCAGCGATTTGAAGACTGTGAGTTCTGGCGTTTGGACCGGGACAGGTAAGGCAGCGCAACACGGTCGCGCTGCCTCAGTTGACCCTCACTCCGCAGGCACCGCCACCTGACGAACTGAGCCGCCCATGTGTTTGGCGTTGAGCTTCAGCACCAGCCAGATCATCGACACTTGCAAGGCAATCGCCACGGCCGAAATCGCCAGGTAGGCCAGTGAAAATTTGTCCACCAAGCCGTTGGCCACCAGCCCTTTATTGAGCCAGAAGTGCAGCATCACAGAGAGTGCAACACCGGGACAGACCAGCGCGTAAGATCCTGCGGATTTCGCAGGCCCGGTCACAAATTTGGACACATAGCCAAAGCCTCGCAGCACGGTCAGGCCAAGGGCCAGAACAGCCAACTGGATCATGAGCAGAGGCGTCAGCATCGCCAGCGCGTCACCGGCACCACCGTGCACATCAAAATGCACATGCAGCCCGTGGTTCTGGCGCATCCAGGCGATGGTGATCACAGTGATCAGCGGCACAATGATCAAAAGCGTTGGGGCGGTTTCCTCATTGGCACCGTTTTCCATCATTGACCGCAGGCCAAGGATTACATTGGCAACCGCCAACAAGATCGCCACCACAATGAAGAAACTCGAGAGGATAAACGAAAGACCGGCAATCATGGCGGAACCACTCATCGCTGACGGGGCTGCGAGACCAACGCCCACCATGGCAAAGGCAAACGCCGGAAGCACCTGCGCAAAGCTGTTGTTTTTGGCACAGTCAAAGCCACCCTTGGTCATCACACGACCAAAGAAATCGCGCATGATCAACAACCCGTATCCGCCAATCAACACAAAGGCGATCATCGCAAGCGGGAAGAGGTATTCGACGACATTCCAGAGGCCCGGCACAAAAACCAAACCCACAATGAAACCGCCATTCACCACCATCGCCAGCGCAAGCGGAATCGCCATCAATTGGGTTTCTGCGTTGGAGCTGCGCAACGCCGCATAGGCGTCAGTAGTTTTGAAGGCAGACAGGCCACGCAGGTTCCAGATCAGCGATTTGATCAGCAAAAAGGTCAGCCCGGCGATGCCACCCATGGCCGCGACAATGGAGACTTGGAGCGGCAGGTTGCCACTGGCAAAGGCGGACATGATATCTTCGAAAATTGGCACTGGGCGGCCGGGATGTGGCACCCAGAACATCAGAAACATAAAGAAGGTGACCATCAGGCCACCGGCGCCAAGCGTGGCGAGAAAGTAGAGGGGAGAGTATGGTGGGCGCATCTGCGCCGCAGAGGGGGATGACATGGCATTTCCTTTCATATTCGAATTTCAGCATATGTAGGAAATTGGAGAGTACATTGACATAAATCAATACGCATTCAATTTTCGGAATGTTATGAAATCAAATAAGGCGGAAATGTGGCGCCACCGGGTGCGCAGCGCCGTTCCCTCCGCTGTCGCCTTGTAGCGACAAAGAAGACCACCACTAGATTTGGTATCACCCTGAAAAAATGGGCTTTTTTGCAGGTGGAAATTGATGCAATCGCGCACCAGTCCCGGACCTCGCTGGGCAATCACGACCAATTTCCAAACAAAACCTTGAGGCCAGCCAGCATCCAATGCCACAATAAGGCATAAATGAGGCACCTCGTCGCAAAGACGGGATCAAGTTGGAACAAGATCGCACGGCCAAAGAGCCACAAAACGCGACATCCGGTTTGAAGGGACACGAGCTGTGATAGGCAGAATCATTGGCGCGGCAACGCGCGCGGGACTGGTGGCATTGCTGTTTGCCTTGCCAGCCATCATCTTGCCGTCGGTGAGCGAGGATGTGGTGCATATTGTGCTGCTGTTTGCGATCTTCTCTTCCCTGTTGGTGTTCATCGAATATGTGACCACCGCGCCGTCGTTCATCGAATTCCGTCACGCCCCACCGTTCAACCGGCTGCGGTTTTTGGCCATCTTTTTCACCGTCTTTGCGCTCTCGGTGATTGCCCGTGGCGAAGTGGCACCCAACGCCTTCACCGCCTTCCTGCACGCGCTTGGCATCATTGTGGGCGACGCAATTGATTTCCCCTACTCGCCGGTGCGTCTGATGGTGATCATGCTGCCAGAAAACGCCACAGCGGAGTTGATCACCGAGGTGCGCACCGCATCTGGCCTCAGCTATCTGATCTCACTGATGACGCTGGCGGTGTTCTACTTCTTTGTGCGTGTGCTGGAATGGCCGGCGCGCAATGGGGCGTTTAACGTCTGGATCAACCTACCGCTGTTTGACCCAACCGCAGGAGGCGATGTGTTGCCGCGCCTGCAACGGGATGGGCGTCTTAACATTGCGTTAGGATTTCTTATGCCATTCTTAATCCCGGCGATCATTCAGATGATGTCGGACCTGATTGATCCGATCTACTTAAGCGATCCGATGACAATGATTTGGACCATCAGCGCATGGGCATTCATTCCCGCCAGCATGATCATGCGCGGCATCGCAATGACACGCGTCGCCAACATGATCGACGAAAACCGCCGTCGCGCTTATGCCGCGTCGCGTGGCGTACATCCGGTGTCCTCTGCCGCCTGATTGGCTTTCTGTCTTTTGTGAGTATTGCCCACGCGGAGACAATCCGCGTGGCGACTTATGATGTGGAGCTGACCCGCAAGGGGCCTGGCATCATGCTGCGCGACATCACGCGGGATGATCCGCAGGTGGTGGCGATCACCCAGGTGGTGACACATCTCGCGCCAGACGTGCTGTTTTTGCAAGGCGTGGATTATGACGCCGATCTGCTGGGCGCCAAAGCGCTGCGCGATCGGTTTGCCCAAAGCGGCTTGGAGTATCCGCATGTCTTTGCGCTGACACCCAACACCGGCATTCCCACTGGGCTGGACATGAACGGCGACGGGCGGTTGCACACACCGGCGGATGCACAGGGCTATGGCAAATTTCGTGGGGCCGGTGGCATGGTGGTGCTGTCGCGCTGGCCCTTTGGCGAGGCGACGGATTTCTCGTCGCTGCTGTGGCGGGATCTGCCAGAAGCGACGCTTCCCGAGGTTGATGGGGTGCCGTTCCCGTCCGAGGAGGCCCAAGCGATCCAGCGGTTGTCGTCCAATGGCCATTGGGTTGTGTCGGTTCTGCATCCCAATGGCCCGGTGACGCTTCTGCTGTTTGCCGCGGGGCCGCCAGTGTTTGACGGGCTGGAGGATCAAAACGGGTTGCGCAACGCCGATGAACTCCGGCTTTGGGGCCACTTGCTTAACGGCAAGCTTGGAAACGCACCAAAGCCGCCATTTATACTGATGGGCGGGGCAAACCTTGATCCCACGAAAGGCGAAGGGCGGCACACGGCCATCCAGGCACTTCTGAATGATCCGCGCCTGCAAGACCCGCTGGCAAAAGCAGGCCCCACTGTGGATTGGCGTGAGCCGACGCCGGGGGATTTGCGAGTCGATTATGTTTTGCCCAGCGCCGATCTAAAGGTAATCGCCGCTGGAGTGTTTTGGCCCAAACCCGACGCACCGGGCCACGAGCTGCTGTCGGTGAAAGACATCAAGGCCAGCCGCCATCATATGGTTTGGGTCGACATTGCTTTCTGAGGCACCGCTGTTTCTGGCAACGCAGTGGCCAAGGCTTTGTGCAATTCGGTTGGTTCAAACTCCGGTAGTAACTCATCAAACCGCGCACCGTCCAAATGATGCGGTGTGTTCCACAGGTAGCGCATCTCCAGCAGGTGTGGTGCCAGCTTCCACACCGGCGAGGCCAGTTGAATCGCCCACCACGCCATGGATTTGACTTTCAACGTGCGCCCTAGAACCTGCTCCAAAGCCTGCGCCAACGCGTTGCCGGTCAATGTGTAACCCGGGAACGGCACGTCCTCAAAACGGTTCAATTGATCGCGCTTCTCCGCCAACATCACGGCGGCACGGCAGAGGTCTGGCAAATAGGCCCACGCATGGTCCACGTCTCGCTTGCCCGGATAGGTCAGCACGCCTCGCCCAATCTTGGGTGTCATGATCATGTCAAACCAATTGCCCGAGGCTTCGGTGTCGATGAAATCCCCGGCCCGCAGAATGATGGTGCGCACCTCGCTAAAGCGATAAGCCCGCTCCATCTCGCGCCGAATTTGACCAAGAGGGTTCGTCGCTTGATGCGGGGTGGTCACACCCCATGGGCTTGGCGTGTCTTTGCCGTAAACATAGACGTTGCCCGGCACAATCACCGTGGCATCCACCATCTTGGCGGCGGCAATCACCTCGTCGTGCAGTTTTGGTACCTGCGTGGCCCAGTCGAAATATTGCGGGTTCCAGGCGTTCACGATCACCTGCACCCCATGCACCGCTTCGCGCAGCCGGTCTTTGCTGCGATCAAAGCTGCGTACATCCCACCCGGCCTTGGCAAACGCCTGCGCTGCGTTGCGGCCAAAGCGACCATTTGCGCCAAGTATCAAAACCGTCTTTGCCATGATCTGTCTCCTGCTGTCTGGCGTCCTGAAGCAAACATGCGGCATACGGTGGCAGATAGGTATTGGCGAAATTCGCAGCCGTGCTATTCATAAATGAATGGACAAAACGCTCTCAAATCTCGACTGGTCATTGATTCAGTCCTTCCTGGCTGTGGCGGAAACCGGTTCGCTGTCTGGCGCGGCGCGACAGCTTAACGCCTCCCAGCCAACATTGGGGCGCCACATCAAAACGCTAGAAGACACGCTGAAGGTCGAGGTCTTCCACCGCCATGCGCGTGGCTTTGAGTTGACCGAAACCGGACAGGCGTTGCTCGCCCCGGCCCAGCGTATGGCCACCGCGATGGCCGATCTGTCACTTGTGGCAGCCGGGGACGAAACCGATCTGGCGGGCACCGTGCGCATCGCCACGTCTGTTTTCATGGCGCACCACGTGATGCCCGCAATCCTTGCTGATCTGCGCCAACAGGAACCACTCATTCAGATCGAGTTGGTGCCATCTGATGACTCCCAAAACCTTCTGTTCCGCGAAGCTGACATTGCGGTCCGCATGTACCGACCCGAACAGCTCGACATGATCACCAAACATTTGGGCGACATCACGCTTGGCATGTTTGCCGCCGAGAGCTACATCGCACGCAAAGGTCGACCGACCGGAGCCGAGGATCTGCCGCATCATGACATCGTGGGCTATGACGCCAATGACGACATCATCCGTGAAATGCGCGCCATGGGCATTCCCGCCAGCCGGGATTGGTTTGCCGTGCGCTGTGACAACCAGACTGCCTATTGGGAGCTTGTGTGTGCGGGCTGTGGCATTGGTTTTTGCCAGTCCAAAATTGCCCGCCAAACACCCGGAATCGAAGAGGTTCCCCTTGGCTTTCCACTGCCCCAATTGCCGGTCTGGCTGACTGCCCATGAAAGCCTGCGCCACACCCCGCGTATTTCCCGCGTCTGGAGCCTGCTGGAGAGCGCATTAAAGCCCTTTGTTTCTTGATCTTTCACCCGCCACTCGGTAACCCGTAGCGAACCTATTTGATCAAGGACGTACCGCAATGAGCACCCCTTCGCTTCTCATCCTCGCCGGCGACGGCATCGGCCCCGAAGTCATGACCCAAGTCCAGCGTATTATTGGCTGGTTTGGCGACAAGCGTGGCCTAAAATTTGACGTGAGCGAAGACCTTGTTGGCGGCGCAGCTTATGACAAACACGGCGTGCCGCTGCACGACGACACCATGGCGAAAGCCCAAGAAGTGGACGCGGTTCTGCTCGGTGCCGTGGGTGGTCCAAAATACGACGATCTGGACTTCTCCGTGAAGCCAGAGCGCGGCCTGTTGCGCCTGCGCAAAGAGATGGATCTGTATGCCAACCTGCGCCCGGCACAGTGCTTTGACGCGCTGGCGGATTTCTCCTCGCTCAAGACCGACATCGTCTCTGGTCTCGACATCATGATCGTGCGCGAGCTGACCTCTGGCGTCTACTTCGGCGAGCCACGCGGCATCTTTGAAGAAGGCAACGAGCGTGTCGGTGTGAACACCCAGCGCTACACCGAAAGCGAAATTGAACGTGGCGCCCGCGCGGCGTTTGAACTGGCGATGAAACGCGACAAACGTCTGTGCTCCATGGAAAAAGCCAACGTGATGGAAAGCGGCATCCTGTGGCGTGATGTGGTGACCGAGGTCTCCAAAGACTACCCCGAGGTCGAGCTTTCGCACATGTATGCGGACAACGGCGCAATGCAATTGGTGCGCGCACCGAAGCAGTTTGACGTGATCTACACCGACAACCTGTTTGGCGATATCCTGTCCGACTGTGCCGCAATGCTAACCGGTTCGCTGGGCATGCTGCCATCGGCCTCCCTTGGCGCACCAATGGACAACGGCCGCCCCAAAGCCATGTATGAGCCTGTACACGGCTCCGCACCGGACATCTCGGGTCAGGGCAAAGCCAACCCATGTGCCTGCGTGCTCTCCTTTGCGATGGCGCTGCGCTACTCCTTCAACGAAGGCGACGAGGCGGATCGTTTGGAAGCGGCTGTGGAAAAGGTTCTGGCCGATGGCGTACGCACCGCAGACCTGATGCAGGCAGACGGCGGCACCCCGGTGTCCACATCTGAAATGGGCGATGCCCTGCTGGCTGCGCTGGACGCCAGCCTGTAAGCCCAAGCGCTTCTAATAAAATTTGCAAAGGCGTCCTTAGGGGCGCCTTTACCTTTTTGGCAATTTGTTTTCCGAGAGGGCTTTCAAGCTGCTACCACTAAGACAGGCAAGTTTTGGAGGTCGACATGAAGCATGTCCTCGGGGGCGCCCTCACGCTGGTTCTTAGTGCTGCCGCAACCGCAGAAACCTTCAAGGCAGACGTCTGGGCCGACAATTGGTTTGCCCTTTATGCCCATGGCGCACTGGTCGGGCAGGACCGGATTTCCATTGCCACCGAGAAGTCATTCAATGCGGAGAGTTTCACCTTCACGGCAGAGCGCCCTTTCATGTTGGCGTTGATCGCCAAAGACTTCAAAGAGAACGACACCGGGCTGGAATACATCGGCACCAACCGTCAGCAAATGGGCGACGGTGGCGTGATCCTGCAGATCAAAGATGCCGCTGGAAAGCTTGTGGCGGTGTCGGACAAAGACTGGCGCTGCAAGGTGATCCATGAGGCGCCGCTGAACAAATCCTGCGCCAAGGAGCGCAACCCACGGGTTGGCGAAGGGCCATGTGGGTTTGAAGCCAGCACCCCGCCCCGCGGCTGGACAGCAGAGTATTTTGACGATTCAGATTGGCCTCGCGCCACGGAATACAAAAAACGGCACGTGCGGCCCAAAGACGGCTACGACAGGATCAAATGGCACCGCCGCGCGGAGTTCATCTGGGGGCCAGACTTGGAGACCAACAACACGTTGATCTGTCGGCTGAAGGTTAACTGATCCGTCTCTTTTCAAGTCGCCCGCACCCACCTTATTGGGGTGTGACCTGCGTAAATGCTATTTATGGTTGATTTATTGCCTTAGCCTGATATCCAAAATCAAACTGGATTAAGGCATTGCTATGAAACGTATACTTTCGGCTATTGTGCTGAGTTGCCTGGCCCAAACGGGCCTGGCGAAACCCTTTGAAACGGTTTTTCCCGATGTCGCGTTTCAAGACAAATCCGATCCGATTTTCGCAATTCTATCCTCCATGGACTACCAACAGGGGCGGATAGACCTGCCCGGCGGACAGGCCTATCTGGATGTGCCAGACGACTATTATTATTTGTCCCCAGCCGACACAAATACCGTTTTGGTGGATCTTTGGGGCAACCCCAACGGCGACAGCCTGGGCATGATTTTCCCCGTCAGCTACACGCCACTTGACGAAAACGCTTGGGGCGCGATTTTGAGCTGGGACGATATCGGTTATGTGTCTGACAAAGACGCCGCCACCATCGATTATGACGACCTCCTGCGCACTATGCAGAGAGACACTTTGGCAGAAAACGATTGGCGGGTATCCAACGGCTACGAGAAAATCACTCTGGAGGGCTGGGCCGAGGCGCCCAAATATGACGTCGCCGTGCGCAAACTACACTGGGCGCAAGAACTGGCCTTTGACGGCGCGCCGGTGAATACCCTCAACTACAACCTGCGCGCGCTTGGCCGAAAAGGGGTGTTACAGCTGAATTTTGTGGCCGGCATGTATCAGTTAGAAGAGGTCAAGGCAGCGCTGCCTTCTGTGGCCAAGATGACCGCATTTCAGGAAGGCGCGCGCTATGCTGATTTTGACCCCTCTATCGATCAGGTGGCCGCCATTGGCATTGGTGGATTGATCGCCGGCAAAGTGGCCGCCAAAACCGGGCTAATTGCCGTGGCCTTGATCTTCTTGAAAAAATTCTGGTTTTTAGCCCTGTTGCCAATTGCCTGGCTGCGCAGCTGGGTCTCAAAACGCAAAGAAGACGCCTGACGCAGCTAGCGGCAAGGCTTCCCTAGCGCAAGGCGGGGCGCGGATTGCGTTGGCCGTGGCTGTAGATGGTTTTTACGCTCCATTCCACCGCGCGCCGCATGGTTTTGCCCAAAGCGTCATCAAAGGCCACCACTACGTCGCTCATCTCGTCACTGGGCGACATCATGACCTTTTGAAAGGATTGCGAGCCAATGATGTGATCATCATAAGCATCCACAATTTTGAGGTTAATGCGCACATGTATTTCCAGTGCACCATTTTCGGTTTCCACCGCTGGCAGGCGTGCCTGAAACTCTCGCAAGTCTGACACAATCAGGAAGTCCGGGCGCAACGCCACGGAGGAACGCCCAACGGCGGCCACCTTGCCACTGTTCTCAAAACTCTCGATCAACAGCGTTTGCACAATCACTGGCGCCCGGTCGACCCAACGCGCCACCGGCAGATATTCAAACTGATACGGCGTCGGCTGCACTGCAATCTGGTCTGTGTCCACCGCGGCGTGGGCGGTGGGCTCTTCGATCACAATTTGATGGGCGAGCCGCGGCAGGCCTGAGGAAAATGTGCTTTTGGGCGTGAGCGTATAAAGGTCCGTTGGCGCCGCCGCCCGGTTTAATGTGCCCAGCCCGCTGCATCCAGAAAGCGCCAATGTTGCGGCCAAAACGCTGGCCCATCCCCATCGTGTCATCGGCTAAACTCCGATCCTTGCGTGCCGAGAAGAAACCGTGCCGGGTCACGTTTGATCCGCGCCACCAGCCGGTCAAGGTTGCCCACCAAATAGCGAGATTCTTCTACAAATTTAACAGTTTGCGGCAAGCCTAGCCGCAGGAATTCAGACACTTGCCGCTCGTTGCGTTGCACAATACCATCCACTGTGCCCAACAGATTTGAAGCTGACTTGGACGCCGCCAAAACTTCATCAGACGCCTTGCTGATGTCATCAGACACGCCAGTGACGGTGCCCGAAACCGCAGCCACCGCGCCGCTGATATCAGTCATGATCTGATCCACATCTTCGTCCAATATGCGGTTCACGCCGCTAAAGGTATCGCCCGCAGTATTCAGAGTAGCGTCAGCTGTTTCCATCGCCTGATAGATCGCTTCCAAGGTCCGATTGGAACGCTCAAATGTGTCAATCGCGGTCGTCAAAGCGTCACTGGCCTGGGGCGAGAGCGTTGCCAGTTGCCCCGTCGCATCCACAGCCAGCGTGTCGATGCTGGCAATCATGGTGTTGGCGGCTTGGGCTGCCTCGGAGATGTTTTCCACCACATCAGGCAGGCGCTCATCCACCGTCACCCGAATGGCATCAAGCGCTGTGCGGGCGCTGGCCGCTGCCTCGCGCGCATCTTCGACCATGTCTGTTGCGCCGCCCCGCACCAGCGTGTTCACCGCGTCGGCCGTGTCATCGAGCGAGCGCAACATTTCATCCGAAAGTTCCAACGCCTCGTTGAAATTCGCCAAGGTTGTGCGCGCCTCAACCAACCGCGCAGTTGCTGTTTCCAGCATCACCGCACCTTGATCCGTGATCTCCTGCACACCGGTCTCAATTGCCGCCAGGGTTTCATTGGTTTGATCAATCAGCGGCGACACTTTGGTATTCGCCAAATCGCGCACAGTAGTTAGGGCAGCCGTTGCCTCATCAGCGAGTGGCTGTAGGTCTGTGTTCATCACAGTGGTGGCCGTGTCAGATGCCACGCGCACGGAGTTGAGCGTATCCGTGGCGGCATTGGTGGCCGTTTCAAAGGCCGATATGGCTGTCTGCGTCTGCTCGACACGGGCCTGCACGCTGGTGCCCACCTCTTCATAGCGCGTCATCAGGCTGGACGCATCGGTGCCAACTTGCGCAATCTGGGTTTCCATCACCGCCGCCGTGTCCTGCACCTGTTGCACCAAGGCGGGCAGGCGCTCGTCAATCAAGGCCTGTGCTGATTGCATCGCGGAAATCGCAGACGGCTCCAAAACCGCAACTACATTTTCCAAAGCGGCCGCCGCATCCGCGCCACGCTGGATGAAGTCTTTGAGGTCGTCTTTCATCAGGCCATCTGCCGTGGCAAAGGCGCTTTCAGCATTTTCCAATGTGCCTTTGGTAAGCTCCGCTGCGTCTTTGATCGAACCCAGCGCGCCGGTCGCCTCGACCAGCGTTTCCTCCGCCGTGTCCGACAATGTCTCAAGCCGTGTGGTGAACGCCGCAATTTCCCGCGCCGCGCTGCCCACGTCTTCCGACAGCTCTTCAAACTCCGCCAAAGTGCGATCCAGCCGCCCTGATGCACTGGCCAAATTGCCCAGCAGCTCACTCACTGCTGCGGTGTTTTCGTCACTCACCACGGTTTGCAGATTTTCCAAAAGGCCAATCGCCTTTTCCATCAACTGCGGCGCGCCTTCGACCACCGATTGCAGGGCGCTCTTTTCCGTGGTGATTTCACTATATTGCGGCAAGGCGGCGGCCTCAAGTGTGCCACCGGACAGCGCCACAAAGCTCACGCCCGTCACGCCCTGTCCCTGCAGTTTGGCAATTGTGTCGACCTTCACCGGCGTGTCGGCCCCAACCTCAATGCGCACCCGCACCAGCGAGGGGTTCTCGTCATCCAGCTCCAGCATCACAACCTGCCCCACCGGCAAGCCATTGTAGCGCACGCTGCCCGCCATACCGAGGCCGCCGACGTTTTCAAACAGCACATCGTAATAAGCGTATTGCTTCTCCAGATCGATCTTCGCGAGCCACAGCACAAACAGGAACGAGCCGATCAGGCCGACCAGCGCGAACACCCCAATCAGGAGGTAGTTTGCCCGTGTCTCCATGCCTTAAGTGCCCCCAGTCCCGTTGCCCGTGCCTTTGACCTGCGCCGCCCGCGCGCGTGGGCCGGTGAAATACTCCTGCACCCACGGATGATCGACATCGGTCATTGTTTCTATTGGACCTTCTACCAGAACACGCTTCTCGGCAAGCACCGCAATGCGATCACAAATCGCATATAGGCTGTCCAGATCATGCGTGACCATAAACACGGTGATGCCAAGACTGCGCTGCAACTCGCCAATCAAGTCGTCATAGGCCGCCGCGCCCACCGGATCGAGGCCCGCCGTGGGCTCATCCAGAAACACAATCTGCGGGTCCAGTGCGAGCGCGCGTGCCAAGGCGGCCCGTTTGCGCATCCCGCCGGACAGCTCGCTGGGCAACTTGTCACAGGCCAATTGCGGCAAGCCGACAAGGCTAATTTTGAGCGCGCCCAGTTCTTTCATCAGAGTGGGCGACAGCTTCAAATGCTCCCGCATCGGCGCCATCACGTTTTGCAAAACCGTCAGTGAGGAAAACAGCGCCCCATCTTGAAAGGCCACACCCCAACGGGTTTCGACCTTGCGCCGTTCTTCCTCCGGCGCGGTGAGCACATTGGTGCCCAGCACCTCAATGGTGCCCGCCGCCGGTTTATTCAGGCCAACAATGGTGCGCAATAGCACCGATTTGCCGGTCCCGGACCCACCAACAATGCCCAGCACCTCGCCGCGCCAGACGTCCAAATCCAGCTTGTCATGCACCACCTGCGGCCCAAACTGATTGCGCAACCCGCGGACCTTGATGATGGCATCGCGTTGTGGCGTGTCACTCATGCTCACACCCCCAACTGCGCAAAGAAGATCGAGAACAGCGCATCTAGCGCGATCACCAAAAAGATGCCCTGCACCACGCTTGAGGTGGTGCGACGTCCCACACTGGTGGAGCTGCCCTGCACCTGAAACGCCTGCCAACAAGCCACAACGCCAATCACCAAGGCAAAAAACGGCGCTTTCACCATGCCCACCAGCAGATGTTTCACCGCGATGTTGTCATGCAGCCGGGTGATGAACATGCCGGGGTTCACATCCAGACTGACCCAGCTCATCAACGCACCGCCAAACAGGCCAAACAAATTGGCGACAAAGCCCAAAAGCGGCAGCATGATCAAAAGCCCCAACACCCGCGGCACCACCAGCACCCGCACCGGATCAAGGCCCAGCGTCTGCATCGCGTCGATTTCCTGCTGCACCTTCATCGAGCCCACCGAGGCGGTGAAAGCTGACCCAGAGCGCCCCGCAACAATGATGGCCGTTAGCAAAATGCCCAACTCGCGCAGCACCGAAATGCCAATCAGCTCAACCACAAACACCTCTGCGCCAAACTGCTGCAATTGGCTTGCACCCTGAAAGCCCAAGACCACGCCAATCAAAAACCCCATCAAGGCGATGATCGGCACCGCGTTGAATCCCACGTCCTGCATATGCGTGACCAAACTGGCCCAGCGCACCTTGTGTGGCCGCACAAATATATCCGCCAAACCGACAAGCGTTTGGCCAAGAAAACTCACCAGAGACAGCGCATCCTGCCAACCGAACACCAGATTGCGGCCGATGTTGGCCACCCACTGCAAGCGCCCGTGTTCTGGCAGCTCGTGCGGGGTTTCTTCCGGCGTGGCCGTTGTGACAGTCTCAAGCAACGCGAGGTGATCCACAGCTCCTGCGATCTGCACCTCGGCGCCCCCTTGCTGCAACCGCCTACGCAGTTGCGCCACCAGCCAGGCGCCGCCAGTGTCAAAGGCCGACAAAGCGGTCAAATCAATCTGCACGTGCTTTTCGGTTGGTGAGGTTTGCGCAAAGACCCCCTCGATTTCGGCCAAATAGGCTGTCAGCAATGCCCCGGAGAGCTGCACCACGGCGCAGCCGTTTTGCGCTTCCACCCGCAGAACAGGCGCGACCATAACGGTCATGCGCTAAGCACCCCGCCGTCCCTCATGTCCGTCAGAAACCGGATCATCCTGCCCAAATCTGTTGCCTCAAACCATTTTATGGAAGCCTAGCCCAGCGCCACTTGCCGCTCAAGCTCTGCCACATCAGGCCGCTCCAACCGCGTCAACGCTTGCATCACCAACCGTTGCGCCCGTGCCCCTGGCCAATCGGAGGGCAACACCGCGTCTTGCACGTCGCCATGGCGCAACCGCAGCCGCCGCCAGTGATGCAAAATCACCAAGCGCAAAGCTGCCCGATCCAAAATTCCCTCAGGTGTGGTATGGGCCAGGACGTGTTCCACCGTCGTTGACAGGGCGTTGTATTCTGCTGCCATCTGATCGGGCACCAATGCGGCCCCCGCCCAGCCCGGCAATCGCTCCGGTGCAAAGCGACTGAGCAAAATATCCTCACTGGACCGCACCGCACCAGCCACCAAAGCGCTGCGTGCGGACAGGGACACAGCCTGCGCTGGCAACATTTCTAGAAACTCCGCCGCCGTCAAATTTGGTCCGCCAATCGCCAGCCAGACAACCTCTGTGGTCTCTGCGAACCCATATATCTGCGCCCGCACCGCCTCGGTTTCTTCCCAACCTTTTGTGGTCAGTTGATGTGCCGACAATCGCCCGCGCTTTTCCGAAATGATCCAGCCATCACGACGCAGCCGGTGTACCGCCACCCGCAGCGCCTGATTGTTGATGCCCAGCCGACCAACCAAAGCGTCCAGCACCGGCCCAGACAGCCAAGCCTCCTGGCTCTGAAGCAAGTCACCCAAAATAGTAACCACAACCGACCAGACCTTAAGCGGGCCACAGCCGGAAACGGCATTGATATCTTCTTGCAGATCAACAGTTTGCATGGTGCCAATCTTACGCCTCTCCGGCTGCAACAACAAGCATAGGCCGCAGCGTCACATTCACACTCTCTTGATGCGCCCGCGCCTCCGGCTCACAGTGGCCTCGAAATTCGGGACCGCTCAGGAGGAGGAGCCCCCATGTCGTTTGAGACACAAATCACGCCAAATGCGCCTGCGTTTGGGCAAAACCGCGATGCCATGCTCACCGCTGTAGCGGAGTTACGGGCGCTGGAAAATCGCGCCGCAGAGAAATCCGAACAACGCCGGGACCGCTTTGCCGCACGGGGCCAGATCACGCCGCGCGAACGCCTCGCCCGCTTGCTGGATCCTGGCCTGCCGTTCCTGCGCCTGCACAGCCTTGCAGGGTATTTGCAAGACAGCGACGACCCGGAGAAATCCCTGCCGGGCAGCACGTTCTTGATGGGCATCGGATTTGTATCTGGTGTGCGCTGCATGATTTTGGTGGATGACAGTGGCATCAACGCTGGGGCGCTCTCGCCGATGTCCTTGCAGGCCATGTTGTCCGCCCAAGAGATCGCCCTGCGCCAGAAGCTGCCGTTTGTGCATCTGGTGGAAAGCGCAGGCGCCAACCTGATGAACTACCGCGTGGAAGACTGGGCCTTGGGCGGCGGTGTGTTCCGCAACCTCGCGCGGCTCTCGGCGGCAGGCTTGCCAACGATTGCGGTTTTGCACGGTCCCTCCACCGCCGGCGGTGCCTATATGCCGGGCCTGTCGGACTACGTGATCGGCGTGAAGAAAAATGGCATGGCGGCACTTGCGGGCGCCGCACTGGTCCATGCCGCGACTGGCGAAGTGGCCAAAGACGCTGATCTTGGTGGCGCGGAAATGCATGCGACCACCTCCGGTCTGGTGGAATATCTTGCCGAAGACGATGTACACGCCATCGCACTGGCCCGCCGCGTGATGACGCGTTTGGATTGGAACCGCGACATGGCCAAACCAGCGGCGCGCAGTTTTGACGCGCCGAGATTTGACACGGAGGAAATCGCCGGCGTGGTGCCTGCTGACTGGTCCACACCTTATGATGCGCGCGAACTCATTGCCCGCCTTGTCGACGGCTCCGATTTTGACGAATTTAAGCCAGATTTTGGCCCTGCCACGCTTTGCA
The DNA here is from genome assembly GCF_913054185.1 of uncultured Shimia sp. Classification (GTDB taxonomy): domain Bacteria; phylum Pseudomonadota; class Alphaproteobacteria; order Rhodobacterales; family Rhodobacteraceae; genus Shimia. The sequence continues at coordinate 46,615 of NZ_CAJXIV010000008.1, forward strand.
CTCAGGCGCGGATCCACGGGCACACCGTGGGCATCCTTGCCAACAACGGCCCGATTGATCCGGCAGGCGCCAACAAGGCCACGCATTTCATTCAGGCCTGTGATCAGGCTGGCACGCCGCTTGTGTTTCTCAACAACACCACCGGCTACATGGTGGGCACAGCTTATGAGCAGGCCGGGATGATCAAACACGGCTCCAAGATGATCCAGGCCGTGTCCAACGCCCGTGTGCCCAAGATCACGCTCTACTGTGGGGCCAGCTTTGGCGCGGGCAACTACGGCATGTGCGGCATCGCTTATCAGCCGGATTTCCTGTTTGCCTGGCCCACCTCCCGCTCCGGCGTGATGGGCGGCGCACAGGCTGCCAAAACCATGAGCCATGTCGCCCGTACAGGCGCCGCCCGTAAAGGCGTCGATGTAGATGAAGCCCGCATGGCCAAACAGGAAGCCGCCATTCAAGGATTGTTTGACGCACAGTCCTCGCCGTTCTTCACCTCCGGCAAAATACTTGACCACGGCGTGATCGATCCGCGCGACAGCCGCAAGGTGATTGCTTTCTGCCTTGGCACCGTGGCCGAAGCGCGCCGTCGCGACCTCAACCCCAACAGCTTTGGCGTCGCGAGGATGTGAATATGAGTACGTTTGACACAATCCTGATTGCCAATCGTGGCGAAATTGCTTGTCGCATCATCCGCACCGCCCGAGACCTCGGCCTGCGTACTGTCGCGGTGTATTCAGATGCCGACGCAGATGCGCTGCATGTGTCTATGGCGGATGAGGCGCATCCCATTGGCCCCGCCCCTGCCGCAGAAAGCTACCTCAACATCGACGCCATTTTGGCCGCCGCGAAAGTCTCGCGCACGGGGGCGATCCACCCTGGTTACGGCTTTTTGTCCGAGAACGCTGACTTTGCCCGCGCGGTTGAACGCGCAGGTCTTGTTTTTGTAGGGCCCTCACCAGAGGCCATCGAGATCATGGGCGACAAGGCCATCGCCAAGGCGCATATGCTGGATGCCGGGGTGCCCTGCGTGCCCGGCTATCAAGGCGCAGACCAGGCTGACGCGACACTGCTGTCTCACGCACAAGACATCGGTGTTCCACTTATGGTCAAAGCCGCAGCAGGCGGTGGCGGCAAAGGCATGCGGCTGGTCACAGACATGAATGATCTGTCAGAGGCTCTTTCGCTGGCACGCTCTGAGGCCAGCGCCGCCTTTGGCAACGACACCCTGATCCTGGAACGCGCGGTGCAAAATGCCCGCCATATCGAAATTCAGATCTTTGCGGATCACGCAGGCCAAACCATCGCCTTGGGTGAGCGGGACTGCTCTGTGCAGCGCCGCCATCAAAAGGTGATTGAGGAAGCCCCCGCCCCCGGCATGGCGCAAACCCTACGCAAACGTATGGAAGAAGCTGCCATCGCGGCGGCGCGATCAGTAGGCTACGTCGGCGCAGGCACGGTGGAGTTTTTGCTCGATGCAAACGGCGAAGATTTCTATTTCCTTGAGATGAACACCCGGCTTCAGGTCGAACATCCGGTCACCGAAATGATCACTGGTCTCGATCTTGTGGCATTGCAAATTGCCGTTGCCCAAGGCGCGTCTCTGCCCCTCTCTCAAGAGGATGTCACGCTCACAGGACACGCCGTCGAGGTGCGGCTTTATGCCGAAGACCCCGCCAATGGCTTCCTACCATCAATTGGAAAAATTCATAAATTTGAAACAGATAATACCCTTCGGATCGACACTGGGGTGCGCAGTGGCGACGAAGTCACCCCACATTATGACCCGATGCTGGCCAAGTTCATTGCCTACGGGAATACCCGCGACGAGGCGCTGCGCAAGCTGACACAGGGGCTCGACAACACCGCGATTCTGGGTGTGACCACCAACCTGCCCTTCTCGCGTGATCTGCTGGATCACCCGGAAGTGCAAAACGGCACTGCCAGCACCACATTTCTGGATGACATCCACCCTGAGGGACCACCGTCGCCAGAGATTACGCCGCAAACAATTGCCCTCGCCGCAACACTTTTGCTGCGCAGCAAAAATAAGGCTGCGCAGGCGCAAAGCCTGCTGTCGGACATCTCCTTGTCAGGGTTTTCCAGCGATGGCGGCTTGCCCATTCCGTTGGACCTCTCGCTTGACGATGAAACGTATCCGCTCACCGCAACGGGCGTCGGCACGCTTCACATCGCGGTTTCTGGTGACGGCTGGGCTCACACAGTCGGTCCCGATCTTCGCATCGATGGCCTGCGCAGTCATGCGCATCACACGCCCGACGGAACGGGTGGCCTCTACTTGCAAACCGAAGGCCACCACCTGCACATCTCCCGTGCACAGCCCTGGGCCACAACCGACGCTGCCGTAACCGGCGCGCTCACCGCGCCGATGCCCGGCCTGCTGGTGGCGCTCAACGTGGCCGCCGGAGACACCGTCCAAAAAGGCGACACGCTGGCCGTACTTGAAGCCATGAAAATGCAACATCAATTGACCGCCGCCGCAGATGGCGTTGTCGCTGCGCGCCACGTTGAGGCGGGACAACAGCTGAGCAAAGGCGCGCTGATCCTGACCATGGAAGACCCAACATGACACTCCCCCAAGCTGACGATTTTCTGACCGAATCCGAAGTCCTGTATGAGGCCCTCGTTGATCTGTCTGATGAAGACATGCGCGCACGGACCCAGTTCAAAGGCTGGACCATCGAAGATGTATTGGTGCACCTACATTTCTGGAACACCGGCGCGGACCTTTCCGCCAGCGATGTGACCACGTTCAAAAACCGCATGGGTGCGGCGCTGGCATCCCTGAAAAAGACCGGTTCGTTGCGCGGCTTCGAAGATCAAACCGTCGCGCAGCGTGGGACAGAGCTGCGTGATCTCTGGATCCACACGGCCCGCGACATCGCCACGCGCTGGCGCGACAAAGACCCCAAAACCCGCCTGCCATGGGTTGGCCCGTCCATGTCTGCACGCTCCTCCATGACAGCCCGGCAAATGGAGACCTGGGCCCATGGGTTTGAAGTTTACGACACGCTTGGCAAAAGTCGGGCTGAGAGCGACCGGGTCAAAAACATTGTGGTACTTGGCATAAACACCTTTGGCTGGTCCCATCAGGTGCACGGCCTGTCGGTGCCAGAAGTGATGCCCAAACTCACGCTGACGTCCCCCTCAGGTGAGGTGTGGGCGTTTGGCGAAGACGACAATTGCACCATCACCGGCTCCGCGTTGGATTTCGCCGCTGTGGTCACACAAACCCGCGCTCTGAGTGACACCAACCTCATGGTGCACGGCGACGCCGCGCAAACCTGGATGACCAACGCCCAATGTTTTGCCGGCCCAGCCGAAACACCACCCGCAGCGGGCAGCCGCCACAAGCAAGAGCGCTGAAATGGACAAAGCCATCCTGACATGTGCGCTCAACGGCGTTTTGACCGACCCCAAACGACACCCTGTGCCGGTCACGCCCGCGCAATGTGCCGCTTCCGCGCGCGAAGCCATGGACGCGGGCGCCGCAGTGATCCACATCCATTTCCGCCAGCAGGAAGAGGGCAAAGGCCACCTGCCAAGCTGGGACCCCAAGGTGGCTGCCGAGATCGTTGGCGCCATCCGCGACGCCTGTCCCGACATCCTGATCAACGCCACCACCGGTGTGGTTGGGCCGGATTACTCTGGTGCGCTTAACTGCATCCGTGCGCTCAAACCTGAGATCGCCGCCTGCAACGCGGGATCGCTCAACTACCTCAAGCTGCGCAGCAATGGGGAGTGGGCCTGGCCACCGATGCTGTTTGAAAACCAGCCATCCAAAATCCAAGACCATCTCGATGTGATGGCCGAGACCAACACAATTCCAGAGTTCGAGTGCTTTGACACCGGTATTGTGCGCTCGGTGGCAATGTATGTGCAAAACGGCATGACCGCGCAGGCACAGTATAATTTGGTGATGGGCGTGGCCTCTGGCATGCCCGTGGACCCGGCGCTTCTGGAATTCCTGATGCCATATCTGCTGAAAGACAGTTTCTGGCAGGCCACGCTGATTGGACGTAGCGAAATTTGGCAGACCCATCAAAAAGCCGCCGAGCTTGGCGGCATGTTGCGCACTGGCGTGGAGGATACGTTTTACCTGCCCAATGGTAACAAAACCCGCTCCAACGGCCCGTTGATCGAAGCGCTTGCCACCTGTGCCACAAACGCCGGACGGGGCATTGCCAGCCCGGCAGAAGCGCGGGAGATGTTGGGGATCAGGCGAAAGGCTTGATCCTCCGAACAATCACCGCATAGTGGCGCCATGATAGACTTACTCCCGCCTGACCTGTCCCAAGCACATGCACTTTTCCTGTTGGCGGTGAGCTTCGCCACTTCGCTGATGACCGCCGCGTTGGGCATCGGTGGCGGCGCGGTCTTCCTGGCTGTGGCCGCAGTGATCCTGCCCCCTGCGGCGCTGATCCCGGTGCATGGCGTGGTGCAGCTAGGCTCCAACGCCGTACGTGCCACGATGTTTCGCACACATATCCTGCGCAGCGCATTGCCCGCCTTCACCATCGGCGCATTGATCGGCGTGGCGATTGGCGGCAGCGTCGCGGTGAGCCTGCCTCCCGCCACCGTGCAAATAGGCATTGGCCTGTTCCTGCTGTGGGTGGTGCTCGGCAAAACCCCCGCCTGGATTGGCAAATGGCCGATTGGCGCAGGGGCATTTTCGTCGTTCCTGACCATGTTCTTTGGCGCAACAGGTCCGTTTGTGGCCGCTTACGTAAAAACCATGAAGTTGGATCGCCACACACATGTGGCCACGCACGCCGCGCTGATGACCGTGCAGCACGGCCTCAAGGTGGCGATGTTTGCAGCGCTTGGATTTGGGTTTGCCCCTTGGGTGTTGTTCATCGCCGGGCTGATCATCTGTGGTGCGGCGGGCACCTGGGTGGGCAAACATGTGCTGGGCCGGATGAGTGATCACGGATTTCACAAAGTGCTGAACGTGCTCTTGATCCTGATTGCGCTGCGCCTGTTGTGGGCAGGTGCGTCTGACTTTTTGCCGTAAATCCACACCTTCGCAATACAGACGCGATACCGACGCATTGCAGATGTGGCACCTAGCCCCCATTTGCCCCAAACGAGGGATCGGTGTATGACGCCCCTCTGATCAGGAAAGCGCGTGCGATGACCCAACACAGATCCGAACTTTTGATGCCAGCTGGCAACCTCCGCAAACTCAAGATGGCGGTGCTCTACGGCGCTGATGCTGTTTATCTCGGCACGCCCGACATGAGCCTGCGCACCAAGTCAGAGTTCTCTTTGGCCGATGTGATCGAAGGCGTAAAGTTCTGCCATGAACATGGCCGTCGCGCCTATCTGACGTTGAATTTATTCAGCCATAACAAAGACATTCCCAAGCTCGATGAGTACATCGACACCGTGCGTCAGGTGAACCCGGATGGGTTGATCATCTCTGACCCTGGCGTGTTCCAATACGTAAAAGAGCGCGCCCCGGAGATCCCGCTGCATGTCTCCACACAGGCCAATATCGCCAGTTGGTTGACCACGCAGTTTTGGCAATCCCAAGGCGCCGACCTAGTGGTTCTGGCCCGTGAAGTGAGCTTCCCGGAGCTTGAAGAGATTCGCGAGAAATGCCCGGACATCAAGCTTGAGGCCTTTGTGCACGGCGCCATGTGTATGACCTACTCCGGCCGCTGCCTGCTGTCGAATTTCATGGCTGAGCGTGGCGCCAATCAGGGCAACTGCGCCAACTCTTGCCGCTGGAACTACAAGTTCCACATGCGTCTGAAAGACGGGACTGTGCAGGAGCTGATTGTCGATGAAGACAACCTGCAGATGTTTGAATTCCTGCTTGAGGAAGGTGTGCGCCCCGGCGAATTCCTTCCGATCCAGGAAGACGAACGTGGAAGTTATATCCTCAATTCCAAAGACTTGTGCCTGATGCCCAAGCTTGATGATTACCTGCGCATTGGCGTGGACAGCCTTAAGGTCGAAGGCCGCGGCAAGTCGGAGTACTACGCCGCTGTGGTGGCCCGCGCCTATCGCATGGCAATTGATGACTACTACGCCGACCCTGAAAACTGGAACGCGGCGGACTACATGGAAGAATTGGGCACCGTCGGCAACCGCGGCTACACGCTGGCCTTCCACAAGGGCCGTTTGACCAATTTGGCGCACGGGTACGAGCAAACTCAGGCAATTGCCCAATGGGAATATGCCGGCTTTGTTGCCGATGTTGCTGACGATGCGTTCCTTGTTGAAGTGAAGAACAAGCTGGAGCCCGGCGACGTGCTCGAAATTGTGTCGCCAGTGGCCCGCAACACCATTCTTTTGCGCGCGTATGACTACGAAGTGGCTGAAACCGGTGAGAAAAAAGAGGTTGTGCACGGCTCGACCAAAACCATAATCCGCCTGCCGTTCTCGCTATTTGAACACGAAAACATCACCGATCTGCGTAGCAACTTCCCGCCAATGACCGTGATCCGCAAAGAGCGCGCGCTGACCGAAGAGCAGTGGAAACGCTTGCAACTCGACAAAACCACGCTGGCGATGGAAGTCAAAGACAGCACAGGTGAAACGGCTTACAAACGTCGTCGTGACGCGCTGGTGGAGGCGATTGAAGCTGACACCAACACAAAACGGTTCAAGACCAACCGCAAAGGCACCGAAGGCTGCTGTGGCAAAGGGTGCAATGGCTGTCTGATCTTCTGGGAAGACCCGATGTATGCCAAGGCGCGGGACGTGCTCAAGGAACGCAAAATGGGCTCGATGCTCAGCCGCGCGGAAGCTGCCGAATTTAAACTGCCTGCTGCCGAATAATAGAAACGCCCGGTCATTGACCGGGCGCTTCTTTATGTTCTGTAGAAATAATACCGCTCTGGCGCCACGGTTGTGGGCCCGCGCACCTGCTCAAAGCCAACCAAGGGTTGCCCAGAGACAAGCACGCCTCCCGGCAGCATGATCTCCTTGATCATGGTTGACAAACGCGCCGCTTCGGCCACGTCTTTGGCCTTATCCCCAAAGCCAAAATCGTAGTGCGCCATGGCCACTTTGGTGCCATCCACTGCCATTTTCTTGAGCATGTCTTCCGCTTCACCTTGCAGGAAATCCTGCTCTGGTGGCACACAGGAAGGATGGCAATTGAGCGCGCGGTCCATCACCCAAATCCGGCGATTGGGCGCAATTTCGCGGATGTGGTCATAGGTGCGGCCGTTGCCCAGCCCCATGTCCAGAAAATCCCCTTGAAGGCTGTCCACCATCGTGGTGCCCCATTCCAGCCCCTCGGCCTGTGCCGCAAGGCGGCGCATCATGCTGTTCAAACGGCTCATGAAATGCCCTTTCCGTCGTGGCGATAGAGCCGCACCGGCCCCCCGCAAATTTCCAGCAAAAACTGCCGCGAAAACTCCCAGATATCGGCGTCATGCACAAGGTGGTGCGTGAGATATCCCAAGGGTTCTTGAGTGTCTGTGAGGCCTGCGCGACGGTCTTGCAACAGCGTCACGATCTGAGACACCAATGTCTCTGCATCCACCAAGCCTCTGTGGCCCCGCCAAAAAATTGGATCAATGTGGGTGTTGATCTGAGCCACACCTGGTGCGGCCAGCGCGGATTTCCGTGGGTTGTACGTCGACACTGCATTAAACCCAACTTCGGCCAATCCAGCGACAACTTCCGGCGATATCCGATTCCACGGCGGCACAAACATCGGCGCAAGCCTGTCACCAAACAGGAACTGCAATCGCGCGATACCCTTTGCAGCATCGTCCAGCGCATCACTTGCGGGACGCCCGGTGCCAAATTCCGCATTTTTTACACCATCAGGTGTATGGCTGAGATGCGCCCAGCCATGCACAACCGGCACAAAGCACTCAGCAATGTCTTTTGCCAGCGCGTCGGTTGCGTCCTTGGGAATAATCGCCAAGTGTACAGGCACGCCAGTCTCTTCGCTCAGCGACGTAAGCGTATCAAGGGCTGCCGTCGGTGCGATAGCGTCATCATCCCGCCACCAGAATGGCAGCTCCAAGCCGTCAGCGCGCCACTGCGCCAGCTCCGCCTGCAAAGGCGACCAGTCGATCCTCACCCGCGCAACTCCGCCAACATCGCCTGCGCGATGCGCACACTTTCCGCCGCGCCGTTCATCCGTAGCCCAGAGGGGCTGCGTCGGTCTTTGGACGCCACACGTTTGATCTCTGCCATCAGGCTTTGCGGGGTCAGATCGGTGGCGCTCAGCACCTCGATGCCCGGCTGAACTGACAACGCCCGCGCCCTCAGAGTTTGCTCAACTTCACCGCCATCATCAAACGGCACAAACACCGCTTGCACCCCGGTTTGCAGCACATCCAGTGCGGTGTTGTAGCCGCACATGCTGACCGACGCGGTCACATGGTGCAACATCTGCCGGAAATCGGAGCGCACCGGCTCAATCTTGATGGTGGCATCATCAGCCAGCGTTTTTAATGCGGTAATCCGCGTCTCCGCATTGCGCCCACCAACCAGCAAGCGCCATCGCAACGGGCTGCGTCTGGCAGCGGTAATCGCACATTCAAACAGGGACTGCCCTACCGCACCGCCGCCAGCACTTACCAAAATCTCACCCGCACCAACACCGTCAGGATGCTGTTGCGGCGCAGGCGGAGCAACATAACCCGTATAGCGCAACATCGCGGTCACATCGCTGGTCAGGGGCCAGCTCAAGTCCAGCTTGGTCAAGTCGGGATCGGCGTGCACCAAAATGCCATCGTAAAACTGTTTGATCACCTCACGTGCCCGAACGGCTTTGGAGGCCTTGGACGGCGGCGCCAGAATGTCGCGTACCGAGGCCAACACCAACGCGCGCTGCGGCAAAGCATGTGCCGCCTCCAGCAACGCTTCGAACTCCGCGGATAGGCTGCGCCGGCCAAAAGGAAACAGCTCTGTGATCACCACATCCGGCGCCATGTCTTCCACAGCTTTCACCATCATCACCTGGCGCTTTGCCCGATAGGCGGCATCCGCCTCCACGCCCAACTCGGTCAGCAGTTTGGTGAAATCCACACCATCTGAGGCCAGTGGTGGCAACTGCACCAGCGCAACGCCATCTTTGCCCAAATGGGGGGCAGGCATACCGCCCGAGAGCACCACAGCCTCATGGCCGTCGCGCGTAAAGGCGCGGGCAAGGGTCAGGGCACGGGACAAATGCCCGGTGCCCAAAAGATGAGTGACAGCGATCAAAACCTTCATGCGCTGCGCCTTTCCAACCGCACAATATCAGGGTGTGCGACTGTAACCGTATCGCCCTCAATTTCCACCACAAACAGCCGTTTGCGCTTCACCGCAAACGGGGCGGGGCCGTCAAAATCCCAGCCGTGTGCCTTGGCCAAAATCATCCGCATGATGCCAATGTGACAGACCGCAATGCAATCACGCTGTAAGCCAAACAGCCAGGGTGCCAAGCGATCCCAAACCATTTGAGGGCTTTCTCCACCGGGCGGCTGATAGTCCCAGCCCCACTGCTCGATATCGCGAAACCCATTGGCAGGATCAGCCTTCAGCTCCACGCCTTTTTTGCCTTCCCAGTTGCCCCAGTCCATCTCGATCAGGGCGTCTATGACATCCGGCTTGCGCCCGGTGACAATCTCGCCAGTCTCTTGAGCGCGCAGCAGCGGGCTGGCCACCAGATCGGTGCCTTCCCAACCTGTGGGCAGTTTAAATTCTGCCAATCCTTCACGCGCCTCATCGTCCAAAGGAATGTCCGTGCGCCCCTGAATTTGTCCGGCGCGGTTCCAATGGGTGTGTCCGTGCCGCAGCATGGCCAATCGGATCATAATGTCTCTTTCATCAATGGGTTCAGCACATCCCACACGGTCTGCCGGGCCGCCGCAAGCAAGTGATGCTGTTGCACCAAATCCCGCGCGTCCTGCGCTCGCCTCCGCTGGGTTTCAGCGTCATTCAACACCGCCAACAGGGCATCTGCAAGCGACTCTGATGTCTCATCGGGCACCAGCCCCTTTGTTGCGACCACATCGCGCACGCCGGGACGATCCTGTGCCACAACCGGCACGCCATGGGCCTGCGCTTCCAGGTAGACCATGCCAAAAGCCTCATTCACACCAGGCCAGAAAAAACCGCGTGCTCGACCGTAAGCAGCAGCCATTTCGGCGGCGTCCAGTTGGCCCAAAAACCGCACCCGACCCCCATAGGGTGCCATCAGCGACTCAACCTCAGCACGACACGGCCCATCCCCAGCAATCTCGACCTGCCAATCGCCGGTCAGATGTCCCAAAGCTTCCACGATGATGCGATAGGACGCCAGCTTGTCGCCCTTGCGCATCATACCTGCCACCAAAATGGTTGGCGCCTCCGGCTGCGCTTGTGATGGCAATGTCTCTTGCGCCAAAAACGGCGGCAGATGCACCAGCTGCTGTCCGTCTTTCAGATAATCCCGCAACGCCACCGCATCACGCTGGGTGAAGTGAAACAACACATCCGCCGCATCGCAGGCCGCTTGCGCCTTTTGTTCAAAAACATCCCAGGGCCCACCAAGGCGCTTGTTTGCCCGCGTGGCCTCAAAAGACACATAGGGAATGCCCAATGCCGCGCTCACCGCTGGCCCCAGCAAGTCCGGCGCTTTGTAATAGCTGTGATAGGTGGCCCAAACAGCCCAGTCCTCGGTTTGCCCGCGCGCAATCAACCCCGGTATCTCCGTCTCTGCCTGAGCCAAAAACTCGGCTTGAACCGCGGCGTTGCCCTGTTTGTCAAAGCTGCGCAGCTCAGACACCAAGGTTGGCGCGACATCATCCCGCGTCAGAAGTTGCATCAGATTGCGCGCCATCTGACGCTCGCCGGACGGCACCGGATGATGCGGTGATTTTAGAGGGGCGTAGAAAGCAACGTGCCCCATCCGATCACACCTGACGCGCAGCCGATTGCAGGCGCGCGTCCAGCTGCGCAATGCCCGGCTGCATCAGGAAATGCGCCGTGAGCCGCCCATACGCCGCCTCGGTCAGTTGTTCCCGCAGCTTTGCATCCCGCGCCAACCGCTCCATCGCGGCGGCAAGCGCCTCAGGTGCATCGCTGGACAACACACCATGTTCGCCATCAGTGATGAACTCCGGGATCGCCGACACCGGCGTGGACAGCAGGCACAACTTTTGGCTGGCCGCTTCCATCAGTACATTGGGCAACCCATCGCGGTCCCCGTCTTCGGCAATCCGGCTGGGCAACACAAACACATCTGAGATCCGCATCGCCTCGATCACTTCAGGCTGATCACAGGCCCCGCGCCAGGTGATGCGATCAGCAACGCCCAGCGTCTCGGCCTGCACTTTCAGAAGGCTGCCGTCGCCACCACCACCGATGTGTTCCCAATGCCACTCCAAATCTTTGGGCAGCAGCGCCAAGGCGGAAATCAGCCGGTCAAAACCCTTCTTCTCCACCAAACGTCCTACGGACAGGAACCGCACACTGTCCCCGTCACGCCGCTCGGTTGGTGGCTCCGGAAAACGGGTCAGGTCCAAGCCATGATAGACCAGTTCCACCCGATCAGCCTTATCCGCCAAGCCCGCCAGATGATCTGCGCCCACTTTGGTACAGGTCGCCAAAAACGCCGCGCCATGCGTGCTCTCTTGCAGCTTTTCGCGTTTTTCCCACTCGGGTGAGGTCCAGATGTCTTTGGCATGGGCCGAGACAGACCACGGCATGTCGCGCATGATCGCCGCATAGCGGGTTACAGACGCCGGCGTGTGCATAAAATGTGCATATAGCAGGTCAATGTCGTCCGGCAATTCCCGCGCCAACACACAGGCCTGCCCAAAGCGGCGCACGCGGTTGCGGGTCAGATCGCGGCGCAAGTCTTTAAGCCACGCTCCACAAGCCGACCAGAAACTGCGCTTGACCATTCCCGCCAACACACCTTTCAGAACCCGCAGCGGTTCCTGATGCAGATACTCCGGCAGGTAATGCACCGGCGCCTGCAGGCGCTCATGTAGTGGGTGGCGTTTCTTATCCGTTGGGAACCGCAACGACCAAAGCGACAGGTCATATCCCGTCTCTTCCAAAGCCACAATTTCCTGCGCAATAAATGTCTCTGACAAGCGGGGCCAACCTTTGACCACCACCGCCACCTTAGGTCTTTCAAAAGTCATGCAGCGCCTTGAGATCGGGCAACGCCAAGCATTGCCAAAGTACGTTCGGACACCACGTCCAGCCCGTCAAGAAGACCGGGCACAAAGGCGTGGCTTGGTTTTGGCTGTTGCGGCAAGGCGCGAATGGCGGCGATCATGGCATTTGGAGTAAATCCATCGCGCTGCTCATCCAACATCCGCACAAGCCCCAGGCTTTCGGCACGGCTGGCACGGATATGCTGTTCCATGCGTGGGCGTGTGCGCGGCACAATCACTACCGGTTTGTCAAACGACAGCACCTCGCAGAAGGTGTTGTAGCCGCCCATCGAGACAATGCCCGCCGCGCCTTTCATCAGGGTTTCCATACGGCTTTCAAAACCAACCGCCTGAACCCGCCCGTCAAGCTTGGCCACACGCTCTTCAAACTCGGCCCGCACGTCCCCGCTTAGGAAAGGGCCGTAAACCAGCAAAGCACGCGGCGATAAATCCGGGTCTTGTTCATACGCGGACAGCACCAGGTCCACCATGCCAGCACCATCGCCACCGCCACCTGGCGTAACTAGAATATACGGCTGCTCCGGGGTGTCACCTTCGCTCAACGCTTCGCGGTGCAAATAGCCGGTGTATTTCATCCGCGCGCGGAAATTCTGAGACAGATCAAGCCCAGCCACCGGATCATAGATCGAGCGAAGCCCGTAGACCCATGTCTCGTCGTAGTACTTCTCTGCCGCCTCCAGCGCCCCTTTGCGGTCCCATTCCGCGGCCAGGACATTTGGCGCATCCAAGACATCTCGCAATCCAAGCACCAAATGCGCCTTGCGTTTGCTCTTGAGCCACTCCAGCGCGGGCAGCAACTCGCCTCGAAACCCGGTGGGCTCTTTGTCCACAATCAGGATGTCGGGATCAAAATGTTCGACTGTTGCTTTGATCAACCCGGCCCGCAGGGCGGTGGTCTCATCAATGTGCAAACCAAGGCGTTCGCTTTCATAGTCACCGTCTGGCGTCTTGGTCACACCTGGCAGACGAATGTGGTCCACATTGTCAGGAAACGGGAAGCGCCCAGCAATAGGAGAGCCGGTCAAAATCAACGCCGAAATCCGGCTGTCGGCCTGCGTGATTGCCGTGGCCAACGCGCGCGAGCGGCGCAAATGGCCCAGACCATAGGTGTCGTGGCTGTAAAACAGCACACGCGGCGACGCATTGGCCGCCAAATCACCTGTCATAGAAATCGCCTCGGACACGTCACCCGCCTCGCTCTTACAGCCGCCAGTCCGACTCGGACTTCGGCAAAACCCCTTTGATATCGTAAAGCAAAGCTTCCGGCTTTCCGAGGGCTCTTATCGCTTCGCCATCCATCTCGCGGAACTGGCGATGCGCAACGGCAACGACCACCGCGTCATACGTGGCATTTTGAGGCTGATCGATCAGCGAAAACCCGTATTCCGCCTCAACGACGTCGGGATCCACCCAAGGATCCCACACATCCACGTCTGCCGAGTAGCTTTTGAGCTCTTCGACAATATCCACCACGCGCGAGTTGCGCGTGTCCGCGCAGTTTTCCTTAAACGCCAATCCCATGACCAGCACCCGTGCGCCGGAGGCATTGGTGCCTTTGGCCAACAGACCTTTGATCAACTCCTGCGCCACATGGCGGCCCATGGTGTCGTTGATGCGACGGCCTGCGAGGATCACTTCAGGACGATAGCCCAGCTGCTCTGCGCGATAGGTCAGATAGTAGGGGTCCACGCCAATACAATGCCCGCCTACAAGACCCGGTGTGAACTTCAGGAAGTTCCACTTGGTGCCGGCGGCTTCCAACACCTCCAACGTGTCCAGACCCATGCGCGAAAAGATCAGGGAAAATTCATTCACCAGAGCGATGTTCAAGTCTCGCTGCGTGTTCTCGATCACTTTGGCCGCCTCAGCGGTTTTGATCGAGCTGGCTCGATGCAGACCGGCCTTGATCACCGGACGGTAAATTGCATCCACACGGTCCAGCGTTTCGGCGTCCTGCGCCGCCACCACCTTCACCACATGTTCCAGCGAGTGCTCTGCATCACCGGGGTTCACCCGCTCCGGTGAGTAGCCCAGCTTGATGTCCTTGCCGACCTCAAGCCCGCTGGCCTCCGCCAAGGCCGGGCCGCAGACCTCTTCTGTCACACCCGGATAAACCGTGCTTTCCAGAACAACCAACGCACCGGACGTCAGATAAGGAGCAATTGTGTTGCACGCGCCCAAAACCGGACCCAGGTCAGGCTCTTTGGCGTCGGTGATTGGCGTGGGCACGCCAAGAATGAACGCGGTACAGCCTGCCAAATCAGACGTTTCATGGCTAAACAGCGCCGTGCTTTTGGCCAAAGTCTCAGATGAGACTTCTCCATTTGGATCACGCCCATCAAGCAAGCGCGCCACCAGCGTGGTGTTGGTGTCAAACCCCACCACGTCAAAGCCCGCACGCGCCAACCCCAAGGCCAGCGGCAGGCCAACATACCCCAGCCCTAAAACGGCTATTTTTTCTGTCTTTGTTAGGCTCACGTCTCTCGTGCCTTTGTGAAAATGCGCCTCATTTCCCTAGCAACTCGCGCTATCCGGTTTCCCTGAGATTGTCACCCCCAAAGCGTGACAAGCCCCCGCAAGACATGTGCGATTTACGGCTCTGTGTCGCTTATCTGTTTTGCGGCGCAGCTCAGTTCCTGTAAGACCAAGAAACGACTACAAGAAAGACCTCCTTATGATCCGACTTCTGCTTGCCGTTCTCTCGGTCTGTCTCTTTTTGCCGTTGGCCAGTGCGCATGCGCAAGAAGCCACTGAGACCGACGCATCAAACGCCATGTCACAACTGGTGCAACAAGCCAATGAAAACGGCATGACCGTCATCATTCTCGATGGCAACGGCAGCCCCGTGACGCCGGATGACACAAGTGAAGCCGTAGAAGAGATCAACGAAAAAACCACCATGACCTCGGTCATGCGCCTGCAGTGGGAACTCGAAGGCTTCAACAAAGTGCTGCAGGACCGCATTCAGCACCTGCCAGTTGCCATCAATGAAGTGCTGTTCATCCTGCGCGCCTCAAGCCCGGACGGCAGCATATTGTTCTTTGCCAAACAACTGCTTATAACGTTGGCTCTGCTGGGCGTGGGCATCCTTTTTGAACGGCAGATTTACGGCCGTAGACTGGCGGCCCGATTTGTAATTCCGTTGGTGAAAGAAGAACCCGAAGGCTACACGCAAAAGCTGCCTTTCCTAGTGGTGCGTTTTGTAGCGGGTGTCATCGGCGTGATTGTCAGTATGGCGTTTGCGGTGCTGCTTGGCTTCCTGATCTTCGGCACCTCTGATGACACCGCGGTGCGCTTCACCAATGCCTCGATCTTTGCCGCCTACGCTTTGTCCCGCCTGATTGCGCTCATCTGGCGGATGATCCTGTCGCCTTATCTGCCGCAATATCGCATCCCGCCGTTTTCTACCCCGGACGCAAAGAAGCTGCATATTTGGGTCATGGGCCTGGGCATCGTCGACGTAACCACCATGATTTTTGGCGAATGGCTGAGCGAACTGGGACTGGTTTATGACGTCTCCGCAGTGATGACGCTGTTGCTGTCCACCTTGTTTGCGCTTGGTAATATCGCGCTGGTCTTCGCAAACTATCGCGCCATTTCTTACGCCTTGCGCAACGGCCGCGAGCCCAACCGGGTGCCTTTGGCAACCCGCTGGGCCAGCACATTCTGGGCACCTTTGTTCATTCTTTACGTACTGTACGGGTGGGCCAGCATGTCGTGGGATTTGATCCTGGGCAATGACACGGGCATCCCGCTGATCGCTGGTGCCTATGCCATTCTCACCGCTGTGATCGTGGTTTACGCCACCATCAACTACGGCATTGAACGCTACTTTGAGCGCAATCGCACCGTCAAAGAAGTGAATGATGCTGCCGATGCGCTGCGTGAAGAAGCTGTCGAAGAAGGTCAGCTTTCTGAGCAACAGGAAGAGGAGCTCTTTAAGCTTGAGAACCTGATTGACCATCGCCAGATGCACACCTTTGAAGAACTGGCACGCCGGATCTCAGGTGTGCTGGCCCTGGTCGCAGGGCTTTATGCCGCGCTCTATATCTTTGATGCGGATGGCATCATCGACGAGGACATGCTGGGCGGGCGTGTCCTTGATATGATTGTCATCCTGTTTATGGGCTACATTGGCTTTCACGCGTTCCGCATCTGGATTGACCGCCGCATCCGCGAGGAACAAGGTGACCCGGCTGAAGAAGCCGAGCTTGGCGATGAAGGCGGCGGCGCAAGTGCCTCTCGTCTTGCCACGCTGCTACCACTGTTCCGCAACACCATCCTGCTGGTGATAGTTGTCACCATCGTGCTGATTGTGTTGCTGGAAATGGGCGTGAACGTCAGCCCGCTGTTTGCCGGTGCTGGTGTGGTCGGCTTGGCTGTGGGCTTTGGCGCGCAATCCTTGGTGCGGGACATTTTTTCCGGCGCCTTCTTCCTGTTCGATGACGCGTTCCGCAAAGGCGAATACATCGATATTGGGGCGGTGAAAGGCACAGTTGAGAAAATCTCCGTCCGGTCGTTCCAGCTGCGCCACCACCTTGGACCTTTGCACACCATTCCCTTTGGTGAAATCCAGCATCTCACCAACTATTCGCGCGACTGGGTGATTATGAAGCTGAAGCTGCGGGTGACCTATGACACGGATGTGGAGCGGGTACGTAAACTGGTCAAGAACCTCGGTGTTGAGCTGCTCGATGATCCGGTGATTGGCCACAACTTTATCCAGCCGCTGAAATCTCAAGGCGTGGTAGAGATGCAGGACAGCGCCATGATCATCCGCGTGAAGTTCATGACCAAACCGGGCGACCAATGGCTGGTGCGCAAAAAAGTTTATCAGGAAATCCGCGAATTGTTTGCGCGGGAAGGTATCAAGTTTGCCCACCGTGAAGTCACCGTGCGCATTGCCGATGATGCCACCGCCGAAGACCTCACACCCAAACAGCGCGAAGCTGTAGTCGGTGCCGTGGAAGCCGCGATTGACGAGGACGCCATGGAAGGTGGTCCAGACGGCGGTGATGATCGGTAGGCACCAGTCTTCTGATCACAAAACAGATGATGGGGCATGTGTGGCAGAGCATGCCCTATTTCTTTGTGAGCGCCGTTAACGAAAAACCGCATTCTCCTAAACACGCCCTTAAGAAGATACTTAGAATTTTAGCCAAATACTTGATGAATGAAGCTCAAAGGCCCACACTCATCCCATGGCACATGATCTCACATACGCTTTTGACCTCTTGCAGGTGACACCAACAGCCTCGGAAAAAGAGCTGCGGGCGGCATGGCTTCGCCTGGCACGGCGCTACCACCCTGATCTGGCCAAAATCGATCCTGAGGAAGCGTCACGTCGCATGAGCGAGATCAACGCAGCTTATGATGCTGTGGCCAACCGTGCGCTGAATGACGCGCAACCCGCGCCGAAGCAGCGCGCGCGCCGTCGCACCCGGACAGCCCGTCAGGCCGCAGAATGCCAAGCATGGCGTCGTCAGCGCGACGCGATGGCACGTAAAGCCGCGAAAGCCTGGCAAGCCGCTCAGGCCACAAAGGTTGCCCATCCGGCAGCACAGCTTGAAGAGCCCAAACCACGCCAGATTGCGTTGAAAACAACTGCCAAGTGGAACCGTGCGGAACAATCGCTGATCAACACCGCCCGCGCTGCCTTTGAAGGCACTCGCAAAACGCTCAGCACCGCCGCAACGCGCCCCGTGCTCTCCGCCTGCCACTAACTAACTTTCTGAATTTTGAAAGTGCCGAACCGCAGCCTTAGCTCCGGTTCGGGTCCATTGCGTCGCGCAACCCATCGCCAAAGAAGTTGAATGCCAGCACCACAATCACAATGGGCAGCATTGGGATCGCCGTCCAAGGGTAGATCTCAATCGACGCCAGGTTCTGCGCATCATTCAGCATCACGCCCCAGCTCACAGCTGGTGCGCGTAGGCCAAGCCCAAGGAATGACAGGGCGGTCTCGCCAAGGATCATCGCCGGGATGGACAGCGTTGCGCTGGCGATCAGGTGGCTGAGGAAGTTGGGCAGCAGGTGTTTCTTGATCACGCGGCTTGGTTTCGCGCCCATCATCTCGGCGGCCTTCACAAACTCCTCTTCCCTAAGGCTGAGGAATTTGGACCGCACAGCACGCGCCAGTCCGGGCCAATCGAGTATCCCTAATATTATCGAGATGATGAAGAACACCGACACCGGCCCCCAATGGGACGGCACGGCGGCGGATAAGGCCAGCCAAAGCGGCAATTCCGGCAAGCTGCGCAGCACTTCGATCACACGGTTGATAATCCAGTCAAGGAAGCCGCCAAAATAGCCCGCGATGGAGCCAAGCACGATGCCTATCACAAAGGACACGGTGATGCCCACAAGACCCACGGTCAGAGACAGCTGCGCGCCATAGAAGATACGAGAAAATACATCCCGCCCAAGCCGGTCCGCGCCAAATAGGAACAGCGTCGCACCCTCAGGGGCGCAAATCAGATGTGTGTTGGACGGGATCAACCCTGCCACTTTGTAATCCGAGCCTTCACAGAAAAACTCCAGCAGCGCTGGTGTTTCTGTGTCCTGCACGTATTTCCAGCTGAAGGTCTCCAGATCCATTTCGGCCACGGTTGGGTAAACATGCGGGCCCACAAACGCGCCCTCATGCATGAAATGCACCCGCTGCGGCGGCGCGTAGATGTAGTCTTCCAGCCGCTCATTGGGCGAATAGGGTGCAAAAAATCCGGCAAATGGCAGCGACAAATACGCCAACAGCAGGAAAGCGCCGGAAATCAGACCCAGCTTGTGTTCTTTAAACCGCAGCCACAACAACCGCGCATTGGACATGTCCAGCTCAGCGCTGCGCGCCTCGGCAGCAGCTTCGGGATCATACGGTGCCTGATCAACGTAGCGCCCATCGGGTTGCATGCTCATCGCTCCCGCCCTCCAAATCGAATGCGCGGATCAAGCAGCGCCAGCAACAGGTCAGACACCAAAGTGCCAATCAACGTCAGCAGCGCCACAAACATCAGCACAAAGGCTGACAGGAACAGATCTTGTGACTTCAAGGCGGTCAACAGAAGCGGCCCAATGGTTTGCAAGCCCAGCACCACCGAGACCAAGACCGAGCCAGAGATCAACGACGGCAACAGCGTGCCAATGTCCGCCACAAACGGGTTAAACGCCACCCGCAAGGGATATTTGGTCAACATGCGCGGCTCGCTCATGCCTTTGGCGCGGGCGGTTTCCACATAGGGTTTGCCCAACTCATCCAGCAGGTTTGCCCTAAGCCGCTGCATCATCGCCGCCGCGCCCGAGGTGCCAATCACAAAGGTTGGAATGATCAGGTGGATCAGCACCGACTTCATCTTGCCAAAGCTCATAGGTTGGCCTTCGTATTGCGGGTCCATAAGGCCCCCAATCGGCAGGTTGAGATAGCGGTTGCCGTAGTAAAACAGGATCAACGCCAGCAGGAAGTTTGGCGTGGCCAATCCCAAATACCCCACAAACGCCGAGGTATAATCAATCCATGTCTTGGACTTTGCCGCGGCCAGAATACCCAACGGCAACGCCACCGCATAGATAAACAACACCGCCGCCAAATTGACCAAGATGGTCATCCACAACGCGCCGCCAACCAAATCAGCCACCGGTTTGTCAAACTCAAACGACCAGCCAAATTCGCCCTGCAACAACCCGGCAAACCCATGTGGCCCCGGCATAAATCCAGCCCAGATTAGGTATTGTTTATAGAGCGGCTGATCCAGTGAATACTCCGCCCGCAGAAACTCCGCTTTGGCGATGCCCGCCGATTGGCCTGTGGCTCGCAGCTCGTTGATCTGGTTGGACAGGTAGTCCCCCGGCGGCAAGGTGATGATCAAAAACACCAGCACCGACACCACAACAAGTGTCGCCAGCATGGTTAGGAACCGGAAAACCGCAAACCGCAGCAGGGCCATTCTGCGCTCCTATTCCGCGAAGAAAAATTCATCAGGGCGGTGCACCCCGAAATGCGCGCCGGGAGACCAAGCCCAGATGGCTTTCTCCGGCACATTGCGCAGGCTGTTGCTGACCACCACCGGCTGCGGTGCGCCGTTTATGATGCCAATCGCAAACACGTTGTCGGCGTGAATATCCACCATCTGCTGCCAGATCAAACCGCGATCCACCGAGGAATACGCCTTGGTCCACTGATGCGCCAAGTCATTGAGCTCAATCGCTGCTGGCAAATCCGGCGGTTCACCAACCGCGCCGTGGTTCTGATGGTATTGCCCCCATTTGGGCCAGGATTGAAACGCCTGATCCCAGGGTGCCAGATAAGACGGCGAGGTATAGGGCTGTGGCAAACCATTGTCCCAGCCAAACCAGGTTGAGGCCATGGTTTCGCCTGCGTATACGCGGTTGCGCAGAATATCACGCTCCAGCGGGCGCATGATCAGCTTCACGCCAATCTCTGCCCAGTTGTCAGTGATGATCTGCAATGCGTTTTCAACTTCCTGCCGCTCACCTGCGGTCTCAATCACCACCCAGGCCGGACGGCCATCGGGCAGCAGGCGGAAGCCATCTTTGTCACGTTTGTCCAAGCCCATCTCATCGAGCAGCGCATTGGCCATCTCCACATCTCGGATCGCCCAGGCATCGCGGTTCTTCTCTTTGAAAAACGGGCTTATAGGCAACACAGTCATGCCACCGGGCTTCGCGAGACCAAAATACAGACCTTTGTTGATGGTTTTGCGGTTGATCGCCAGCGACAGCGCCCGGCGGAATCGCACATCGCGCATCACCTCGCGCCAGCCGTCATCATTGTAATTCAGGTTTGGATAAATCGCGATCTGGCTGGCGGTGCCATTGCCCCACAGCTTGGTTTTGTAGCCGCCGGACGCTTCGCCTTTTTTCAAAATCGCAGCGTCTTTGAAATCCAACCCGCGCGCCTGCAAATCCACTTCACCTGCGTTGGCTTTGGCTGCCACCAGCCCCGGTGCCACCACCTGCATTTCGATCACATCGACGTAAGGCAATTGCACACCGTTGGTGTCGACCCGGTGATAATAGGGATTGCGCACAAACAGGAACCGGCTCTTGCCGTCTTTGGTTGCCATCATCCAGGGCTGCAACGTGGGCAGATCCGGATTGTCGAACTTATACATGTTGTCCTGACGGTTGTGCAGCGCCGCCCAGCTGCGCACGCGCGCCTCATACAACCGTTCGCGCAGCTCTTCTTCGTCGGTGAAGTCGGCATGATATGATTTCAGATAGTGCGATGGGCGGTAGATAAATGGCGGGCGGGCCTCAGCCAACATTTGCAAGAACTGCGGGTTGGGCTTGCTCCACTCATAAATAACCGTGTGCTCATCCGGGAAGCTAACCTTTGGCAACTCGCCTTCCACCCGCAGAAAATCCACCGGCCCAGAGGGTGACAGCAGCTCGTTGTTGGCCACGTTTTCCCAAAAATAGCGGAAGTCTTCTGACGTGAACGGATTCCCATCCGACCATTTGTGACCGGGGCGCAAGTGCAGGGTGAACTTCTTGTCGTCTTCATTCTCAAAACTCTTGAGAATATC
>NZ_CAJXIV010000009.1 GCF_913054185.1 uncultured Shimia sp.
TGCCAGGGGCCCTGCCCGGCATCTTGTCTGGCCTGCGCATCAGCCTCGCGATTGCGATCATCCTGCTTGTCGCCGCTGAAATGCTGGGCGCGCAATACGGCATTGGCGCGTATATTCTTGAAGCCGGCTCGCTGTATGATCTGGAGCGGCTGTTTGCGGGCGTTGTGATCCTGTCGCTGCTTGGCGTGATTGTCAGCACGGTCATCAGCGTCATCGAACGGCGCATGCTTGGTTGGCGCACCTGAACATGAAGTCAAATGTCGGTGCGGCAGGCATCTATGCCTGAAGGAGAGCTGCGGTTAGGCAGGTTTTTCTATCAAGCTTTTGCAGGCAAACGACACGGGATCAGACGCCGAGGCGCCTGATCCGCGTTGCTTACCAAGTTGAGTCAGGGTCAACTTTGAACAGATGTTCCATGAATACCCGCGTGACAGCCTGGAGCTGATCGCTGCGGGCGTGGTCGCGCTGCAACTCAGCCGGCACAACATTCCATGTGATGGGCTCAACACCCGCTTCGATCATCGGATCATATCCGTTCAGGCCGACGGCGACGTGGCTGAAAATGATCGGAATGTCAAAGATCACAGCGGTTTTGATCAGCCCGGTTGTGTTGTTGACCAATTCCTCGTGGTCAATGTTTCTGACCCCCATCAGGATCGGTGGCTGATAATCGATCAAGATCAAGGCCGCGTTGCTCGGTGACAAAAATGGATCTTCATCCGCCGCGCGCACCGGAGTGCCCTGATACCCGTCGGGGTAACTGGCAACGCCATTGATAGTTTTGATTGCCGGTGCCTCGGCCAACGCTGGTAAGGTCGCTGCAGCCAGTGTCAGACTGAGCGCCGCGACAAGGGGTTTAAAAACTGTGGTCATCGAATTTTTCCTTTTTGGGAACAGGTTAGCCGTGCACGTGTTCGGCGATAAGTTGGGCAACGGACGGTCCGGGACCAACAAGCTCCAGTACGTTGCGATCGGGGTCTCGGATGAAGATGGTCTTGGTGCCGCGAAACTCGCGACGCCCAGTGATCGTGATGTCATTGCCAGTGACAAAGGCTTCGGTTGCTTCCGCGTCTTTCACCTTCAGCGCCAAATGCGTGATGCCGGGATATCTCGCTTTCTCGTCCATCAAGACATTTTCACCAGCCTTGGCTGTGGCTGGGCCAAGCAGGTTGATGTTGATTCCTGACGGATGCAGCATCACCAGCGGATGCCCCTGATCGAAGCCACCGTCAGCTATGAGCTCAAATCCCAGAAGTTCGTAGAACGCCACGGTTGTGTCTCGGTCGCTGATGCGAATTCCGATGTGGTCGAAAGTGCTGATCTCAATCATTGGCTTATGTCTCCTTGCGCTTGCAAAGAAGGTAGCCATGCCTGTAACTGATATTAATCCCTCAATCAGAACAGTATTTATTCCATATGGATCGCAATAGAGACCTCTTTGACGGCATGTATCTGTTCTACTCGGTGGTTGAGCAGAACGGGCTGAGCGCCGCTGCACGTGTGTTGGGCCACACTCCAAGCCACGTCAGCAAAGAGTTGGCCCGACTCGAAAACCGCCTGGGAACCCGGCTGCTCAATCGCACAACCCGCAAGATCAGCCTGACCGAAACGGGGCGCACTTACTTTGAAAACGCCCGGCGGATGATCGAAGACACACGCGCCGTCGAAGGCAGGCTCAACGCCCTTGGCGATCGGCCTTATGGTGAACTGCGGATGAGTGTGCCGGTGGTTTTTGCCCACGGATGCCTGAATTCTTGGCTTCCGGAATTTCTGGAACGCTATCCGGACATGACACTCAATATCGATATCTCTGAACGCCGAGCGGATCTCATTGAAGAAGGCATCGACCTGCTGGTCCGGATTGGCGAATTGCCGCCGTCCGACTTCATTGCGCGCGAGTTGTTCAAAACAAATGGCGTGACCGTGGCCGCTCCCAGCTACTTGAAGCGCCGGGGCATTCCTCTCCACCCAAGCGCACTTGTGGATCATGACCTGATCGATTTTTCATATCGCGGTGCGACGCAACACTGGATGTACCATGAAAGTGAACATGCCAAGCTTTCGGTGCCAATCGCTCCAATTGTACGTTGCAATGACGCCCAAACAGAAAAGGCTCTGGCTGTCGCCGGGCGCGGGATCACTCGGCTGCCTCACCTGTCTTGTCAGGCAGAACTTGAGGCCGGGTCTCTTGTGACTGTGCTTTCGGATTTTGCCCCGCCGCCTTCAGGTGTGCACGCCATATACGCAAGCAAAGACAACCTCGCGCCAAAAACCCGCGCCATGATCGACTTTCTTGTCGAGAAAAGTCGGGACGCAATGCAGCTTTAGCCTCGCGCAGCCGAGCTACTCTAAGGAGGCTGTGGTCTGCGCTTTCTGCTTGGACATTCCTCTACATGAAACCGCGCAAAGGTTCTCCCCCACACTGATGACCGCAGATCGGGGTGGGTCAGCACCCATCCGATGCGAAAACACAATGCCAGAGCCCGGGACGCGCATAATTCCGTCAAGAGCATCGACAAAAAAGCACCGCGAGGCACCCATTCTTTCGCGGCATGCACCTAATCGAACATGTTAGAGATTTGAAGCGTCACCTCCGCAGTTGAAGTTGGGCCGTGTTTGATCCAATTGTTGCCGGGATCGTTGAAAACACGCCCGATCCAATCGCCAACGGTCCGTCACTATTCAAAAGCAGGATTAGCAAAAAAATTCGGCGCGGCATGGGCAACTTTGTTAAAATCTGGCAGCCGCCGGCCCACCAAATTGTCGCGTGGATCAAGCTGGGACCGAAAAGCAACGTCAGCCACACCCTTCATCAGGCCTTCGCTCGAAACGCTTAAATGTAGTATGTTCTCAATACCCGGATATTGTCGGGAAAGTTCCACCAGAGGTGCATCAGCATATACTAGGATAACAGTGGTGGTGACGTCACGCGCACCTGCCCCGCCCACATGGTGCCCAGGCTGTCCGCCTCACGTTGCAGATCAAGGCCCTCGCCTTCGACCTTCTCTGCCTTAGCCAAGATTCGACCTGCCATCGCGCCCTTGCCAACCGCCCATTGCGTAACCGGGTGAACAGCACGGCCACAAAACTGATTTCCAAATCAGTCAGGTGGCGGGACACGGTTGAGTGACTCATCCCAAGCTCACCAATGGCCGCCGTATAAACTTGCCTCCAAACAACGCCAGAACAACTTTGATGTCATTCCATTCCAACTTGGCCATGTGTTGTCTTTCCAAATGGCGGGGTGATTATTGCCCCGGAACCCCCAATTACCAAAATTCCCATTCACTTTTCATGAACTTAAGTCAGGGGCACACAGGAGTTGGGCACCGCACATGACACGCAAAATGAACCGGACTGAGCTTAACGAGACCATTCACGCCTCAAGAGCGCGGGTGTGAGATGTGCTGTTTTCACAATAGGGCGACATCCATGTACACAACCCAACCATGGTGACCTCACATTACCTACGCGACGGCACAAGGGGCGCCTTGAACGCTGTCCGACATTGCAAGTTCCGCGAAAAATTGTTCCTCGATGAAGAGATCCCCGAAGTGAACGGCACCAACAGCTTCGCGATGGATGTGATTTCACACAACCTTCCGTTGGTGAATGACATATCGACAATTTATGAGATGACAGCCGCGGGAAAACGCGCTGCCTTACTTAACGACCTGACATTTCTGGCAATTCCACCAACGCGGGACAAGACAATGTATCTGCTGTCGGGCGGGCACCTTTTTCAATCGATGGATGAGGTGATTACGCGAGAGACCGACGTGCGGTTATCCCGTCGGCCGACACAGACCGAGTTGCAGATCCAGCCTTTGCACAGCAGGTGACGCAGGACAGTCCAAACTTATGGTGGAAAATCGATCATGCTCCGCCCCTGGCGAGCTGCGGATGACGCAATGCTCACATCGCCGTTCACCAATCCAGAAGAGGTTCGGGCCCGGTTCAGCAGTTCAGCATGATAACTTTCAAATCACATTGGTTGTCACTTCAAACTTGTCTTTTATCATATCCTGCCACAACAGCGCCCCTTGGGCCGCCGCAATGTACCAAGCCTCTTGAGCGGTTTCCAAAGCTCTTGGGGTGTCACCACGAGCCTCCTGACACAACGCCCGCGACAACATAAGTGGCGCACGGCTCTGGTTTTCGCCGGTTAGCAGCAATTGACCAAGATGGGTTTCAACCAATTTTTCAGCCTGATCTATCTGACCTATGGCCACCATGTCCTGTGCGAGATAGCTGGCAAAATGCGATTGCCAACATGAGAATCCTGTAGCCGCCCAAAATTCGAGCCCGCCTTGCATCTGCTCCACGCCTTGCCGCAAATCCCCCCGACGGGCTTTGGCCCAACCTTGTACAAATTGGGACATGGCCTGGAATTCAGGAAACCCTTGACGGGTTGCAAAACCCAGACTTGCCGCGCTGAATTCCTCCGCTCCGTCCACATCGTTGCGCAGCATGGCCATATTAAACCGTGCCAAAAGGCCAAAGCCGCGCCCATGCGGAAATCCCATTGCCTCTCCCAGCAGAGCCGACGTCTCTGCCGCCTCGCGCGCAAGGTCAAAATTGCCCAATACTGAATGGGTCAGGCCAAGATAGAAGTGGGAAAAAACGCCAAACTCCTTGAGAAACAACGCGTACAAATCGTGATGCAAATCAGGATTGTGGCGCGCTATTGTGTTGCTCAGCGTCTGCCGTGCTATGTCATTGCGTCCCTGATGCCATGCAATCAAGCCCCGCATCGTGTTGGCTGCCATGTAAGCCGCGTCAGAGGCGTCCTGTTCATTAATCAACGCAATGGCATCCGCAATTGTCATCGCGCGATCCAACCGAGCCGTTGCCCAGGAATGCAGCGCTGTGTTGTAAATCACGGGCACCATGGTGGCGTGCAAGCCAAGCTTGTCCACCAAGACCATGGCGCGCTCTTGTGTGGCACCAAAGGCAGGATTACCCGGTCCGCCGGTCACCATCTGGGTTGGACCGCGCACAGCACATAGTTGGAGCTCCATACGGTCGCGTTCTTCCCCCTCCGGTAAGGCATCAATACAGGCTAAGCCAGCCTCAAGGTGGCTCATCGCCTCAAACGCCGCGCCACGACCCGCCGCAGCAAGTGCTGCCTGCATGTAACGCATGATTGCTTCTTCATGGCGATGTGCACGGGCCAGATGATTGGCCAAAACGTGATCTGCCACCGATATACGCGCACTATCGCCAAGGAATGCATCCGCAATGTCGTTGTGCAATTGTCTTCGCCGCTCCGATGACATCACGCCATAAATCGCGTCCTGCACCAACGCATGGCTGAACATCAAACGGCTGCTGTCTTCGGTTTTCGAATGCGGCCGCTCCGCCAACGTCCCTGCAATCAGGTCTTCCGACAAACGGGAGGCGGCCTCGTTTGATAAATTGGCGATTGAGATCGCAAACGCGGGATCAAAACTGCGCCCAAGAGCAGATCCAACGGTGGCCAACAATCGCGCTTCTGCGGGCAACTGATCCAGTTTGCTCTGCACCAAAGCCGCCAAGCTGAGTGGAATTTTCCAATCCTCACCACGACCTGACCGCGCCAGCATGTCCGCGTATTCTTCTAGGAATAACGGCACGCCATCCGACTTTGCGATGATTTCGTCAATCTGCTCATCGCGTAAATCCGCGGAACCAAGGCTTTGACGCGCCAGTTCACGGGAGTCTTGATCTGACAACCGATTCAACTTCAGCAAGGTTTCACAATTGGGCGCGCCTTCACCAAACGGCGGTTCAGGGCGCGTTGTCAGAACTATGAGTGCGGCGTGATCTGCCACCTTTCCCGCAAGGATCTCCACCAACATCGCTGAGGTTGGGTCGATCCAATGCGCGTCCTCAAACTCGACGATGACAATGTCGCGCCCTGCGCCGGAGGCAAAGATCTTATCCGCCAACGTCGACAGCGCACGCCCCCGTCGCAACGGCACAGACTCCGTCTGATCAACCTCAGTTTCCGCCCCCAATGGCGACAGCAAATCCAGGAGTGAGTTCAGCTCCACGTCCGAACATCCCCAAACCTTTGAAAACAAGCGTTTGAGCTTTTTGTGGCGCTGCGCGTCCGCGTCATGAGCCCCCGTGCCCGCGATCCACTCAAGAAAGGTGGAAACCGGATACAGCGGCGTACCGCGATGCTCAGGCGAACATTGCAAAACAAAACTCGCCGCACGCTTTATCCTATCCTGCGCCAGAAAGGCTCGCGATAGCCGAGATTTCCCAAGGCCGGCTTCTGCGCTGATCACAACCCCGCTTCCGGCCCCGTGCGCGGCTTTGGCATAACAACTGTTGAGTACATCCATTTCAACAGCACGCCCAACGAGACCACCCAACTTGCGCCCCCGCAGTGCCTCAAATCGAGTGAGTAAGCCTGTACGACGGCGCTCAACTCTATAGGCTGGCTGCGGGTCCTTGAAACCCTTGAGGGTCTGAGGCCCCAGATCGCGCGCGTGAAAAAACGCACCCACAAGCGATTGTGTATCATGGCAAATCACAATCTCCCCAGCCTCTGCGAGGGCTTCTAGCCGGGCCGCTTTATTGATCGCACTGCCCACCGCATTGGCCCCAAAATCATCGCCATCAGAGCGGATCATCACGTTGCCCGAGGCGATACCGATCCGAGTTTCCATGGCCGTTGCACCGCCCGCGTCTGTCAGAGCCGCGCAAATGTCCAACGCGGCGGCAACCGTTCGAATGGCATCGTCTTCCATCGCAGAAGGAAAACCAAAGTAACAAATGATGCCATCACCCTGATATTGTGCAACAACCCCTCCATGTGCGCGGATGGTGTCGTTGCAAATTGTGTGAAATCGCCGGATCAACTGCGCATAACCTTCCGCGCCAAACTCCTCGATCCGCTCCGTGGATCCCACAAGGTCTGCAAACAGAACAGACACGCTCCGGTGTTCGGAGGCCCCACTTGTCTGAGGATTGCCGCCACGCGTGTCAGAAACGCCGGTTTCTACATCAGTGGACACTGAAACGCTCCAAAGCACGCACAGGTTTGCCTGACACATGCGGCGTTGCGCCCAACGCAAACATGATCGCCATGTCATAGTCCGTAGCAACCGGGCCGCGCCCGCCACTTTGGGCTGTGTCGCCCGGTCGGTTCTCAAACCATTGCGCCCATTGTACGGACCCCGGTTCATACAGCAGAAACGGCTCGCCATTTGGCGGAAAACTGCTGTTCGGAGAGGGATAAAGATTGACCGTAAAGGGGTACTCACCAGCGCCATGGCAACTCATGCAAGACGATGCCCCTAAGTTCTTGTCCCCCATATGGGTCCCGCGCGCCGTGATCACCCCTTGGCGGGTGGCCACATCCATAGGCCCAGCCATGCGCCCCCCCCAGCCCAGTGTGTCTTCTGTAAATGCAGGTTTATCGGGATTGACCCATGTTTCCGTGAGCCGGGCATTTGCTGGCAGCCCTTTGGGGTCTCGGTTGAACTGCGGGTCGTTGCCCCACATCGCCCCCAACGGCACAAACCGATCCCATACCGTCGGCCCATCAGCAGCGGCATCATAAACAAAGGCCATAAACACCCAGCCAGTGACGGGAGATGCCACGCGGTCTTTCACTTTGATCGACATTTGCAGCGGATGCGCCTCTACCACTTTCGGAACCGGGTTGGCTTTTTTGGTGGCCTGATCCAACGTGGAAGGCCGGAAAACCTGCCATGTGGCTGCCCCGTCCAAAACGGAGGGCCATTGCGAAATCGCCGGCGTTGTTGCCTCTGCCTTGATCACAATCGAGCCTTCTGGGAAAGACAGCGCCGAAAGATCGGCGTCGTACAAATCAGCCCAAACCGACCCAAGCATCGAGGCTGCGCGCGCGTCATAGTAGATCACCGCATGGTTCTGCACATATTGGCTTGTAGGTTGGTGCGGGGCACCAAACGACGTCGCATGAATGATTTGCCCCGTATAGGTATTCATCAGCGCTTCCCGTCCGCCTGTTGGCGCGTTTGAGCCCCCAGACCAAACCAGATCGTACCAACCAGCAGCTTTAGGGTCCCACGACGTTGGCTCATTGATAATCGTTGAAAAACTCGGCGTGATGTACTCTTTCAAAAGCAGCATGTAGTCCTGCGCAGTTTCGACCGTCAGCGGTTGTTGCAATGCCCCGCCAGCCGGAAACCGCGCATCAGGCAATGTGTCCGGGTAATCCAAATTGGCGGCGACAAAAGGACCGGCGTAATCCGAAGCGTCAGGATAGAACCCATTGTTGGATGTTAACGGGTCGCCAAACGCGCCAAAACTGCTGAGAAAAACAAGTGAGGAAGCCGCTACAATCGCCCGCGGTAAGTGATTGGGAGCGTGCAGCAAAATGGAAAATAAGCTCATGGAATCCTGCTCCTTGAACAAGACAAAAATGACAAATGCGATACTAAGATTTTATTAGAATTGATCTATTCACTGTGACCGCCACACGCGAATTCGTCAATAAAATAAGGCTTTTCACGCATTTGCCGATCAAACCGGATTGCGATCCCCCTTAGGTTGTTGGCTTACCTTAAGTCTGTCACACCCCCTGGTTTGCGGATCAACCTCATGTGGGACCTGCCCTCCTTTTGTGATCAAGCCTTCCCGAGATCAAATCACCTGGCAGCATCGCCCGGTAGACAAAGCGCCAATTGCCTCCAGGGCATCAACGCAAAGATCACCAGTAGGAAGGATGGCGGGATCAACACACCCAACGTTCCGTCGCTAAGGCATGGCGCTACATCACAGGCCTCGTGCGTATTGGCGTCGCCGCACAAGGTGCGACCAATGGATTGCATCAACTGGGGCCATTGGCGTTGAGTTTGGGATTAACGGAGATTTGGAGAAGCGCCGCGGTGTCACGCAGGCCTGATTATTTCCGTATCTGCCAACGCTCCCAAAGGAATGGGATGTATCCTAACGAACAAGCCGAAACTTTCGGGCAGACAAGCGACCAATGTTGGGCAAAACATCAAACTTGAAGGCGCGAAACACATCCGTCTCCAGGTGCTGCCGCCAGTGCATCTCCGATTGCCACACTTCATAAATCAGCCACGTTCCAATGGCGCCTTCCTCCTCACAAAGGCTGTATTGCACACACCCAGCCTCTGCGCGTGATGCTTTGGCCAACACATCAAGCTCCGCCGCCATGGTCTCCTCGTGACCGTCACCAGCCTCCACCTCAGCAACAACCACAAATACA
The DNA here is from genome assembly GCF_913054185.1 of uncultured Shimia sp. Classification (GTDB taxonomy): domain Bacteria; phylum Pseudomonadota; class Alphaproteobacteria; order Rhodobacterales; family Rhodobacteraceae; genus Shimia. The sequence continues at coordinate 9,215 of NZ_CAJXIV010000009.1, forward strand.
GGCATCTAGTGCGCCTCCCGGATAAGGTCGGCGGCCTTTTCTGCGATCATAATCACGGGTGACGCGGTGTTGCCCGACACAATTTTTGGCATGATTGAGGCATCAACAACGCGCAATCCTTCAAGCCCTCTCACCCGCAAATCCGGCCCCACCACAGCGGCATCATCCGTGCCCATTTTGCAGGTGCCAACCGGGTGAAAAATCGTGGTGGCAATATCACCAATGGCAGACAGAAGCGCGTTGTCACTTTGCACCTCAGGTCCCGGGAGCATCTCCTCAGGCGCATGAGGCTCAAGCGCACTTGCGGTCATAATCTCGCGCACCTGCTTCACGGAGGTCAGGGCCACCTGCCTGTCTTTGGCAGCTGACAGGTAATTCAACTGGATGTCTGGTTGAACCTGCCGGTCCGAGGTTGAGATATGGCAACTTCCAACACTCTCGGGCCGCAAATTGCACACGGACACGGTAATGGCCGGATAGGGGTGCAAAGGGTCGCCCAATTTGTCGGTGGACAAGGGTTGCACATGGTACTCCAGATCGGGCGTCGCCATGGCCGCATCTGATTTGGTGAACATGCCAAATTGACTGGGGGCCATCGACATCGGACCAGATTGGGTGAACATATACTGCAACCCAATCCGCGCTTTGCCGATGATCGAATTGGCCATGGTGTTCAGCGTTTTGGCGTTTTTGACCTTAAACACCGTGCGAATTTGCAGGTGATCTTGCAGGTTTTCACCAACACCCGCACTCATATGGCGCACATCAATGCCGTGCTTATTCAACACGTCCGGGCGTCCAATTCCCGACAGTTCCAGAATTTTGGGAGAGTTGATCGCCCCTGCAGCAAGCAAAACTTCCGCATTGGCTTTGACCAAAGTTTTCTGCCCCTTATGGGTAAAACACACCCCCGTGACCCGCGTGCCCTCAAGCACCACATGGTCGGTATGCGCCTCAGTAAGCACACGCAGGTTGGGGCGTTTCACGGCTGGACGCAAAAATGCCTTGGACGTGTTCCACCGCACTCCGCCTTTCTGGTTCACTTCAAACAGGCCACTGCCTTCGTTGTTCCCATCGTTGAAGTCAGCCCGTGGCGCGATGCCAAATTCGCGCGCGCCGTCCTGAACCGCCTCCAGGATATCCCAACCCAAACGTTGTTTGGACACCTTCCATTCACCACCCGCGCCATGCAACGGGTTCTCACCGGCGTGGTGATCCTCCGATTTACAAAAATACGGCAAGACGTCATCCCACGCCCAACCAGCATTTCCCAATTGCCGCCAGTGATCATAGTCCGCGGCCTGCCCGCGCATGTAGATCATGCCGTTCACTGAGGAACAGCCGCCCAGCACCTTGCCACGTGGATAGACCAGCGCCCGCCCATTCAAGCCCGGCTCCTTGGCAGTTTTCATCATCCAGTCGGTGCGCGGATTGCCGATGCAATACAAATAGCCCACCGGGATGTGCACCCAATGGTAATTGTCCGACTTGCCCGCCTCCAACAAAAGCACCCGGGTTTTGGGATCTTCCGTCAGGCGGTTGGCCAGCACACATCCGGCTGTCCCCGCCCCGACTATGATGTAGTCGTAATCACCCTCTAAAGAGGTTGGAATTGTCATTTTCTTCGTCTCGGCTGTTTGGATCAGAAGGCAACCACAAGCTTGCCAATCATGGTGCCACGTTCAATTAACTCATGCGCCTCTTTCAGGGTGTCTGCGCTTAAACCATTGAGCGTGGTGGTCTCTGTTGTGCTGACGATACCGTCGTCCACCAGGCGGGCCATGCGGGCCAGTATCTGCCCCTGACGCGCCATATCCGGCGTCCCAAACAGGGAGCGTGTAAACATGAGCTCCCACATCAAAGCGGCTGATTTGCCTTGTAACGCAGAGATATCAAGCTTTTCATCGGTTTCCACAATGGTTCCGATCCGACCCTGCGGGGCGATCAAGTCACACATGGCCTCCCAATGCTGCGCGGTGTCGGCATATTGCGCGATGAAGTCCACAAACTCTCGGCCACCGGCCCGTGTGTCCGAAATCAAGTCGTGGTGGTTCACAACCTCATGCGCCCCCATCTTTCGACACCACTGCGCACTTTCCTTGCGCGACGCCGTGGCAATGACTTCCAAACCCGTGAGCTTTCGCGCCAATTGCTGTGTGATCGACCCGACCCCTCCGGCCCCACCAATCACCAGCAACGATTTACGCGACGGCCCAGAAGCCACCTGCAATCGGTCAAACAGCATCTCCCAGCTTGTGAGCGACACCAACGGCAAAGCCGCAGAAGCCTTCGGTGCCACATTGCCAGGCGCATGGGACACGATCCGGTGATCCACTGCCTGTAGTTCCGCATAAGATCCGGGGCGGTTGGCATCGCCCGCATACCACACCCGATCGCCCACCTCGAATCCGGACACATCTGCCCCGATGGCCTCAATGCGGCCAACGGCGTCATAGCCTAAAATCATCGGATCCTCATGTGGCACGTCCACAGCAGTGCGGATACGCCGTTTGGCGTCTGCCGGATTGACCGAGATGGCTTCCACCGCCACCAAAAGATCCATAGCGCCAATTTCAGGCGTGGGCATATCAACCTCAAACAGGCTGTCGGGGTGCTCGATTGGCAGAGAGTTTACAAAACCAATGGCTTTCATGAGTTGTCCTCCAGAGAGCGCATCTGCGCCCAGATAGGTTGCATTGCGTCTGACAGGGTCGCAAAAATTTCGGCACGTTTTTGGTAGTGCGCGTGCATCGCCGGATTGGGCGCAAACGTCTGGCGTGGGCGCGTCATTTTGGCGATGCCATCGGCGTAATCCGCCACCAGTTCCACGGCCACCGCAGCGCCAATTGCGGCACCCAGCGCGCCAGTTTCCTGCGCCTCCGCCACCACGATAGGCACGCCCAAACAATCCGCAAACATTTGCGGCCAATGGGGGCTACGAGCGCCGCCGCCTGACAAGATCGCACGGTCGATTTTCACTCCGGCATCTTGCAAAACCGCAATGTGACGACGGTGCTCAAACATCACCCCTTCAAACAGGGCGCGCAGCATGTGGCCTTCGGTGTGCCACCCTGCCACCCCATAAAACCCGGCGCGAAATTCTGCGCCCTGCCCAGAGCCATAAAGAAACGGGTGAAAAAATGGATCATCCAAGCGCGGCGCAATTTCCCCAACGCGTTGGTTGCAATAGCCAAAAGGATCGTCGTGATGGGCGCCCCGCTCGACAAATTCACGGACATACCACTCCAGATTCACCGCAGAGGTGGCGCTTGCTTCGATATTGACAAACTGGCCGGCGCCAAACGCGCTGACCATAAAGACGCTGGGATCAACCACAGGCGCGTCAGAGAACACCTGATTGATACTCCAGGTGCCCGCAATAATGGAGGCATCGCCCGCACACCCTGCCCCAGAGCCCAACGCACTGGAGACCACGTCAAAATAGCCCCCGATCACAGGTGTGCCTTCGGCCAAGCCGGTGACTTTTGCAGCCTCGGCTGTGACATGACCCGCAATATCAGCGGGATCGATCAGGCAAGGCAACATCTCTTCTGCGTCAGCCAAGCCGTACAGCGCCAAAAGTTCCGCGTCATAAGTGGCCTGAGGCATCCGCGTAAAGCCACAGCCGGACATGTCGGAGATGTCACTGACCCGCGCGCCAGTCAGTCGGTTGGTGATGAAATCTTTGCACAACAGCACCGTGCCAGTGGCGGCGTAGAGGTCCGGCTGATGCCGCTTCACCCATGCCAATAGCGCAGGGGTTTGCGAGGGCCATGGTTTTTGCAAGCAGAGCTCGTGTAAGCGCTCCCCATTGGCCTGCGACAGCTCCTCAGCCACAGACGCTGCCCGCGTATCCAGAGATTGGATGCCAAGCAACGGCGCCCCGGCTTTATCCAGCAAATAAAGCCCGTTGCCATGTCCGGCACAGCCAACCGCTGCAATCTGCTTCGACGCAATTCCAGCCTCCGCGATACAGGCGGCAATCACAGTGCCTGCATTTGCCCAAAGCTCGCCCAAATCACGCTCAACGTAGCCTGGCTGTGGCGTGCTGGTCTGACCGTCCAACACCTGCATCGCAACCTGGCGGCCTTCAAGATCAAACAGCACCGCTTTGATCACGGTGTTGCCTGCATCCAGACCCAGAAGGTATTTTTGCGCTGCTTCACCCACGGTTATAGATATCCCATGCTTCATCCCCCGACGCGCCGGAGTGGATCAGCGCCATCAGCGCAGCAACCACAGCCTTCGGATTGTCATGCTGATAGATATTGCGGCCGTAGACCATCCCCTGCGCGCCTTGGGCAATTAGTTCTGCAGATTTTTTCAGCACGGATTGCAGATCGTCTTTGCCGCCGCCGCGCACCAGCACCGGCACCCGAGCAGCCTCAATCACGCGATGAAAATCCTCAGCGTTTTCAGTGGGGTCAGCTTTGATGATATCCGCACCCATTTCTGAAGCCAAGCGCACAAGCGTCACAATTTTCTCAGCATCGCCATCAACTTGATAGCCACCGCGCACGTCATTGGGCAGCATCACCAGCGGCTCAATCATCAAAGGCATGCCGTATTTGTCACAGGACGCCCGCACACGGCTGATGTTTTCCACACACTGACGGAACAGCTCTGGCTCGTCAGGCAACATGAACAGATTGACCACCACTGCCGCCGCATCCATTTCCAGCGCGCCAATAATGGGCTCATCGGCGTTTTGCAGCATCGACCACATCACCCGGTGGCGTTGGTCGTTGTAGGGGTTGCCCATGTCGATGCGCATCACCAACGCGGGCTTGTCCTTTTCGGGGCGGCTTTGCAACAGATCGGCCTGACCATAGGCACATTGGATCGCATCCGGCTTGGCCTTGATCAGCGTGTCCATCACACTTGGCATATCTTCCAGACCCACCATGAAGCTGGGCTCGTTACAGACGCCATGGTCAATTGCCACATCAAGACACCCGCCATTTGTGAACATGCGGTTCATCCGCGCTTTAGTGCTTACGCGCATTTCATACTCCATTGTTTTGTACGTTCGGCCAGCATCTGCGGGGTCACCCCGTAGAAGTCTGACAATTCTTCGATCAGTTGCGTTTTCTGTGCTGTGGCTTGCGCAGCCGACAAGGCCATCTCCTCTGACAACACCTGCGCCAGCTCCTCGATGAGCCCTGAGGATATCTGCCCGGTGATCGCCAAAGAGGTGCGTCGCAATGCAATGTCAGCGAGCGTCTGAACGTGTTCATCGGTGATAAGGCGACGTATCTCAGCTTTCGAATACTGGACACCTTCGCCAAGGGAGATATCCCCCCCAAAGGAGGCGCAGACCTCCTGGACCGAAGCTGCTGCACTTCCGTAGTGCGAGATCAAATGCTGCGCCCGATCCGCGCTGATATCAAAGCGGTGCTGCAAAGCTTGGGTAAGCACCTCAGGCCGCTCAGGATAGCCTTTGCCGCCGCCAATTGCCAAACCTCGCGTGTCGCGGCGCCGGGGCTTGCCCAGTTCCTGCAAAACCATGTCGGCGGTCTGTTCCGCAAAGGCACGAAATGTTGTCCACTTGCCGCCAACCATACAAAACTGGGGCACATCTCCGGGCAGCACTTTTACGTCATGGCCACGGGAAATTCGCCCAGTGAACTCCTGCGTGCTCTGCGGCAACGGCCGAATGCCCGAATAGCTAAACACAACGTCAGCTGCGGACATCTCGATATTGGGAAACACCAACCTCAACGAGTCCAGGATGTAGCTGAGCTCATCCGCTTCGCACCGCACCCGGGCGGCCTCTTCCACCCGAATATCGGTGGAGCCCGCCAGAACTTTGCCCTGATACGGGAACACAACGCACACCCGCCCATCCGCGTTCTCAAAATAGGCCATATGGCCACCCAGCGCCTTTTCCAACGCAGGGTTGTCGATGATCAGATGGGAGCCTTTGGTGCCGGCAACCATCTTTTTCTCAGGTGCGCCCGCCAAGTTTGACACGGATTTGTCCAGCCAAGCGCCCGTTGCATGCACAATTGTGCGGGGTTCAATGCCCCAACTTTTGCCGGTGCGCTGACAAGTCAGTGTGTAAGTGTCTCCAGATTTCTGCAATTCGGCATAATTCAGGGCGACACAATGTGGCGCGGCGTCACTCACATCGGAAATCATCTCCAGACACAGCCGTTCCGGATGCGAAATCCACGCATCGTAATAGACCGCCGAACATTTGGCCTGTGTCGTGATGTCAGGCCAGCGCTTACGGGTTTCCGCCCCGCCAAAAAACGCATGTCTTGGCACCGCTCGACTTTTCCGGGTCACCCAGTCATACAACCCCAGCCCCAATTTGATCGGCAGCGCACCGCGGCTTGACGGTTTGCCTTGCCGCCCCAAAAAGCTCGCCGCAGAATTGAGCACGCCCGAAAAAAAGGAGGTGATTGGGATCACCGTTGGCAGCGGCTTCACCATATGGGGAGCATTGCGCAGCAACGCATCGCGCTCCTGCAATGACTCCCGCACCAAATCAAATTCACCGTTTTCCAGATAGCGCAGGCCGCCGTGGATCATGCGAGACGGCGCCGCAGAACAGCCTGAGGCAAAATCGTTTTTCTCCACCAGCAAAACGCGCAGCCCTTGCAGCGCCAGGTCTCTATAGACTCCGATCCCATTCACTCCGCCGCCAACGACAACAACGTCAAAGGCATTGTTATCTTTGATCAAAGCCAGGTTATTTTGGCGTGCGTCAGACATAGCTTTCCCGTTCACCGCAGCACATGCGATGTTGCAAAGGTTTCATTGTGACGAGGGTTACTCGTCGAGGTCGGTCAGGTTCTTTTGAGCCGCAGCACTGATGATTTCGAGATCGTCGCTGCTCAGTCGCAAGCGCCCAGCCTTGGCGTTTTCTGCGGCTTGACCCGCGTCACGCGCACCACAGAGTGAAAAGGTTATGCCCGGTTGTTGCACGGTCCAAGCGATGACCGTTTGGGCGCAGGTGGCCCCATGTGTTTCCGCAACTCCTGAAATGGCCTGCATGAGCTGCGCCACTTTCTGGCGGTTGGCCATCGAGAAGCGCGGGTTATCCTTGCGTTGGTCATCGCCCTCAAACACGCGATCCGGGCCAATTTTGCCACTTAGCAGACCCAGCGCGAGCGACGAATAGCTCAGGATCGACACACCTTGTTCAACACACAGCGGCGCCAAAGTGGTGTCCAGATCGCGCTTGATCATCGAGTACTCTTCCTGCACCGCATCCAATTGACCTGCGGCGAGATAAGCTTTCACGTCCTCTGGCGCGGTATTGCTGGCGCCAATCGAGCGGATCTTGCCTTGGGTTTTGAGCAGTTCCAAAGCTTCCATGGTCTCTTCAACCGGGGTTGTCGGATCCTGCCAATGGGTGATGTAGTGATCGATCACATCTGTGCCCAAACGTTTCAGGCTCTGCTCCACCTCATAGATGATCGCATCTTTCCCCAGATAGCGATGCACCGGCCCGCTGTCGTAATCAAAGAAGTGATTTCCCTTTTGCGTGTGCCAGACCAAGCCGCATTTGGTGGCCAAAACCACCTTGTCACGCCGTCCTTTTAGGGCCTTGCCAACAATCTCCTCAGCCACGCCTTGCCCGTAGGCCGGCGCCGTGTCGATCAGGCTGATGCCTTCGTCAATCGAGGCCTGAATGGCTTTGATGGATTTGGCCTCATCGGTGCCCCCCCACATCCAGCCACCAATGGCCCAGGTGCCCAGCCCAATGGCAGAGGCCTGGATACCGGAGCGGCCAATTTCACGCGTCAGCATGTTATGTTCCTGTCGATCAAGCATTGAGCACTTCCTCTTTCAGCAAGGCGGTTGCGGTGTGCTCGTCAGTGACAAGCGAATTGAAATAGCCACCATTCAGCGCAGCGGCGATGGGTTCGACCTTTTCGGCCCCCGACGCAATGGCAATGGTGACGGGAATGCGGGCCAATTCTTGCGGCAACAGCGCCACAAGACGGGAGTTGTAAGTGTTGCCGGAGACGCTGCCGTCTTCCTGAATAAGGTGGCCCAAAAACTCGCTGCGCACCCCGGTTTTGTACAGGCGTCTGCGTTCCACCTCTGAGACGGGGTGGGCCATGTAATATGTGCTATCCGCACCAACCACTGCGCCGATCCCAACCACAGCCACATTGGCACTGCGGGCCTCACTCATGACCTCGCGCACAGACTTAACCGACATCACCAGATCGCGCTCCCCCTCGGAATCCGCATGCAATGGCGCGTGAATAAGCCGCGCGCGCCCCGACAACTTGTCGGCCAGCTGCGTGGTGATGTGGTTGACGTCGGTGTAATGCTGCCCTTGAACGCCGCCGGTCATTGGCACCACTTCAATGTCATATTCGGCGCTGGCAGACAGGTTTTCGATCATAACGCTGAGCGTTTTGCCACCCGAGACCGCAATCTTGTCGCCGTCCCGGATCGCATCCAGCAACAGGTTTGCAGCACCTTTGCCCACTTCGGTTAACGTCGATGTCTCACTGCCCGTCACAGATGGTACCACCAAACACCGCTTCAAAGACCAGCGATCCGCAATTTCACGTTCCAGATCAAAAAAGCGCATCAACGGGCTTTTGATCGTGATCTGCACCATGCCAAGCTCTCGGCCCTGCTTGATCAGACGGTTCACTTTGGCGGTTGAAAGCTCCAACGCTTTGGCGATGTCAGATTGCGCACGTTCTTCTTCGTAATGCATCGACAACACACGCACGATCAGCCGCATTTGTTCTGGATTTGGGGTCAGGGAACTCACGATACTTTGCCCTTTTGACTAACAAGGTGGTTGGTGGCTGCCGCTGTCAAAAGCGCCGCGCCAATTACAAGTGTTTGATAATACGCAGGGACAATCGTCAACATGCCCACTGTCAGCGCCATGATGATCAGCGCACCGACAAAAGAGCGCAACACCCGCCCCTCGCCACCGCTGAACGCCGTCCCGCCAAGCAGAACCACCAGGATCGCGGTGAGTTCCATCCCGTCGCCAGACAGCGGGTCCCCCAGAGACATAAAGCTGGATCGGGCGATCCCAGCCAAGGCTGCGGCGACACCAACGATGACATAAAGCAGGAAAACCGTGCGTCCGGTATTGATGCCAGAAAGTTTGGCAGCAGTTGGGTTGCCGCCTGTTGCGGCTGCGTATTTGCCAAGCTTGCCGCGGTTTTGCACAACAATCAGCACCAGCGTCACCGCCACAGCAACCCAGAAGGCAGCCGGCAATTTGAGAAACACCCCGTCCCGGCCATAGTCGTTGAACCACGCTGGCATTTTTAATCCACCACCGGATTTGATCGCCGAAACCCCGTCCTGCACCAACAAAAGCGCAATGCCTTTGAACAAACTCAACGTAATCAGTGTTGCAATCACCGGCGTGATATTGAGCCGCACAACCAAAATCCCATTGATCGCTCCCAACACCGCACCTGCCAGCATTGTCAGCAAAAAGGCGGGCACAAACGGCATGCCATTGATCGCCAACATCGCATAGATCACCGCCGTCAGCCCCATTGTACTGCCAATGGACAAATCGATGTAGCCTGACACCATCAGCAATGTGAACGCACCAGCGACCACAAGAATGGGCGCAGACACACGCAGAATATTGATGATGTTGCGCTTGTTGAGAAAGTTGCCGCGCTCAAACAAAGCAAATTGATCCAAATTAGCCAGGCTGAGCAGCGCCACAACAGCCACAAGCACAAAGTAGATATAGTAGTTGCGCAGGAAGTTGGCCGCACCAGACGTGACGCTCAGTTCCGCAGTTTTGGATTGAGATGACATCGACATTGTACTCACTTATTCCGACGGGCCAGCGCCCAGGTTTGTGTGACAATCGCGAGGAACACGGCCACCGCTTTGAGAATGAACTGCCAGTCCGGCGAGAGCACCAATCCGGTGGCCGCAGAGGTGACCACCGCGAGAATGATGGCCCCAAAGAACATGCCAATCACGGAGCCAAAGCCGCCTGCAATGGCAACGCCGCCCAGCAATGCGATGACCAGGGCATCAAACTCCATCAGCAGGCCACGGTTGGAAAATCCGGACTTATACTCAGACGCCAGAAGGATCCCAACGACCCCGGCAATACCGGCACTAAACAGATAAAGCTTGGTGATATGGCGCGCCCGATCAATGCCAGACAGGGTTGCGGCTTCTGGGTTGGCGCCAATCCAATAGGTGATGCGACCAAACACCATTTTCCGCTCCACAAAGATGGCAACCACCAACAACAGCCCCATAAGCACCACGGGAAATTTGATTGATGTGCCGAACACACTCAGATTTCCAAGATACCCAAAAGCCTCTGGCAAGTTTGTGTTGCGCTGAGAGCCGTGAGTGATGACCTGCGCAATGCCCCGCGCCACCATCATTGTGCCCAAGGTGACAATGATTGATGGGATGCCAAATCGCACCACAAACAACGCGTTCAGCGCCCCAATGGCCAAAGCCCCAAGCAGGGCACATGCAATCGCCAGCCCATAAGGCAGCCCCAGCCCTGTGGACAGCGCATTTGCGCCCTCCGTGCTTTGGGCAAACCAGACCGACAAGACCCCGGACAAGGCCACAATGCCGCCCACCGACAGGTCAAAATTGCCAGATACCAACAGGAAGGACACCCCCACACCAAGCGCAATCACCGCCCAATTGTTGGTGACCAAATTGACCACGTTCTGCCATTGGAAAAAATTGGGTACCAACAGCGAGGCAATCAGAAAGAGACTGATCGCAACCGCCGCCACAAGGGACGAGATGAACCCTTCGTCGCTCATCTTAGACCGCGTTGGCCGTGTAGGGAGAGTGTCTGTCACGCTGCTCATCGTGCGTCCTCGTCTTGACCACCGGTCACCACATTCAAAATATGGGCGATATCCACATTTGGGCCGTTTTCGATTTCTTCCTGAAGACACCCGTCAAACATCAAAAACACACGGTCACAAATGCCAAGAACCTCTTCGAGCTCCGAGGAAAACACCGCCACCGCGTTGCCTTCGTTTGCCAGGTCTTTTATGATTTCATAAATTTCAGTCTTTGCGCCAACATCCACGCCGCGCGTTGGCTCATCCAACAGCAGCAGGTCTGCTTGCGAAAACAGGCACTTGGCCAGAACAACCTTTTGCTGGTTGCCGCCAGAAAGCTTTTCTGTGTGTTTCTCAATCGAACTGGTCGCGATGCCCAGCTGAGTGACAAATTCCTCGGCCGCAGCGCGCACGTCCTCAGCTTTGAACACACCGTTTTGCGTCACCCTTGGCAGGTTCATCACCGGCACGTTTTCACGAATGGTCAAACTGGTGAACAGGCCCTGCGTGCGGCGTTCCTCCGGCACCAGCGCAATGCCTTGGGCAATTGCCTCTTTGGGTGTTTTACCGCCGGGTTTGCCGTGAAATATGACCTTGCCGTCAAAGGTGTCTGCGCCAAACAACGCCCGTGCCACCTCGGTTTTTCCGGCCCCGACCAGCCCGTAAAACCCAATGATCTCACCTTCTTTGATGTCAAAGGACACATCTTTCAGAAGCTTGGTGTTCAGACCTTCGGCCTTGAGCACCACTTTGTCCCCGATCTTGCCGCGCGGTGAATAGCTCTGAAACACCGTCCGACCAATCATCAATTCAATCAATTCCGCGCGTCCGTCCACGTCGCTCAGCGGGCAGGTGGTGATATGTTTGCCGTCCCGCATAACCGTGACCGTGTCACCCAATTCAAAAATCTCGTCCAGCTTGTGGGAGATATAGATCACCGTGACATTGTTTTCGCGCAGTCGCCGAATAACTGTGAACAAACGCGCCACTTCGCGCTCTGACAGCGCCGCTGTGGGTTCGTCCATAATGATAATATTCGCACCGGATGATGCCGCGCGTGCAATCTCAACAATCTGTTTTTGTGCGACACTCAAGGTCGACACCCGCGCAGCCGGATCAATCGCAGGCTCAATCGTGGCCAAAGTCTGGGTCACTCGGTCTTCAAGGTCCGACTTCACAAAGAACCCAAATCGGCTTTTCTCCATGCCCAAGGTCAGGTTCTCAAGAACGGTCAACTCATCAACCACGTGCAGTTCTTGGAACAAAGTTGCGATCCCGCCGTCACGCGCTTCTTGCGGACTGGTTGGGACATAAGCCTTACCATTCACCGTCATTGCGCCGGCCGTTGGCGCAAGTGCGCCCGTCAGCATCTTAACCAGCGTTGATTTGCCAGCACCGTTCTCCCCCACCAAACAGTGCACAACACTGTTTTGAATAGAAAATGTGACGTTGTCGACAGCCCGGACCCCCGGATAATCTTTTGTCAGCCCGTCAACGGAGAGCACCGATATTTTCTGCTCTTCGGTCATGCCTGCTTCCCCCTGGCTCGAAGCACTTCATCTCAACTTGCGGCGCCTCAGCGTTGTGTGCTTGCCGCTATTCTCAAACAATATTGGCAAGCTGGCGATCCCTATGACCCATCCCCGGTCACGTCAGAACCGCCAGCCGCCTTAGTGTTGGCTTAGCCGCCGAACTGGCTGTCCAACCACTTCTCCGCGTCTGCTTTGTCCATTGTCCAATTGGAAATGGTATACGCTTTGTAGAAGAACTCTTCAGCGGTGTCCGATTGCGGCGCAACCTTACCCTCAAGCACGTCCATGATCAGGTCGATACGGCCCATCGCTGTTTCCAGCGGTGGCAAACCCATGGACACTTTCAGGCTCGAGTCCGGATCAAACACATGGTCAACTTCAACCGCGTCAAAATCCACGCTGGCCACGATCTCTGTCAACGGCTTGCCGTTTTCAAACTTGCCACGCCCAAGTTGGGACAGGCCCGCCATGGTGCCAACGGTCAGGTTTGACGCTTCCGAGTAGATCAGGTTCACTTCAGGACGCTGGGTCAACAGGTCAACAATGATCTGCTTGGCCGCCTCCTGGCCTTTGCTGGAGTCCAACGCACCGAGGTTTTCGGCCGTCGCATCCACGGACAACACACCTTCAACAAACGGCGCTGTGCGTCCAGAGTTGACCTCAGTGTGGTTTGGCCAACCAAGCTGTACCATCACAATCGGCTTGTCGGGATGGGCCTCTTTCCATGCGGTCGCCATTTGGGCGCCCATTTCAAACGACACCGACGCTTCATCGCTGCGCGCCGTTGGAATGCCCGTGTCGGTGATGGGGCTAAAGAAGGAGGTCATGACAATGCCCTCGTCCAGCGCGTCCATCACACCAGGCGTTGCCGCCTCAGCATCCCAAATGTGCAACGTTGCCGCGTCAAAGCCACCAGCAACAACCTGATCAACGTTTTGGGTCATCACCGCACTGTCGGCCTGACCGTCAAACACAACAACCTTTGCGCCATACTCCTCCATCGCGTACTTCTCAGCAGCCGCGGCCTGCGACTGGTGAAACACGTTGGACAAGTCTGAAACAAAAAACGCGATACGCTTACCATCGTCTGCAAGCGCCGCCCCTGCCGATATCGCCAAGGATGACACCATCAACGTGGTCGCCATTAGTTTCTTTCCAAAGATCCCCATTACACACTCCTCCTATGCATTGGATCACAGAGATGACAGTCACCTCCCTTTTCCGGCCTCCCGCGCACCCTCCCGAATCCGCAATAAATATCAACCGATGAAATATAATTCACACAAGTGAGATTTGTGTCAATAAGAACTTCCCAAAAACACTTTGAGAACTCCAACCATTTGAAATTATTCACCTCTTAACTCGGACCAATGTCACATCACCACAGGTCGGCTTCTTCGAAAGCCACAGAATGTGTTGCCTTGTGATCCAAAGCCCCTAGAGGATCGGGCCGTCCGCCTGCCAGATTCTCTCCTCTAGCGATGTGCCGACGCGTCCAATCAGGGCCACAATCAGTGCGACCTACTCTGGTAAAACCCACCCAAAAAATGGAATAAAGCCCGACCCAAGTCTTTCTCAATGTCTGCTTTAGCGGCGTCCCAGTGGTCTTTAAGACTTGCTGTGACGGACGGCTTTCAGTCTTTCTAATTGAACCCAACGCAGCGGCAGTCCGCCATCATCACAGTCGGCCAGCCCCGGCCAGACAATAAAACGGCCTCGGATGAAACCCGAGGCCGTTTTTGGTATCACGTCTCAATAGGACCTATTGAGGTGCTTTGGGCATGTCGCGCGACACGCCACACAAATCTGTATCTCAGATCACATCAGCCGCATTTGCTGTGGCCACAGCTGCGGCATGTCATACAGCCTTCCACCATCTGCAAATCAAACTGACCACAGCTTGGGCAGGCTTTGCCACGTGGGGCACCACCAACAGCCATCACTTCCGCTTGCGGGTCAGATTTCAGCCCCATGCCCTCGCCCTCAATGAAGCCAATCGCAATCATGTGGCGCTCCAGCACGCCGCCAATCGCGGCCAGAATCGATGGGATGTACTTGCCTTCCATCCACGCGCCACCACGCGGATCAAACACCGCTTTGAGCTCTTCGACCACAAACGACACATCGCCACCGCGACGGAACACCGCCGAAATCATCCGGGTCAGTGCCAATGTCCAGGCGTAGTGCTCCATGTTTTTGGAGTTGATAAACACCTCAAACGGACGCCGATGCCCATTGATAATCACATCGTTCACCGTCAGGTAAATTGCATGTTCGCTGTCTGGCCACTTCAACTTGTAGGTCGCGCCTTCAAGGCTCTGCGGACGCTCCAGCGGCTCCGCCATGTAAATGACCTCACCGGAATCAGCCACATTGTCGGCTGGCTGCTCACCCGGTGCCTGTTCGCTGCTCTCAGACACGGTCAAAACCGAGCCGGTTACATCGTTTGGACGGTAGGTGGTGCAGCCTTTGCAACCGGTGTCCCAAGCCTGCATGTAAACGTCTTTGAAGCTTTCAAAGTCGATGTCTTCCGGGCAGTTGATGGTTTTGGAGATCGAGCTGTCGATCCATTTCTGCGCCGCCGCCTGCATGCGCACATGCGCCGCTGGCGCCAATGTCTGCGCGTTCACAAAATAGCTGGGAAGCTCTTTATCGCCAAACTTGTCACGCCACATTTGCACTGCGTAATCAACAACTTCCTCTTCGGTCCGTGAACCGTCTTTCTGCAAAACCTTCCGCGTATAGGCGTAGGCAAATACCGGCTCGATGCCCGAGCTGACGTTGCCCGCATAGAGGCTGATGGTGCCGGTTGGCGCGATGGAGGTCAGCAGCGCGTTGCGGATGCCGTGTTTGGCAATCGCGTCTTTCACGTCCTGATCCATGTCCTGAACCAGACCACCGTTGATGTATTTCTCTTTGTCAAAGAGTGGGAAGGCGCCCTTCTCTTTGGCAAGGTCCACCGACGCCAAATAAGACGCCCGCGCAATGGCTTTCATCCAGGCTTCGGTCTGTAACGCAGCCTCTTCGGTGCCATACTCCAAACCCAGCATCAAAAGTGCATCGGCCAGTCCGGTCACACCAAGGCCAATCCGGCGCTTGTTCTGAGCTTCATTCTGCTGTTCCGGCAGCGGGAATTTGGACGCGTCCACAACGTTGTCCATCATCCGCACGGCGGTCGCCACCAGGTCAGTCAGCGCCTCCTCATTCAGTTCCGCCGCCTTTTCAAACGGATCGCTGACCAGTCGTGCAAGGTTGATTGAGCCCAGCAAACACGCACCATATGGCGGCAATGGCTGCTCACCACACGGGTTGGTCGCTGCAATTTCTTCAACATAGCTGAGGTTGTTGCGCTGGTTGATGCGGTCGATGAAAATCACACCTGGCTCAGCATAGTCATAGGTGCCCTGCATGATCTTGTTCCACAGATCGCGCGCATCCACGGTGTGATACACCCGATCGCCAAATTTCAGCTCCCACGGGCCATCGGCTTTCACCGCTTCCATGAAGTCATCGGTCACCAACACGGACATGTTGAACATGCGCAGGCGTGCTGGATCAGACTTTGCGGTGATGAAGTCTTCCACATCCGGGTGGTCGCAGCGCATTGTCGCCATCATCGCGCCCCGCCGAGAGCCCGCAGACATGATCGTGCGGCACATTGCGTCCCACACATCCATAAAGCTCAACGGCCCAGAAGCATCCGCCGCCACACCCATAACGTCCGCGCCGCGCGGACGGATGGTGGAGAAGTCATAGCCGATGCCGCCGCCCTGCTGCATGGTCAAAGCCGCTTCTTTGAGCATGTCAAAAATGCCGGACATGCTGTCAGGCACCGTGCCCATCACAAAGCAGTTGAACAGCGTCACATTGCGCGCGGTGCCCGCACCAGCGGTGATGCGCCCGGCTGGCAGATATTTAAAGTCTTCCAACGCGCCGTAGAATTTCTCTTCCCACTTGGCCGAGTCTTTTTCTACCTTGGCCAGGTCGCGAGCGATCCGTCGCCAGCTGTCTTCCACCGACAGGTCAATCGGCGTACCGTCCGCCTCTTTGAAACGGTATTTCATGTCCCAGATTTGCTCTGCGATGGGGGCGGCGAAACGGCTCATCGGTGGATTCCTTGGTTGTGCTGCGCGTGTGTTTAGGGTTTTTTAATCTATATCAAATCTACGTCATCTGACAACGGGCAAATATGGTGTTTTTCGAAAGATGACCACTTTATTTTGGGGTTGAAGGTTAACAACCCCACTATATACTGTGTGTCCCGTGCATAATCCTGTGGGAAAACTGTGGATAAATTCGTGCATCTTGTGAAACTGTCTGTGGGCTCAGAGAGCCCCGAAACCCTTGCTGCGTGGCAAGAGGCCAATAAAGCACGGTTTTCTGATGGGCTGCCTCGTCACGTCACACGTATGTGGCCTAAACGAGAAGCTGAAATTCTCAGTGGAGGCTCAATCTATTGGGTCATCAAGGGCAGCATCCAGTGCCGTCAACGCATATTACGTCTGGACGAGTTTATCGGAGAAGACGGCATTCGCCGCTGCGCCATTGTTTTGGAACCAGAGGTACATTTGACACAAGCCGCGCTAAAACGCCCCTTCCAAGGATGGCGCTACCTGAAGCCCGAAGACGCTCCGGCGGACCTTCCCGCCAACCGCGCCAATGACGATGTCCTGCCGGACGACCTCAACCGCGCCCTGGCAGAAATTGGCGTGCTCTAAAGGGATGCAACGCGCGGTGCAGTAACCGTTGCGCGCGCCCTGCGCTCGCAAAAACACACCGTTCATATGCAGTCGCGATACAGACGTATTACCGACGCGGATTCAGTCCAATCTGCCTCGGTTAACACCGCGACAAACTCCGCCATCAACGTGCGCCAATATCCTGCGGTGCCACGGACACGGATTTTATCACCGCATAACATGTCACGCCCTCTGACAGCTCCAGCGCTGCGGCAGAGCGCCGTGTGATCCGCGCCAAAATGCGCCCGGCTTTGGTATCAACAGAGACAATTGCCCCAGGTCCATCACCAGATCGGACCGAATGCACCCTGCCTTCCACAATATTCAGCGCGGACAACCCTTTAGGCGCCTCTCTTGAGAGGATCACATCATGCGCCGCCACCCGCACACGGACCTGATCACCCACAGAATGAGACAACTGCGGCAACATCAACGCCACGCCATTGGCGGATAACTCGGTCAATCCATCTTCGTGGTGCCGCATCACCGTCGCATCCAACACCGCGCCCACCGCCCGTGGTCCCATTGGTGTAAAGCTCGGATCACTAAGGACTTCGGCCGCCGGGCCAACCCGGTCAACTTTGCCATCCTTGAGTGCCACAACCGTAGTCGCCAACCGCGCCACCTCGGCAATCGAATGGGTAACATACAGAATTGGCAGGGAAAATTCATCTCTGAGCCGCTCGAAATACGGCAATATTTCCGCTTTGCGAGGTTCATCCAACGCCGCCAGAGGTTCATCCGCCAGGATCAATTTGGACCGCGCCAACAACGCCCGCCCAATCGCGACCCGCTGCTTTTCGCCGCCAGACAACTCCGATGGACGTCGATGCAACAGCGTCCCGATGCCGAGGATGTCCACCACCTGAACAAAACTCGCAATTTCTGGCCGGGTTTTAGCCAACCCATTGCCATACAACAGGTTTTTACGCACGTTCATATGCGGAAACAGCCGCCCTTCCTGAAACACATAGCCCAGACTGCGTTGATGTGTTGGCACCCAAACGCCAGCCGCGCTGTCACTCAAAACCGCGTCATTCACAACAATCCGACTTTGTGCAGGCTTGCTCAACCCCGCCACCGCGTTGATCACACTGGTTTTTCCAGACCCTGAACTGCCAAACAACACTGTCAGCCCGGACGGTGCCTCAAAGCCCACATCGAGATCAAAGCCTTGAAAATTTTGCCGGATTTGCACCTCAACACTCATACCTGCCCCACCTTCTTGGCAATGCGACGCGCAAGCACTTCAGACAGAATTAACGCTCCCGCAGCAACAATGATGCTCACAACCACAAGCCGCATCGCCGCGGTCTCTCCGCCGGGCACCTGCAAGAACGCGTAGATTGCACTTGGCAAGGTCCGCGTTTGGCCGGGAATATTGCTGACAAATGTGATGGTTGCCCCAAATTCGCCCATCGCTTTGGCAAACGCGAGCACCATTCCGGCCAGCAAGCCTGGCAACATCAACGGCAATGTGACCGTCGCAAACACCCACAAGCGCGATGCCCCCAACGTGGCAGCCGCCTGCTCCAGCTTGGGATCAGTCGCCTCGATTGAAAGCCGGATCGAGCGCACCAACAGAGGAAACGCCATAACGGCTGCCGCCAAGGCTGCCCCCGTCCAACGAAAGGCAAACACCACACCGATTTCTTTAAGCGCGCTGCCAATAAACCCCTGCGTGCCAAATGTCACCAGCAACAGATACCCGGTTGCAACCGGTGGAAGTACAAGCGGCAAGTGCACCAAAACGTTAACAAATTGCTTACCGAAGAAGTCCCAGCGCGCGAGTGCGTAGGCGACAAAAACTCCCGGCAATACAGCCCCCAACATTGCCCAAAATGCCACTTTCAGAGACAGCCCCACTGCGGCCCATTCCTGCGGCCCCAACCACTCGGTCATTGTGTACCCTCCAACACAACAAACCCACGATTGGCAAAGGCGTCTTTTGCCGCATCGCTTTCCATATAGTCCATAAATTCAACCACTTCAGGCCGATCTTGCCCCGTTATCACGGCGGCAGGGTAAACAATCTCACTGTGCAAACCCGCCGAGAACCGGGCGACAATCCGTACACGATCATTCACCGCTGCATCCGTGGCATACACTATCCCTGCGGCCACTTCACCCAGTGCAACCAGCGCCAAGGCCGCACGTACATTATCTGTTTCAACCACTTTGGGTCGAGTAGCCTCCCAGAGCCCAAGGGATTGCAAAACCTCTTTGCCGTAAATGCCCGCGGGCACCGCCTCAACCAGAGCCATCGCCAGTTTACCAGTCTTTAATAATTCGGACAATTCACTGCTATCCGTCACATCGGAATTGACCGCCGCATCTGCTGGAACCACAAGCACCAACTCATTGCCAAATATCGTGCTTTGGGAATTTTCGGCCAGCAAGCCTTTGTCGTCCAAGTACGTCATCCAATTGACATTTGCCAACATTACCACATCCACAGGCGCCCCGTATGCGATCTGCCGCGCCAAGGTGGAAGATCCGGCAAACGAAGCGGTGACCATATGTCCGCTTTTCTCTTCAAACCGGGAAATTATGTCTGAAACCGCTTCATGTAAGCTGGCGGCGGCAAAAATGCTGATCTGTTCAGCCCGGATAGGCGACACAGCCGCGCCGAAGATGCCGGTCGCCAGAACGAGTACAGAGAGATAAGACCGCAGCATGGAACCCATTGTGTCCAGACAAGTTTATTGCCTGCATAGGCCTAGCCAATGTAGGCCAACCTACGCAAGGGCTTTGCGCCCCGTCCGGACATTCAGGATGCCCCCCCCTTGCGAGGCAAATCCATGAACGATCGTTCATCCGATGCCAATACACATGTCAAACCCGACAGCCAAAGCGCTCGCGGCCTTTGCCGAACGCCAACCGAGACCTTACGGCTGCGACACATGCCCAGCCCCTGTGCGCGACAACAAAGCTGGCAGCGCCGCGGACACAAAATACCGCGACAACAGTTGATACTCTTCCACTGACGCCTGCCCCGACAACGCTGTACCTTGGCGTGCCACCGTACCGGCGGCGGCCATTTCGGCCTCCAATTCTGCCAGAATTTGATCCACCATCGCGTTTTCAAACAAAACATGCGACGGTGTTGCAGCAATTTCTGTCTCGGTGCTTTGCACTGGAATTGCGCCAACCTGAGAGGGTTTGGCCCCATTGTTTGGATTCGCCAGCAAAATTGCCTGCGCTGTCTGTGCATCAAATCCCAGGTGTTGAACCAAATAGGTCATGCGGGCGCTGTTCTGATCCTGATCTGGCGCAGAAGAACCCGACATCGCGCCGTCTGGTCCCGGATTGCCCAAATGCACTTGCGGAGCTGAGTTGCTTAATGCGGCAAACACACCTGGTGCATTGGGCTGGAATTGAGACACCCGCACCTGCAGCCGCTCCATCGCCTCAAACAGCTTGTTCAACTCGGCCTGCGATGGTGGGCCAATAGGCTCAGCACCTTGCTGCGAAAACTGCTCCGAGGGTCTGGCACGCATCGTGCCCGCCTCTTGTGCCTCAACAAACAAGTCTTTCAACGTGGCCAATTCTCGTCGCAAAGTTTCAGCATCTAGCACGTTTGGTGCATCCGCATTGTAGGGTGACAGTACCGGCTGGATCGTCAATGGTTGCACTTGCAGGGGCGGAAGAGTGTTGCTTTGCACCAAGGTGGTCTGCGGCGCTTGCGCAGAGTACGTGAGTGGGGCAGCCGAGGTTGCCGGCGCAATCCCGGTTGTCATTGGGGTTCCGTACCCCGGCGCAACCACTTGCGGCTGTGGCATCGGAGAGTTCCACGCCGCCGGTTGTGTCATTCCCCCAGCGCTCTCTGCATTTGGCACGGGCCACCCTCTTGGCAACACCGAATAATCCTGCCGCGCGGCAATCCATCGCAAATAGGCTGTAACAGCCGAAAACCCTTTGAGCGACACCCGCCCAACTTCGGTGGCCCCCCGCCGGGTGCTCAGCTCCCCACCCGCGCCCAAAAGCAATTCAAGTTGCACATCTAATGGCTGTAAGATGCGCTCTGGCACCTGTATCTCCGAGACGCCCTCAGACACATAAAACATGTCGCCAGCCAACGCGTGTTCCAGTCGCATCTGCAGCTGCCCCCGCTCCGTCAGGAACACCTCAAGCCCGTCTTTACGCGCCGCACACGCAAAGGTGCGCGGTCGGCAGATCACCTCAAACACGTCCACATCCAACCGCGGCGTAGGGGCAAACCGCGCGTACCCGTCTGGGTCAAACCGAAAATACACCCCTTGCACCAACCCTTCTTGAAAGCTGGGCCAGCCAAACGCGCCCCGCAGCGCCTGTCGCGCCTCCCGCGCGCCAATCGCAAAAGGAATGGCCGTATCCAGGATGGCATTTTCCGAGGCAAACGCCTCAGCGCTCCGATCCTGACCCAATGCTGGTTGCGCCGCCACAAAGGACGCGGCGCCGGTCGAAGCGGCCAAGGAGAGAATTAGTACCTGCATGGTATGTCGCATTAGAAATCAGCCTTCTCTTGTACTGAATGACGCAAAGCCGGCAGCCAGTCGTCTTTCTGGGGGGGATCCGGATAATGGCGCAGCAATCGTATGTCTTGATCGCGGAACGCGGTGTACCAGACCTCAGTGTCGCCCGTGTAAGGCGTCAAAATTGTGCCCTGCACCTTGTGCAATAAGGCGGTGAGAATAATGCCATTGTTGTTGGCCGTAAAAATGCCAACCCGTCCCTGCCCGCGCTCATAGAGCCCTTCGTACATGCCATTTTCCGGGTCGTAGAGCTCGATCATCGCCTCATAGAGCACATCGGTGTACTCGGTCTCCCATAAGGCCCAGAGACCCAGCGCCGCCTTGGCCGCCACTGCGGAATGATCCGGGACGTAGTCGCCGCGTGGCGTCACAGTGTTCCACGGGTAGCCGTCTGAAAAAATTGTATCGTAGGTGAAATACGGCGGCCCTTTGACATTGTGTTCTGAACGCGCGGTCATAAACCCGGTCTGACGCCAACGGTTTTCCTGCACCTGATAGATCCGATCGGCAAACTCGGCGCGCCACCCATCGGTATGCACCCACTCCGGGCTGCTGTCGTCATGTGGGAGATCAAAGCCCAGCTCCAACCCGTCTTGCAGGTAACTCTCTGTCACCACATAGTTTTGGGAGTGAAAAATCCGAGGGTCGCGGCCATCATACGGCACTTGAATACCAAAAATGGACGCTGTCAAAAACGGCTCGGCACGATGGGCCAATCGCGGCCGAAACCCCCAGAGCGCAAAACCTTTGGCTGCATATTCCTCATACCCCAGCCGTCCTTCTTGGGCATAGACCGTCTCATCTGTTTCCTTGTCGACATAAGCGCCAAACATAAGCCCTTCGTCGTCAATCACATTGCGAAAATCCCACTTCAGAAGCACGGAATCGATGGTGTTGGCCAAATAGGGGTAGCGATTTTTGTAAATCCGCATCCACACAAGAAAGCGCCCGATATCCAGTGCGGAAAATCCAATTTCACCCGGCTTATTGGTATAATCCACTTTTGCGCCGGTTTTGGTGTGATACACTTTGTTGGGCATCTCTTTGCGAAACAAATCCAAACCCTTGATGGTCGTCAACAACTGCGTGATGCGGCGGTCAAATTCTGGCTTTTCAATGAGGCACAACTCATAAGCGCTGACCAACCCTGCCATATAAGACGCGGTGTCCCACAGCGTGGTGGAGGGATAATTGCCCACGGAATTAGCCAAGCCGGTGGACTCCTGCGTAAACTGTTCAAAATAGTGCCACGCGACCTGCGCCGCTCGCAGGTCGCGCTCGTTTAGGAACCCACGGCGGCTGCGGTACTTGCGCACGTAAGCGTTGTGCTTGTCATAGCCATGCGGGGCGTTCTCCCCCCGCCGAAGGTCGTCAAAGAAGTCCGCAGGCATGTCGCACATGCGCGGTGGCTTTTCACGGCGTCGCTCATCGATGACCATACTACTGGTGACGCTGGGCAAATTTCCTCTCATAAGGGCGGGGATTTCATCCAACGCGCCCCCGGCTATGATCGGAATGACCTCGTCTTCCTGAGCCAGAAACACACGGCGCGCAGACACGCCCACTGCGTAACTCGCCCCGGTGATACACACCACCACAAGACAGAACATCAAGACACCCACAATCGGGGCTCGCTTGCTGGAACCAACAGCACTCTTCATCAAACACACTCCAAACGGAATACATCCATATAAACCGAAAATGGTTAAGAATTGGCAACTTCGATATTATCCCCATAAATTAACGATATTGGACAAAATAAGAACAAAAAATAAAACGCAAACACCTCCTTAACCTAAGATCGATATTCTTTCCATGTTCTTTGAGTAACCGGGTATTGTTTTATGTCTCATGATCGCGCGCTGCCTGACCTACCCCTGGATGCCATTGGCACCGTTTCAAATGAGCCAAGTGCCTTTCGGGATCGTACGGTGCCCATGTGGACCCATGGGGTGTCATTTCTGTTTTCGTTTGGTGGCGGCATATGCCTCCTCGCAGTCGCTATTTTTGTTGTGTTTTTTTACGAACTTGTGGCGCAGGAGGGGCAACGCATTCTTGCGGTTTTACTTGCCTTGGGGACCGTGGTGCCAATCCTGGGCATTCTGATTTTTGATGTTGGACACGCCCGGGCGTTATCCGGCTACCGCCACATCCGAAAGCGCAACGCCGTGACCGGTCAGGCCCTTGTTGCGGTGCTGGCGGGAGGGGTGTTTGGCTTTCTGCACCCGTTGATGGCAGCCCCCTTTGTTATCGGTGGTGTATTGAGCTGGCTTCTGTGTAGCATGGCCGCCCGATGGACCCGCCGCGAACCCATGTGGGAGTTTTTGCCACAAGAGGCCGCCAGCTTCCTGTCCGGGCGAGATCAAAGAGCCATTGATTTGGCAAACGCCGCCCGCGGCGACAGCGCAGTACTGGAAGGGCTGCAGAAAGTGCTGAGCCTTGGTGCGCTTATCGCAGGTTTTGCTGTGGCCAGCTGGCTCTCCGCCAACGAGGTCATCAACATCGCGGCCATCGCCACCATTGCGTTGGTGACATATTGGTCTGTGGACGCGTTTTTTGCCTATTTCCGCCAACGCTCCGTGGCAGATCCCGAACGCTTTGGCCGCGCCGAAGAGGTTGTGCTTTTACCCCCACCCTATTCTGCGGACCCGGAAGGGGACAACACCGCGCTTGTAGTGCACCATTTATCTGTTCGTACCGCGAACGGAGCGTCCCTTCTGTCCGATGTGTCCTTTCGCGTTGAGCCGGGCGAGGTGATTGGCCTCTCCGGCGACAGCTTTTCCGGCAAATCCCTTTTGATGCAGGCCCTGCACGCGCCACATGACCTTACCGGATTACAGGTTGAAGGATATGTCGCCTTGCAAGGCGCCTCTCTTTGGGGGCGCACTGGCAAAGACCGCCCCGTCCAAAGTGTGATGGTGCCTCCGGGCACTCTGGCGGTGCCGGGTGGCGGCGCGGCAAACCTATCCTGCTTTTGCGGAGACGCGCACTTGGACCGAGCCCGCAAAGCCCTGCAATCTTTGGTCTTTACCGCGGACACCGTGTCTCGAATTCTCAATGCATCCGATGTACGCCATCTCTCTCGCACGGAGCAAAAAGCCTTGTCTCTGGCACGCGCATTGGCACTGCGCCCTGGGCTATTTTTGATCGACCGCCCCGAGGATGGTGCCAGCGAAAGCTTGCTTGCGGCCCTTGGTGACCGACTGCGCTCTGAGGCCCGACTGGGCCATACCACATTGCTCGCCACCGAAAACCGCCAGCTCCTGGAACGCTGCGACCGCTTGTTAATGATGCAAAACGGGCGCGTGATTGAATTTGCCTCAACTGCAGAAATCCGGGCCCGATTGTCTTCCGGTTGGAGCCGTTTTGTCACCACACGAGAGCTGGACAATGAAGAGGCACTGGATGCCTGGCTGTGTAGCCAATTTCGCCGCGACGGGGACGAAGGAAACCGCCGCGCGGTCTGTATGGTTGCCAATGAAATGCTGGCGGTGGCCTGCCAGGCGCCAAGCGATAACAATCTCCACGCCGACGACGTCTCGTTTGAATTCAAACACTTTGTGGGACAGTGCCAGCTGCGCTTGATTGACCCTCGCCTGGCTCTGTCCTCTGGCGCCATGCAAAAAGCCCGGGTCGCCGCGGACACCTCCGTCGAAGGCGAGCGTTTGTCGCCACTTGCCAAAATCATGCGCGACAGCCTCGAAGTCGAAACCGGTGGCGAAGAAGGGCATGGCTATCTTCAGGTCACAATGAAGACCTATGATCCTCGGCTGCAGGAAAACCGCAAAGGGCATGCCGATGCACCGTCCCAAACTTGATCTTCACCCGCCGCGCAGCCTCAATCCCTTGCAATGGATGTGGGTGTTATGGGCGCTTTTGGCGACAAGCCTTTTGGTGATCAGCGCTTGGGCTTTTGCCGCCCGCTTTCCGGTACAGTCCGCGCGCAGTGTCGTTGGCTCCTTTGAAAGCCAAACGCCCTCTGTTGACGTGGTTTTGCCGGCTGGCGTCACTCTGACAGAAGTTCTGATTATTGATGGTGATCAAGTTGTTGCAGGGCAAAAGCTCGCGAGACTGGACCAAATTGCGCTCCATGAGCTGCTCCACCGACTGCGCGCAGATCTCGCGGAAAATGCAGCCGAAAGCACGTGCTGGCGGGATCCCTCCCTCCCCCCCGCAAGCTCCGGAGAAGCGCTCTCGACAGCGCTGCAGTCCTGTCACAACGCCAAACGTCACCAGCAACTGGCGCGGGAGCAACTGATGCACCGCCGCTTTAGCCTGCAACGCGAAACCGCGCTTGCCGTGCGCGAACTGGTCTTGCGCGCAAAAAATACGCCAGCGTCTGTGCAAAAAATCCTGATGCTGCGTGCCGCGGTGGAGCGGGAAACCCTCAACAGTGTGGTGCGCGATGTGGAGTTTGAATTGGCTGACCTTATTCAATCTCAAGAGGCCAGTCGTCTGCAGCAGCTAACTGCGTTGGAGGCGGACTCCGCTGCCTTGCACACTCGCTTGCTGTCTCTGGAAGAGATCGCCGCGGATCCATGGCTCTACGCCCCACAGGGCGGGCGGATCGAGCGCCTCCGCCGGCTGCCGGACACCGCCGGGCGGGCTTGGAATGTCACTTTGGCGCAAATTCAAACAGACGCCCCCAATACGTATCAAGCCCGGTTTGTGATCCCGATGTCAGAAGCGGACACCCTCCATGTTGGGGATCCGTTGTTTGTCACCCTGGCAGGTATACCGGTGCCGCAAAACCGCTTTCCAGCCCGCGTGCAAACCATCAAGAGCATGGGCACCAACGCAAGCAACACCAGCGAAGTGCTTGTGCGCCTGTCCACGCCAAACCAACAAACACAAGACGCGCTGCGCACCCTGCCTGCAGGCACACGCTCTTCCATGCAGGTCGACCTGCCAGCGCAACAGCTTGGTAGCCTCTTAAGCGCGGCAACTGACCGCCTGACACAGTCGTTTTAGCTCGCCAGCCACCCCACCCGTGATTTGACAATAGAAAAGCCCCGGAACCACACCGGAGCTTTTCTATTGCAGCACTTTTCTTGCCCTTAGGATTTGCGACCGCCGTCAATCAACCAACAGCAATGGCCCTTTGTGTTTATAGTGCAGGGCTTCCAAAACAACCGCATTGGTGTTCAAGGTCAGCGCCATATTGACACGGCCATCCACCTCATATTGCCCCGCATACCAGCCGTGTTCACCAGCCAGATGATCCAGACCACCTACCACCTCCTCTGTATACGGGGTCCCATACAGGGCCTGCCAGGCAAACGCGGCTTTCAAACTGACAGTCCTGAGCACATCATGCGCGCTGCCGTCCTCGGCCAACACCGCCCAATCTGCCCCGTTGCCAAAAACTGCCCCGTACAAAAAATGCGGCGCCTGATCAATGTGATCTTCGCTCACCATAGTGATCTTGCCAGTCCGTTTTGCCCGCGCCTCCTGTGCCTGATACAACCGACTGGCCAAAAGCCGCCCCTCTGCGTTCAAACCTGTTTCAAACGCTTGCAAAACATAAGGCTCACTGACCACTGGTGTGATCGCTCCAAAATCTTTGGCACGCCGTCGATCGATGGCAATGTTTACGCCTGACACCTCTTCCCACGCCATGATTGGGCGCGCAGTGCTTGCGCCCAACACATCCAATCCCCAGAGCGCGGCCGCCCGTGCACCATACTGTTCATAGCCAATACGCCCTTCCTGATGATATCGTGTTTGGCCGTCCTGCCGGCTACTACCCCAAAGACGCCCCTCAGCGGTCATCGCTGCCAGGTCCCAGGTTGCAAGCAGCGCCCGAATGCGCGGGCCGTATTCCGGCGTTTGGATCTCCAGAATACGCAAGGCCATAAGCAGCCGCGCCACATCCAGCGCAGACCAGCCGATGCCCTCCGGCACCGGGGTGTTGGCATAGTCCACCATGGCAAGACTGCGGGTATCATAAGCCTTATTTGGCAGCTGCCCCTCAAACAGAGGCAAGCGCTCCAATCCGCTCAAAAACGCGGCGCTGCGGCTTAAAAATTTGCCGTCATCCACAATCCCCAGGCCCTTTGCAGCCAGAAGCGCCATAAGATAGCTGCCTTGATCCCAAAGGGTTGCGCTGGGGTGGTCGTGGATGGCATCGACAAGCCCGGTTTCAGCCCGGTAATGGCTTTCGAAATACCGCCAAGCCGTCTCGGCAGAGCGCCAATCCTGTGTTGTCATTCCAAGACCAGGTTTGGGCTGAAGCCCCTCGGCTTGTGGCAGTTGCGCCAAGCCGGTGTCACGCATAACGCGGCCCCAACTGTCTTGTTGCACCGCAATCCCTGCTGTCAGCAAAAGCCCGGTGAGGAACGCAAAGCTTGCCCGATTGGGCCGAACCGGGGCGTCAGTTCGAATAGGACTGGACGACATGATGCATCTCCGCTGTTCTCTGTTGAGGAGCTGTTGTGTGGTCATGGGGCAATCGCGCAGGTGGCCGCCAGCGCGCCATTTGGACAGCACGCACCACAAGGTTCATGTTCACGCTCAACCAAAACAGGTTCACCCACAGCAGTGACGCACTGTAGCCGGGAGCGTTTTGCACGGTTTGCCAAACACCAAAGACGGCCGCGCCCCCCATGACAGCCAAAAGGGTCACATGCGGCCAGACATGTCGCATGTTTGGCGTGCCCTCAGCACCGGGCAACTTGGGTGTTGGGGCAAACTGGGGCGTTTGGCGACGTAACACACAAAAAAGCGCGCGCAGCTGCACTGGCAGCGCCACAACCGTCATGACACGTCCAGCGCCAATGGCGTGTCCCTTACAAGCCGCAACCATGGCCAATTCTCCCAAGACCACCGCAGGCAAGAATCGTTGAAAGAACTCAACCGAGTAGGCCGAAACCGGGGCCAATCCCATGACGAGGGACACCACCGGCGCCAACAGCAGGACCGGCGCCCATAGGATGCTCACATAAGACCAAAACGTCGCCCCATAATGCAGCTTTTGACGCCAGTTCAACCCTTTGCGAAACAGAGGATTGTCCCAGATCGCGATGTCAAACGTGCCACCGGCATATTTGAGCCGCTGCGCTGCCCAGGCGGACATACTCCACGGCGACAACATGCGTGCTTCCACCTGTGGGTGGTAAACCGAAGTCCACCCTGCCGCTTGATCTGCGTGCAGCAAAATCGACGTGGAAAGGTCTTCGGACACGTGAAACCGGTATGGCTGTAAGAGATGTGCCGCCAAGTGGGCCTGAGTGCCCAAACGAATTTTTGTCACGTCCCTGCTTATCGAGTGTGCCTTGTCCCGCAAAGCGGCGTCAAACACCGCTTCTCGGCGATGAATGGACGCCGCCCCGCAACAAAATGAGGCGCCGTTTCGATTTCGCCGTCGCTGGATCACATCAAAAAAAACACTTGGGTCAGATAAAAAGGGATCCCGCCCAACGCGGCCCTGTCCACTCATCCAAGTCAAAACCCGCGCGCTCAGGCGCGTACACCAGCTTTCTGCTTTGGGAAACGCCCGTAACCAACGTGGGCTTTGGCGTGTTACCCATCTCTGCCAGCTCTCCCCGTCCGGCAGGTCGTAAAACCAATGCGGCGTCTGCACCCAGGCGACTTTTGGATCACAAAAATAGCCCAAAGTGTTCTGCAAAAACGTCGGCAGCAGCCTTGTGTCCGCGTCACAAATCACCACAAAATCCCCGGATGTGCGCAACAGCGCATGCCGCAAGTTGCCCGCTTTAAACCCCTCATTGGTTTGCCGAGAAAAATAGCCAATGCCGCGCCGCTCCGCTTCCAAAGCCATCTCAGCTCGATCGCCGTCATCCAACAAACACACGCGTATCCGTACCCCGTGAGGCACGTGCACAGCCAACAGCGCCTCCAACGAGGGGCGCACCACTTCAAGCGGTTCGTCATAAGTTGTGACGAAAATATCCACGGAGGTTGTTGTGGAGTGCGGCGCGTGCCAGGGATGACCATCCAAAACCGCGACAAAAGGCGTATCCCCCTCATCCCAAATGTCGAAGTAAAACAACAACGTACCCAAGAAAAACAAACTCTCCGCAGTGGCCACAAAAACGGAAAATACAAATGCGTCCGGATTTAGGGAGGCGGTCCAGCGCCAGTGCAAATAGGCCGCGCCCGCGGCAATGGCTGCGCCGGCCAGAAAGTGCCAAACCCACCGGCGCCAGGCCCCGAGAGGCGTGTAGATGGGAGCTTGACGATGGGAAAACATCTCAAAATACGACTTTGTCATTGCGTTTCAGCCTCCGTTGGCCCTGTGATCTTCAGCGCGCGTTTGCCTGCTGGTGATCGCGCACAAACATGTCCACAACACGCATAATTGCATCCGCCTCTGTTCCCTGATGGTCCTTTGCCGTGGATCCTGTGGAGTAAGACCAAACACCGGCGGCAACTTTGATCCGTAGATCCCGGGTCAACAGCACCTCCTGCGACAAACTGGCAAAAACCGAA
The DNA here is from genome assembly GCF_913054185.1 of uncultured Shimia sp. GTDB lineage: Bacteria > Pseudomonadota > Alphaproteobacteria > Rhodobacterales > Rhodobacteraceae > Shimia. The sequence continues at coordinate 39,241 of NZ_CAJXIV010000009.1, forward strand.
TATTCGTATTTGCATAAATCGCTTGGATCGGAGAATGAAAAATAGAGGTTCAAGGTGGGTTGGCCTGGCACAAGATGAAGCTGATCTTGAGGGACAATCCGAATGCCTGCAGCCGTGAGTTTGGCGTCAAAGGCTTTTTGCAGCTGGCGCCCAAATGTTCCATCAAATCCAGGCGGAGGCTTAAGGGTTGTCAGGTCTAGGTGCAGCTTCTTAACCCCCCGTAATACCTCTCCTTTTTCAGACCTTGGCAAAGCCTTCGGGTCAAAACCAAGGCTCAAATCAGCCTGACTTTTCAGGCAAACTTCCGGCGCTTCGGGATGGTCACGCGGCAGGCCTCCTGCTTGATTTCCGCCATCACGCACACCAAACAATCGATAGATGAAGCCTGTGTTGCTGGTGTCCAAAGGGCGGCTGGAAAAGCTGCGCCGCTCCTGACACTGCGCGCCGCCTGGGCAATGTGTGCCAACAAAGGTAACCCGCTCCCACAAAATCCAAAACCTGTCCTGTGCAGAAGCTGCGGTAACAGAATCGGCCTGCGCCTGCTGGCTCATAAAAACGATACAGGCTCCGGTCAGTCCAGTTTGCCCCACCCATCGGAAAATTCGCCGCCAAGCCATTTCGGTCAGCCGCTGCAGGTGTCTGATTTGCCTCATCGCGCGCCTCCGCCAGCCTGCCGTACCACGGGTTGAGGCTGCATCAATGGCGCCCCATCCTGAAGAGGCTCAACCGCAATGCCGTCAAGCGGCGTGTGCGGTTGCGCATGGCTGTCCATGTACCGATGATCAAGCGCCCAATCAGGTGCCACAATCATGTCATCAACCCAGGTGCCCGCATTTATGCGGGTTTGTGCACACACCACCGACCGGCGCACCAAGCTGCGCCGACAGGCCCGTGCCCCGGCGCCAAGCACAACTGGTCCCTCCAGCTTTGCGCCAGCTTCCACCACCGCATCGGCGCCGATAAAGGCGGGCCCAACAATCACCGCGCGCGGCGAGACGTCCGCTCCATCTGCGGCCCAGACGTGCCGCCGTATCAGCTGCCCGTTTGGCATCAGGTCGGGGATAAGCCCGCGCAGCCCGCGAGACAGGCCGGAGAAATAGTCGTTTGGGTTGCCCAGATCGATCCAACTGAACGGAGCGTCATAGACCTGCAAGTGTCGCCCGGCAGCCAAAAGACTGGGCAGCAAATGTTGCGCGATGTCTTGCTCAGACTGCGCTGACACATGTTTCAGAACTCTTGGGGCAAATACATAAATGCCGCTGCTGGCCAGACAGGATGGGGCGTCTTTGGGCGCTGGTTTCTCGGCAAACCGACAAATACGTCCAGAGCGCTCTGCGTCAATGATGCCATACTTCTGCACCTGGGCGGGCGGCACGTGCTGGGCGGCTATTGTCACATCCGCACCACTGGCGCGATGCTGCGCCAACAATGCCGCCACATCGATATTGGTCACCGCGTCGCCGCAAAACACCAGGAAATCCTCGTCAAACGCACGGGTGGTGCGCTGCAGATGGCGCAGGGTGCTGGCCGACCCAAGCGGAGCGGATTGCCATTGATCACCGTGCCACTGGCCTTCGTTCAAAAATTGGAAACTGCGCAATGGCGAGCTGCGCACATGCGCGTGGAACTGAGGGGCTAGGTGTCCGGGATTAAGGATAAAGTCCCTGATCCCAAACGCCGACAGGTGTCGCAGCACATGGTCCAGCACCGGCCGCCCAAGAAAGTCGAGCAGCGGTTTGGGGGTGTCATGGCTAAGCGGCGCCATGCGCGCGCCTTGTCCTGCGACCAAAATCACAGCCTTAACGCCGGTCAATTGCCGGGCGCGAAACACCGGAGCCGCAAGCGCGTCTTTGCGGGTTTTAAACACCCTCAGCAATCTGGACAAAGTGCACTTTGAGATTTCCTTTTGAACGCGCTCGCCCGCCCCAAAAAAGCCAACCGCCATCTGATGTGGCGCTTCACTTTGAAACTCGACCAAAGCCGCAAGACCAGACCGTGCAATCCGGCGCACCGCGCTAAGATCCACCAAAATGGCCGAGCGCCCACGGGCGGCACATTGGGCTTCTGCAGCCTTCAGTGTGGCATAGTCGGCCGAGGTCAGCCGTGCCGCAGCGATCTTCAGGATCGAAATCATGCCGACATCTTCAGAATTGGTAAGCATAGGGGTCTCCTTGATCTTAGGGCACGTTCAGGCTTTGCCTGGGCGACGCAGCAAAGGGAACTCAGGCAGAGAGCCCAATCCCACTGTCCACGCGGTCAACTTGTGGTGGCTCAGCGTCCAGACGAAACAACCAGTTGCGGGAAGCGTCCAGGCAAGTTCCAACACAACCGACTGACTTGGCGTGACATCCCGTCCTGCCAAAGCCATTTCTGCAAGATCCAGAAAAACCGGATGGCACAGATAGAGCCCAAACGCATATTTTGAAAGCCGCGACAGCCCGGCCGGCCAGGCCTTATGGGCCAGGGTCAGGCACAAAATCAAAAGCGCAACTGGCATCAGATAGTCCGCCCAAAAGGCTAAAGGATTGTCATACACCCAGCGGCCAGTTGCGATCACTTTGACCGTGCCAATCAGTTTGAGGACAAGCAACACACTCGCAGTCAGGGCAATTGGCCCAACCCAGGTTTGCCGCTCTACTGCCGTGGTTTGGCGCCACAGCCCCAAAACCGCACCTGCCGCCATGCCGTAGCCAAGGTAACTCAGCACCTTGAGGGCGCGCACCGCATAGCCAAGAATTTCCGTGTCCCACAGGGCGGCATACAGCAGAGGGTCTACCAGTTGCTTCAGCAGCAAGGCTGGCACCACAAACAAGCCCATCATTGGCCTGCGTTCTGCCACCTCAAACAGTGGAAAAAACAGCAAGAGCGCAAACAGCGTTGGTATAAAATGCATGTGATACTTCACATCCCCCAACAGCAGATACCCGGCCCAGGTGACTGGCTGTTGAAGCGCGGCAAAAACCTCAGCCTCATACCCCAATGACCTGGCCTTCAGCAGGTTGTAAAACGCATAAGCCGCGGTCCAGAACACAAAAGGGATCAACAGCCGACGTGCCTGCTCAGCCATCACTGTTCCATAACTGCGGGGGCGCCGGGAAAGCGTCATCAACAGCAACATTATCGAGATCATCAAAAACAGTTCCGTCCGCGCCGTATACAGCAGCGCGCGCAGCACCATAGGCGCTAAGCGCGCCGCAGGATCCGCCTCCGGGAACGGCTGCCCTTGAGCATCCGCTGTCACATGCAGCCCAACCATCGACACGCCTGCAAATAGGCGCAAGGCGTCGATCCAGGTGTGCCGCCCCGTATCAGGACCATCTGCAACCATGCAGTTCACCATTTACCAAACAAACAACACATTCAGTGTCACTGCCAAACCTGAACAAAAAGTGAACAAATGCGCATTTGTTTTTATTTTGTTCTAGTTTCATTAACCGCTTCGCAACAGTTTGTTCTTACCCTGTCGGGGCGAGGAGTGTTGTTATGTGTGTCTTTCGGTTCCCCCATCTGCTGATACTGGTTTTGCTCGGCGTTTTTGATCCAAGCGCTGCAACTGCGTTGAATGAAACGGAACTTTGTGCCCGTGCCGTGGAACAATACGGCGTGGAACCCACGCAATGTGGTTTGCCCAGCGCCGGATCGCCGTCGTCTTCTCCAACGGCCCTGTCCAATGAAGTGCTGGAAAGCCACATTTTTTTTCCACAAGGCGGCACCAGTTTGAATGACGATGCACAGGTACAGCTTGCGGTGTTGCTGTCCGTGCTGAACACGTCTGTGATGCAATCCGCCTGCCTGCGCCTGATTGGCCACTCTGACAGCAGCGGTGGTGAGGACGCAAACAAAGCACTGGCGCTCAAACGGGCCGAAACGGTGGCCGCCGCCTTGCGCGACGGGCTGAAAGACCCTTCGCGCATCCGCACCGTTGGCTCCGCAGGCGAAGCACGGCCTTTGTCCGGTTTGGAAAGCACGTCCGTACATAACCGCCGCGTGGAAATTCAGGCCAAGACCTGCCCTTAACGCGGCAAACGGCTTATAACGGCAAATCCGCCGTATTCATTAACCACGACGCGCATTAACCAACGCGCGCGTTTTTTCTTGCCCTCCAGCCCTGCCTGATGATTTCAAAGGTGTGGAAATAGTCCATTAACCTTAATCGGGTGGGGGCCTGATGCGTGGGATACTCGAAAGCTGGCGCAGATTGCGTCTTGGCTTGGCTGTGGCTTTAGCGGCGGCCAACCCAGCGCTGGCTGATCCAATCAACGGATTTAGCGAACAGTTTGCGCAGCCACCTGAGGCCGGTTGGCATGTTGCACATTACACCTTCATCCACCCGGCATTTGACACCGACTGGAGCCGCAAAAATCTGCGATTTGATCAAGGGCTGCATCTGTCTGTGACGCCGCAGACCTCCGCAGAAAACCGCTTTCTGGGGGCTTCAATCCGGCGTGAAACGCCAAGTCACTATGGCCGCTACGAGGCAGTTCTGCACCCGGCGCGCGGGGACGGCATAGTTACCGGTTTTTTCACCTATACCGGCCCGCACTATGGCACCCGGCATGATGAAATCGACATAGAGTTTCTCGGACAAGATACCACCCAGGTTCAGGTTGCCTGGTTTGTGGACGGCCACCTCAGGAGCCGTAAAATCCCCCTAGGGTTTGACGCCGCTGATCACCCACGCCGTTACGCCTTTGAATGGCATCCGGATCGCTTGCGGTGGTTTGTCGAAGACACCATGATTTTCGAAGTGACCGAGGCAGAGTCCCCACTGCCAAAGGAACCAGGTTATTTGTTTGCCAATCTATGGGCAGTGGACAAAAGCGTCGCCTCTTGGGCTGGCGTGGCCGCAGATGGAACCTCCGCACAGGCTTATGTCGGCCACATGCAGTTCGCCCCACTTGTCACGCTTACTTCAAGCTTGCAAACAACACACACCGCCGCACAGTCCACACCGTGACCCAGCCATTGCGGTTTAATAATCCGTGAAAAACCCAAAGGGTGCCACAGTCGCAAATCCTCTTTCGGCGGAGCCCGTCGCAGCCATTGTCGACACCGCCATAACCGTCAGAACCACAAACATCATCGCGCGTTTTTGCATAAGAAATCCTCTCTCTGGCACCACTCGCCACGCATTCATGCTGGTGGGATTCGGTAAAACGGAGGTGAATTCGGCAAGAGTTTAGGCGGACCGCACCACACAAAAAGGCCGGCACACATTCTCTGCGCACCGGCCTTTCAAACTTGTATGCCCATTGGTTAGGCGGTCTGGCGGAAGTCCTCGTCATAAGCATCCGAGCTTGCCCCACCCACCGAAGACGGACGGAAGCTGCCAACCAGCTCCGCCAACTCACTGGCGGCTTCCTGCAGCGCTCGCCCCTGCGCACTGGAGCGATCCACCAAGCTGGCGTTCTGTTGCGTCACCCGGTCCAGATCCATCACGCCAGAATTGATCTCGGTGATCGCGGTCGCCTGATCGCGCGAGCTGTTCGCAATCTGCACCGCCAGCCGGCTCACCTCCTGAATTTTGGTGATGATGCCTTCAATGGCTTTGCCCGCCTGGTCCACCAGATCGACGCCAACGTCCACTTGATCAGACGAGGTATCAATCAATTCTTTGATCTCATGCGCACTGGTTGCAGAGCGCAGCGCCAGCGAGCGCACCTCTGAAGCGACCACAGCAAACCCACGTCCGCTGTCCCCAGCCCGCGCGGCCTCAACCCCGGCATTCAGTGCCAACAAGTTGGTCTGGAACGAGATATCTTCAATCACCCGGTTGATTTCGCTGATCTTTCCGGCGCTGTCTTTGATGTCCTGCATGGCGTCCACCGCGGATTTCACAATCTCGCCACCCCGCATCGCTTCTGATTTGGTGGCATCCACCGTGTTCTCAACAGATTTGGTCTGATCAGACGCCGATTGCACGCCATCAGTGATCGAGCCAATCGCCGCTGCGGTCTCTTCCAGCGTTGCGGCCTGTGCTTCCGTACGTTTGGCCAGGTTCTGCGTGCCTTCTGCCATTTCGCCAGTCTCGTCTTCGATCTGCGAAATGGTGCCCAACACACGGCCAATCACATCGTCCAACGCTTCCGCGGTCTTGTTGAAATCCGCCCGCAACATTTCATAGTCGCTGCTGAACGCGGTGGTGATGCGATGGCTCAACTGCCCCTGTGCCAGATGGTTCAACCCATCTGCCAGTTCACTAACCACTTCGGATTGCTCCCGCGCCGAGGCGTGAGCTTGCTCTTCCATGGTTTTGTTGGCTTTGATGGTTTCCACAAATTCGCGCACGGCCCGCGCCAGCCGGCCCAGTTCATCTTTGCGATCGGTCGATAGCACCTCACTTGCCGTATCCCCATCACGCAACGCGGTGATCCGCGCGACAATCCGCGCCAACGGTCGGGTCACACCGGCCGCTGAGAAATACACAATCGCCGACATCACCAAGCAAATCACAGCCACAGCAATCAACGATTGCATGTAAAGCTTGTTCACCACCGCAGCGATCACGCCGTCATAAAATCCCATCACCATTTCGGCCACAACGGTGCCATCAGTGTGCAGGATCGGGAATTTCACATAAGCCACATGGTTGGATTCAAACCGCGCTTCGGCTTCGTCCATGGCCAAAATCTCGGCCACGCCCTCTTCCCAACCGGTTTGATCCGCACCGTCTACGGCCACTTTCGCAAACAGCTCATCGTCGACAAACACCTTGGCAAACAAGGCATTTTCCATCTGGGTCACACCGGCAATGGCACCGGCGGCCCCATCGGTGTTAAAATCCCAAACCGCTGCCGCTACGGGTGGCGCCACAAAAGTCTGCGACAGCGCCAGTTCGCTTTCAAACGCTTTGATCAGCGTGTTGCTCTGCTTGCTCACCCAAAACACAGTGGTCGCAATGAAGGACACCAAAATACAGGCCACGATCGGCAGCAACAGCCGCCCCATGATCGACAGCCCAAAGGACCGCTTCTTTTCACCAGTCATTATTCGCTCCGGCCAGACCACCCCAACATCCTGCGGCGGGGCCTGATTAGGCGCCATTTTCTCGGCGCAGTTTCAATCTGTTACGCGATCACGGCGTGTCAATTTGACAGGCCCAAATCCTCACCTCCCACTTGGCCCAATTGGCCAAATGAAAACCCGTAAACACTGTGTGCTTCTGTGTGTCTTGTTGGGGAAACCGCAGTTCCGCTTGTCCAAAAGACGCACAGACGCCTTTAGTTCCTCGGTCAAACTAGAACTGCTGAGTTAATAGAGGCTTACAGGCTGCGGCCGGATTTCACTTATAAAAATGAAACACTTTAACCCTTTGGCCAAGCGCCGTTTTTTCTCAGTTCTGTGGAGCTGATGGCCTGCATTGGCACATTGGCAAAGGCCCAGGCAGGCGCAATTGCGCGACTCAACTGGCGACTATTGCGCGGGTGCAATCGGGCTTTGCGAAACACCTGCGCTGCCTTGGCTGTGCGCGCCTCAATCCGGTCACCGGGGCGCGCCAACACGCCCACCGGCACCCGCGCCATAATGTCCTGCCAGTCTCGCCATCGGTGAAACTGCGCCAGATTATCGGCGCCCATCAGCCAGACAAACCGCGCCTGCGGGCATTTGTCCTGCAACACCGCAATGGTTTCTGCGGTATACCGCGTGCCCACGTGGCTCTCAAAATCAGAGATATGCACCCGCGGATGATCCATAATGTCACGCGCCGCTGTCATGCGTTGTTCCAGCTTCGCTGGTCCACGATCCTTAAGCGGATTGCCCGGGCTGACCAGCCACCAGACCTGATCGAGCCCAAACCGCTTAAGCGCCTCTTTGGTGATATGCACATGACCTGTGTGTGGCGGATCAAACGATCCCCCAAGCAGCCCAATTTTCTGGCCGCGCGCAACATATGGCAATCCGTAAGGCACGCTGGCTAAAGAGCTTTGAGCAGCCAGGAAGTCAACATCAAAGCGCCACCCCCAACAAAAAGGGCGGCCCGATCTTGGCCGCCCATCTTCAATTTCAATTTGTGGGTTTAGTGCGAGTGCGCGTTGGGTGCGGTCAGCATCAACCCAGGGGCTGGCTTTTTGAGCTCATGCGGATCCTGACCTTTGGCCGGGATTTCCACCCATGGGTTTTCGCCCTCGAAACAGGACTGCACCGTTGGGAAGAACAGCATTTCGCCAGCTGGAAGTGACTTATCAAGCTTCGCCATAAAGACAAATTCGTCAAAGTGAGGAGCCGCCAATTCACCGGTCCAAACCACTTCTTTGACGCCTTCTGTCATGGTCCGCCCATGCAGATCATAGCTGTTTTCATACGCGCCGTTCACGGTTTCCAGCGTCCAGCCGGGCTTGGGCATTGGCTTCACCGACAGCACACCTTCGGGGATCTGAACCCGCATGGATTTGGTGGCCGAGCCATCGCACCCATGCCCAACGCGGACAACAGCTTTATAGTAGCTGCCGACCTCTGCTTCTTTAACTTCCAGTGTGGCATGTGCATTGGCCACGGTTCCGGCTGCCGCTGCGAACACGCAGGCGGATACAAAGTGCGAGATTTTCATGTTCATTTTCCTGATATCTTTGACGTGAGGGCGCACCCTCGGTGAGAGGTCAGGAAAACGAGGGCGGTGCTCTTGCAAGATAGACCGCGTTGGACACCCGCCCGGACCATGCCTGAGACAGCCACTGAAACTTCTCTTTATGGAAAAACGCAGCGCGCGACAGGTGATGCGATTGTGCAAACAGAGCGGTCGACGCAACAACACAGCTTGGGCATTCTTGCCCGGCGTCGCTGCCCATATCGCCGCAGATGTCGCCCGCACCAAATAGCCCAGCGACTTCAGCCAAGGGCTCTGCAATTACTCGGGTGACATGTGCGGTTGAAAACGTCGCAAAACTCAGCGCCGCAAACAGCAACACAATGAGGTTTATCGGGACTCTACATTTCAACGCAAACGGTCTTTCAGAAAATCGAGGGCAACTTTTGGCTATATCGCCCTCCGACGACCGCTGCGACATGACCTATCTCAAGTCATGGGAAGAAAACAGCTTTATTGCGCCCTGTCAGGCCTCGCACTGCAGATACTCTTCCAACAACATCTCCCAGCTTTCGACGGGATCAAAGTCATCCAACAGCCCGTCGCCTTCGCGTCCGGTAAACGCCGTCATCCCATGTTGCACCATATAGCGCGGCGAGTGGCTCGGCGGCCCGAACTCCGCCATCTGCGCACACAACGCTGAATGCCTCGGACTGCCGCTATCGCCAAATTGCGCCGCAGCGTCTTGCATGCGCGGCCCAAAGGCCTCACCTGCCGCATACTGAATTTCCAACATCATCACCTGCCCAGCCTGATGTGCGGTGGTGTCCTCCACCCGCAAAGTGTCAAACGCCGTACGCAGCTGCATGGTCACAATCATTTCAAAGGCACGGTCGTCCTGACCATCTTTAAAACAGCGGATCACCCCACCAGCCAAATCCGCCGGTGAATAGGCGTTGGACAGCTCGCTCAACGCGACACATCCCACATCATAAGTGCTCTCCAGATTGCCATCCGCCTCATAATTGGTCACTTGCGCCGCCCCCTGAGTGGCCCACAACATTCCAACAACCGCCAACCATCGCATGGCAAATTCCTTCTTCATAATCGCGCGGATCATTGCCCTTTTGCCCGCGCTTGGCTAGACCCGCTGAAACAGCATTTTTCTTCGGAGTCGACTCCCATGGCAGCTTATCAGTACGTCTATCACATGCAGGGTGTGTCCAAGACCTATCCCGGCGGTAAAAAGTGTTTCGAAAACATCCACCTGTCCTTCCTTCCGGGCGTGAAAATTGGTGTGGTTGGTGTCAACGGCGCCGGTAAATCCACCCTGATGAAGATCATGGCCGGTCTGGACAAAGACTTCACCGGCGAGGCCTGGTCTGCTGAGGGCGCCCGCGTCGGCTACCTGCCTCAGGAGCCAAAGCTCGACGAAAGCCTGTCCGTGCGCGAAAACGTCATGCTCGGCGTGGCTGCAAAAAAGGCCATTCTGGACCGCTACAACGAACTGGCGATGAACTACAGCGACGAAACCGCTGACGAAATGGCCGCCCTGCAAGACGACATCGATGCCCAGAACCTCTGGGATCTCGACAGCCAGGTCGACATCTCCATGGAAGCTCTGCGCTGCCCGCCAGATGACGCCCGCATTCAAGACCTCTCCGGCGGGGAAGCCCGCCGCGTGGCGCTGTGCAAATTGCTGCTCGAAGCGCCAGAAATGCTGCTGCTCGATGAACCGACCAACCACCTCGATGCGGAAACCATCGCCTGGCTGCAACAGCACCTGATCGACTACAAAGGCACCATCCTCTGCGTCACCCACGACCGTTACTTCCTCGACGACATCACCAGCTGGATTCTCGAGCTCGACCGCGGCAAGGGCATCCCATATGAGGGCAACTACTCCGCATGGCTGGAGCAAAAAGCCAAACGTCTGGAGCAGGAAGCCCGCGAAGACAAATCCAAGCAACAAACCTTGCAGCGCGAACTTGACTGGATGCGTCAGGGTCAAAAAGCCCGTCAGGCCAAATCCAAAGCCCGTATCAGCGCCTATAACGAGATGGCCAACCAGTCAGAGCGTGAAAAAGTCGGCCGCGCACAGATCGTCATTCCAAACGGGCCTCGTTTGGGCTCCAAAGTCATTGAGGTCAACGGACTCTCCAAGCACTATGGCGACAAGCAGCTGATCGAAAACCTCGAATTCTCTCTGCCTCCGGGTGGGATTGTGGGCGTGATCGGCCCCAACGGGGCTGGTAAATCCACGCTCTTCAAAATGCTCACCGGTCAGGAACAGCCGGACGAAGGCACCGTGGAATACGGCGACACCGTGAAGCTCAGCTACGTCGACCAGTCCCGCGATGACCTGAACGACAAAGACACTGTCTGGGAAGCCATCTCCGGCGGCGCGGAAATCATCGAACTGGGCGACGCTCAGGTGAACTCCCGCGCCTACTGCTCGTCCTTCAACTTCAAAGGTGGCGATCAGCAGAAACCGCTGAACCTGCTGTCCGGCGGGGAACGCAACCGCGTGCACATGGCACGTCTGCTGAAAGAAGGCGGCAACGTCTTGCTGCTCGACGAACCAACCAACGACCTCGACGTAGAAACCCTCCGCGCACTCGAAGACGCCTTGGTGGATTTCGCAGGCTGTGCCGTGGTCATCTCCCACGACCGCTTCTTCCTCGACCGCATCTGTACCCACATGCTGGCCTTTGAAGGCGACGCTCATGTGGAATGGTTCGAAGGCAACTTTGAAGACTACGAAGAAGACAAAAAGCGCCGTCTTGGCGCAGATGCCTTGGAGCCTAAACGGCTCAAGCACAAAAAGTTCAGCCGCTAACGTGGGGTGCGCATTCACTGCGCACCACTCCTCCCGACCAAACAAAACGGTGCGCGGCAACCGCGCACCCTACGGAGGAGACCACATAAGCGTCGCGTGACCGAGACAACAATCCACCCGCGCCCCGGCGCGGGTGTTTTCATTTCACCACCTCAATAGCTAGCCCCCCCAAAGCCCCCAAAGAGGGCTTACGCGTCCGCCCCGCCCCCTTGCTTCACTCCGTCCAGCGCAAGTGAAGTAATTCAACCTCGAGCGAAAGTTGTTTTTTACAGCACAATTTCCAGTATCTGTTGAAAACAAGTTTGTCTCGCCATCAGTGAATTGGCGAATAGTGAGGTTATCGAAGTGTTCAGACAAAACAGATTTTTGTGTAGGTTTACCGACACGATATACGGCTTCGCCGTCCTTTTGATTTGCCATGGTTTGGCATTTGCACAATCGGATCTGCCTCTTTCCAAACAGGGCTCCGATGCATGTGTAGATACCCGCCAATTCCTTAGCGGGGAGTACCTCGAAGGCAGTAAAAGTTGCGATCCAAAGTTGGATTTGGCAATGGAGTTTTGCGCGCTCCCTGGCGTCACGGAACAACAAAGGGTGTCCCTCTACTCGGAATCTTTTATCGGAGAATTCTTCGTTCCCTTTCCTGTTGAGGATCTTGTGCAACGGCTACATCTGGTTGACGCGATGAGAACAAAGATCCTTCTACAAGAGACCCTGGATGCAGACTATGATGCTTTGCTGTTTCTCCTATATTCAGATCTCTACTCCGAATTGATCGGAGAACTAGCAGACAGTGTAAACCAAGACTCCTTTGATTTCTCGGGAGCCGCGCTCAGAGCACAATTCTTCCCATTCGAAGTTGGCGTCTCCAGGAACCTCTGGCCTAAAACTGAAAGAAAACTCGAATGTTTGTGGAAGTGTGGCTCCAGCACTTTCTCCGCGGAAAAACTAACCCGATCCGAAGTTTTTAACGAGTGCCTTCACAGATAATGGCCCCCGTAGGGTGCGCATTCACTGCGCACCACTCCCGCCCCAAACACTCCTACGGTGCGCAACAAATGCACACCCTACATCCACCGCCCAATCGCAATGTCCCTGTGCACCGACGAATACGGCCACTCTTCTGCGTTCTGAACAAACCCATGTTTGACCGGGTTCAAATGGCAATAGCTTATCGCCGCACGGTAGCTCTCTGCATCACGAACATGATGCTCCCAAAACCGCCGCTGCCACACAGCGCGTTCGCGTCGTGCAACATGGCTACTGCGTTGGTGTCCTTTCGGCACGGATCGAGAAAACCGGGCTTTGATCACCTGCCATCGCCTTGCATAATCACTGTCCCCGGGGGGCAATGTCCAAACCGAATGTATATGATCCGGCATCACCACCCATGCATCGATATAGAACCGGCGCTCCGAAAGCGTTTTGCGCACTGCATCTCGCAGCGCATCAATGTGCTTTATCAAACTGTCCTCGCCACGCGCAGCCAGATTGACGGTGAAGAACACCGTTGCACCGGGCACCTTGGGGCGAATGTAGCGGGACATATCTGCAGACTACCAAATGCCAGTTAACGGCTGATTAACCAATATTGGCTCGCCACTTTCCCTGACATCCCCCGCTATCCAACTGTAACACCAATTAAATCCCACGCCCTGTGCCTAACTTCGAATGAACCAAACCACGGGGATCAAACCATCCGCCACTTGCTCACCGCCCTCACCCAGTCCCTACGCCCCCGCAAAGCCAGATAAGTTTTAGCCACCGCCCACAGCAAAGCCCTTTCCGTGCCACATTTGCGCCCCATTTCACCTTAGTAATGGTTAACGACATCAACCGGAGACGCAGACATGGCCCTTATCCTCATCTTTGCTGGCAGCATCGCAGGCATCCTGCTTGGTGGCATTCAGATGATGTTTCAGGACGCCTCGGTCTGGACCGCCCTCACCACCTACCTGAGCTTCTCGCTCGGCTTCCCGCTCTGCTCTGGCCTCATCGCGCTGACGCTGACCGCCCTGCGCGGCCGCTTTGCCGAGCAAGACGAGTTTGGCCTCTACAAAGCCTAACGCTTTCTCTTTCTAAAAATACCTCGGGGAGTCACAGCCCGCTGTGACGGGGCCGCGCCCCTAATCCCGCAACCGCGCCGCCAAATGCGCGTCCAGTTGCACCTCTTCGGCAATCTTCATCTGCGCCCAGGTTGCGAGCAACCGATTGATGCGCGCCTGATACCCCTGCCCCATGGCGCGGTAAAACTTCGCTACCGAGCGATCCAGATACAGCGTCACTTTCTCTTTCGGCTCCGCCACATCCAGATCCTGCTCCAGCGTGTGCCACGCCTCCGGCACCGCCTCCCGCAACGCCTCGGTGATCCAGGTCTCAGCGGTCAATGCCAGCAGGTTGCGCCCCAAAGCCTCCCGCGCCATGCGCTGTGTCTTGGTGCCTTTGCTGGCCCGTTGAAACGGCGGCCAATCCTCGCTCTGATCCTCAGACATGCTGCGCCTCCTTGAAGGACACCCTGCCGATCAGAGGTTAAACCCACCAAACTGCACCGCGCGCCGCCGTTGCGCGCGCCCAAATATGCACCTCCGCAAAACAGCCGCGATACAGACGTTATACCGACGTGCAAATCGCCCATTTTAGCGCGGCGGCCAGGCCGCATCTTCTTGCGGCACAGCCCGCGGTTTTCCATCCTCATCAATTGCCACATAGGTGAACACCGCCTCGGTCACCTTCTCCGAAACACCCCGCCGGTGTCGCACCGCCCAGGCCTCGATTTTGATGCCCATAGAGCTGCGCCCGACACGTTCCACCCAGGCCCAAACACAAAGGATATCACCCACTTGCACCGGTCTGATGAACTGCATCGCGTCCACCGCAACCGTGGTCACCCGCCCCTTGGCCCGCTGCGCTGCGATGATCCCGCTGGCAATATCCATCTGGCTCAGCACCCAGCCGCCAAAGATATCGCCATTGATGTTCACATCTGACGGCATCGCCAAAACCCGCAGCGTCGCTTCCCCGTCTGGCTGTCTCTCATCACTCATCGCGCATCCTTTCTAGACTTTCCCCACCCTAACCCTCTGGCGCCGCCGCGAAAAGCTGGTAGAAACCCGCCCCAGAAGGACACGCGCATGACCCAGTTTGACATCATCGTAATTGGCGCAGGCCCTGCCGGCAGTGCGGCAGCCACATGGGCCGCGAAACAGGGGCGATCTGTGGCACTGATCGACAAGGCGACCTTCCCACGCAGCAAGCTCTGCGGCGGCCTCTTTACCGAGCGCAGCCGCGCCTATTATCACGAGATTTTTGGTCAGGATGTGGACCTTTCTCACGCTGTCACTCGCGATGAAATTGCCTTCTGGCATGACGGCCGTGAGCTGGCTGTTCTCAAGGAAGTCCCGCCCCTGCATCTCACCATGCGCTTGGATCTGGATGCGGCCATGTTTGCCCATGCCTTGGACGCCGGCGCCGAGGACTTCTCAGGCCAAGCCATATCCCAACTCACTGAAACAGCGGTAAAATTGCGCAACGGCACAACCTTGACTGCCGCGGTCATCATTGGCGCAGATGGGGTGAATTCCATTGTCGCCAAACAGCTATTTGGCAAATCTTTCGACACAAAAACCATCGGATTTGGTCTCGAAATCGAAGCCCCTCTGTCGGTGCAAGACCCCCATGACCACCCTTTACGGATCGACTTCGCCGCCGCGACTTGGGGATATGGCTGGTCTTTTCCAAAACAAGGCTCTACCACAGTTGGCGTTGGCGGACTACGCACTCCAAACCCAGATATGAAAGACCACATGCAGCGCTACATGCGCACGCTGGGCCTGCCGTCTGAAGCCGTGAAAATAAAAGGCCACCACCTGCCGTTTGGCGACTTTCACGCCTCGCCGGGCCGCGCTCATATTCTCTTGGCAGGCGACGCTGCTGGCCTAGTGGACCCGATCACTGGAGAAGGCATCGCCTTTGCCATGAGAAGCGGTCAAATCGCCGCCCAAGCGGCCTGTGACGCGCTCGCGGCCACGGAACCGCACACCGCTCTGGCGCGCTACAAAACCGGGCTCAAGGACATGCACCGCAACCTGCGCATCGCCCGCAATCTGCGCCGCATCATCTTTGCCCCGCGCTGGCAGAAAGCTTTCATCAGCACCTTCCGCCGCTCTGATACGGTGCGCATGATGTATATGCGTCTTCTGGCCGGTGAAGTGGAATATCCAGAACTGTCACGCCGCGTGCTAGCGCGCCTGCCCCGCTACCTGCTCAACGCGTTCAGACGGACGCCTTAACCCACTTCACAATCGCCGATTTGGGCATCGCGCCGGACTGCCGGGCGCGCTCTTTGCCGTTTGTGAAAGCCGCCATCGTTGGAATACCACGAATACGATATTTCGCGCCCGCGTTTTTATGCGCTTCGGTGTTCAGCTTCACCAAACGCACCGTGCCTTTGACCTCCTGTGCCGCCGCTTGATACTGCGGCGCCATCTGGCGACACGGCCCACACCACGGCGCCCAGAAATCCACCACCAGCGGCACATCATCCGTGCGCACCGCCTTCTCAAACGTCGCGAGATCAACCTCAGCCACCTTGCCGTTCATCAAGCCTTTGCCACAGCTGCCACAATTGGGCTCCGAACTTAGCTTGTCATAAGGCACGCGGTTCACTTGGCCACAGTCAAAACAGGTCAATTTCTTGCCGCTCATGGTCACTCTCCGCCGTCACATTCCGCAATCCACATATGTGGCAAGCGACAGAATTGAAAGCCTGCACACAAAGAAAAAAGGCCGGGCAAAACCCGGCCTTTCCCCACGCTTGAAACGAACTTAGTTCAGGGCCTTGTCGGTGATTGCGTGGGTCCACGCACCTTCTGGCTTTTTGGTGATCACAGGATCAGACCCACCAGACATCAGGCTGTCTACAGTGCGGTCAAAGTCAGCCACATCCAGCGCGCCATTGCTGCCCGCGGTCAACTTGGCAATCTCGCTCATCATGCGCACCTGATGCTCTTCGGTCTGTGCGCCGGAAGCATCATTGTCCAGTACGATCAGCGCCGCTTCTTCTGGGTTCTCTTCAGCCCACTTCCAGCCTTTCATGGACGCACGCACAAAGCGTACCATTTTGTCTTCAAACGCCGGATCAGCGAGCTTTTCTTCCATGACGTACATGCCGTCTTCGAGCGTTGCCACGCCTTGGTCTTCATACTTAAATACCACCAGATCATCCGGGCTCAGGCCCGCGTCAATGATCTGCCAATATTCGTTGTAGGTCATAGTCGATACACAGGCCGCCTGACCCTGCAGAATTGGATCTACGTTGAAACCCTGCTTCAGTACGGTCACGCCGCCGTCAGAGCCGTCTGTTGCCAGACCCAGCTTGTTCATCCAGCTCAGGAATGGATACTCGTTGCCAAAGAACCAAACGCCCAATGTCTTGCCTGCGAAATCCTCTGGCGAAGACACACCCGCATCCTTGCGGCAAGTCAGCATCATGCCAGAGGCTTTGAACGGCTGTGCAATGTTGACCAACGCCAAGCCCTTTTCACGGCTTGCAAGCGCGGATGGCATCCAGTCCAGAACCACATCGGCACCACCCCCGGCAATCACCTGCGCCGGGGCAATGTCTGGACCGCCTGGCTTGATGGTCACGTTCAGGTCTTCCTCACCGTAGAAGCCTTTGTCCTGCGCCACGTAGTAACCCGCAAACTGCGCCTGCGTGACCCACTTCAATTGCAGCGTCACATCGTCGGCCGCTTGTGCCACGCTGGCAGCAACGCCCAGCGCTGCCGCGGTCAGTGCTTTCATCATCGTTTTCATTTTGGCTTTCTCCTTGTTGGTATTTGGCTTTTTGTTATTGATGCACCATCTCCGTGATGCCTGTCACAAAGCAGAACCCTCTGGGATTGCTATGAATTAATTCAATGGCCTGTGCCTAACTCCGCATCTTCTGGGCACAGGATTGCACATCCCCTACCCGGAAGGAAAAGGAAGTTACCTTTTCGTCATCGCGATTTCCTTTGCGAGGGGTGCCAGAAGGTCACCGACTTCTCCAGCAAAGCCACACCGCCATAAAACAGCGAACCTGCAAGGGCGGCGACAACAATCTCCGCCCAAACCATATCCAGTGCAAGCCGTCCGACCTCTGTGGAGATACGAAAGCCCATGCCTTTGATTGGACTGCCAAAAAACTCAGCAACAATCGCGCCAATCAGCGCAAGCGTGGTCGAGATTTTGAGGCCGTTGAAGACAAACGGCATTGCCGCAGGCAGGCGCAACTTAAACAGTGTTTGTTTGTAGTTAGAACCATAAGTCCGCATCAAATCACGTTGCATGTGATCCGTCGCCTGAAGGCCTTCCACGGTGTTCACCAACATCGGGAAGAACACCATGATCACCACCACTGCCGCCTTGGATTGCCAGTCAAAGCCAAACCACATCACCATAATGGGGGCCATGCCAATGATCGGCAGCGCCGCCACAAAGTTGCCAACCGGCAGCAGGCCCCGTTGCAAAAACGGGAAGCGGTCAATCACCAATGCGGTCAGGAAGGCTGCGCCGCAGCCTAGGATATAGCCCGACATCGCGCCTTTGATCACAGTCTGTACAAAGTCTTGCCACAGCGTCGGGATTGACGTGGCAAACGTAACCGCTATGGCTGTTGGCGCGGGCAGCAACACCGGGTTGATTTCAAACCCACGCACCGCGCATTCCCAAAGCATCACAATGGTCAGCCCAAAGATCACCGGCACTGCCAGCGCAGTGAACCGTGTTCTAGGCTGCTGTGACAGATATGAATTTATCCGCCAGCCAAGCAGCCACGTCACTATTCCAAATACAATCCAGACCATCACGCCATCCCCATCCGTTTGAGAACCACTTTCTGGATCACGCCAATGATCGCCACCAGTGCCGCCGCAAGGGCCGCCGCGGTGATCAACGCGCTCCAAATTTGGATCGTTTGTCCATAATAACTACCGGCCAACAAACGTGCGCCCAAACCAGCCACCGCGCCAGTTGGCAACTCGCCGACAATGGCCCCCACCAGAGAGGCCGCCATGGCCACCTTCAGCGAAGGGAATAGGAACGGCATCGAGCTTGGCAGACGCAGCTTCCAGAACTCCTGCCCTTTGGAGGCGCTCCAGGTCTTCATCTGATCGACCATCATATGATCCGGGCTGCGCAAGCCTTTCACCATGCCCACGACCACGGGGAAGAAACTGAGGTACATGGAAATCACTGCCTTGGGCAGCAAACCAGATATGCCAATCGCATTCAGCACCACAATGATCATTGGCGCAATTGCAAGGATCGGAATGGTTTGGCTGGCAATCACCCAGGGCATGACGCTCATGTCCATGGTGCGGTTGTACACGATCCCCACCGACAGCGAGACACCAAGTGCCGTGCCCATGGCAAATCCCAAAAGCGTCGCCGACAGCGTGATCCAGCTGTGATAAATCAGGCTACGCTTGGAGAACGCGCGCCCTTTGACGACCATTTCTCCCGTGGTTTTCCAAATCTCCTTGCCCACTTGATGTGGCGCGGGGAGTTTGGGTTTTTTCTGGTTCATCGTGTCGGTCACCATCTCAGAGAAGGTGATCTCCACGTTGGCCCGTTTGGCTTTATCATAAGCCCAGGATGCATTTAACGCCACGGCGCCCGCGTACCACAATACAAAAATCGCAGCGACAACCGTCAGGATCGGTCCGATGTTTTTCATGCCCGCCACTCCATCCGCACTTCGCGTACGCTCTCATGGATATCGCCGTCATGGCGACTGACCTCTTGGAAGCCCTCACGCTTGTAGAACTTTTGGGCTTTTTCATTGGGCACATGCGTGTGCAGCCAGACAAAGCCCCGCCCCGCTTTGGCCTTTTCCATCAGAGCCTTACCCACTCCGGCGCCTGTCCTGCGGCAATACAGCCCGCCGACCCGCGACACATTGGGGTCAAACGACAAATAGCCTTCAATTGGGCTGCCAGCGACCCAGATCTCCCGATCCAGAAGAGCGTCGCGAATAAGGGCTGCAATCTCATCGACACTGTAGGGAGAGTCCATCCACTCCGTGGCCGCCTCCCAGTCACTGACGATCTGCGCCATCGCTGGCACATCCGCCTCCACTGCCCGTCTTACGACAACGTCAGTCATCGCCATGCCCCGCACGCAGACCGTCGCGCACCCGATGCGCAATCTCGATAAATTCGGGGCTGTCACGAATGTCCAGAGGACGTTCTTTTGGCAACGTGCTTTCGATTACATCTGTGATCCGCCCCGGACGTGGGCTCATCACCACAATTTTGGTGCTCAGATAGACCGCCTCAGGGATCGAGTGGGTCACAAAGCCAATGGTTTTGTTGGTTCGCCCCCAAAGGTCCAGAAGCTGTTCATTCAGGTGGTCACGCACAATCTCGTCCAGCGCGCCAAACGGCTCATCCATCAACAAGATATCGGCCTGAAACGCTAGCGCCCGCGCAATAGACGCCCGTTGCTGCATCCCCCCTGAAAGCTGCCAGGGAAACTTATTCTCAAATCCCTCAAGATGCACCAGCTCCAGCACCTCTTGCACGGACTTGTCCTGCTCCGCTTTGCTGATCCCCATTACCTCAAGCGGCAAGCGAATATTGCCGCCAATAGTGCGCCATGGATATAGCCCGGCATGCTGAAATACATATCCATAAGCGCGGGATTTCCGCGCCTCAGCCGCGCTTACCCCATTGACGGTGATCTCCCCTGCAGTGGGCTGTTCCAAATCGGCCATGCAGCGCAGGAATGTGGTCTTGCCACAGCCCGACGGCCCAATGAAGGAAACAAAATCCCCTCTGTTGATATCAAGGTCTACATCCTTGAGCGCATGAACCGGCCCGTCGTTTGTCTCAAACGTCAGGCTCAGGTTCGTGGCTGAAATGACTGTGTCGTTCATCTTGGCTCTCGTTTCACCGCCCTGCGCGGAGTTCGTTTTTGGGTGGTCCCGAGTTGATCCCGGGTTCCACCATTCTGTCTGTCTTAAACGCCGGTCGCCGGAATACCGGACCGCTTCACCGGCTGCGGCGAGGTCAGCTCTTTCCAAGTCGACAACGCCTTGTTCACCGATGCGTTGGCTTCGCGCTCGACAAACTTGCCGTGGCCTTCCTGCGTGCGGATTTCACCGTCATGCACCGCCACCTGTCCACGGGTGAGCGTGAAGCGCGGCAGGCCTTTGACCTCTTTGCCTTCAAACACGTTGTAGTCGATCGCCGATTGCTGCGAGCTGGCCGAAATAGTTTTGGACTTCTCCGGATCCCAGACCACAAGATCAGCATCCGCGCCTACCAGAACCGCGCCCTTTTTTGGGTAACAGTTCAGGATTTTGGCGATGTTGGTCGAGGTCACGGCCACAAATTCATTGGGCGTCAAACGCCCCGTTGCCACACCGTGTGTCCACAACATCGGCATACGATCCTCAAGCCCACCGGTACCGTTTGGAATGAGCGAGAAGTCATTGAGACCATTACGCTTCTGTTCTGTGGTAAAGGCACAGTGATCGGTTGCCACCACGCTCAAAGAGCCAGATTGCAGACCGGCCCAGAGGCTGTCCTGATGTTTCAGATTGCGGAATGGAGGTGACATCACGCGCCGTGCGGCATGGTCCCAATCCGGGTTGAAATACTCGCTCTCATCCAACGTCAGATGCTGGATCAGCGGCTCACCCCACACGCGCTTGCCCTGCATACGCGCACGGCGAATGGCTTCATGCGCCTCTTCACAGGAGGTGTGCACCACATAGAGCGGCACACCCGCCATATCGGCAATCATGATCGCACGGTTGGTGGCTTCGCCCTCAACCTGGCTGGGCCGCGAGTAGGCATGCGCCTCCGGCCCGGTGTTGCCCTCCGCCAGCAGCTTTGCGGTCATTTCTGCGACCACATCACCGTTCTCGGCATGAACCATGGCAATCCCGCCCAGCTCGCTGAGACGGTTGAACGAAGCAAACAGCTCATCGTCATTCACCATCAGCGCGCCTTTGTAGGCGAGGAAGTGTTTAAACGTGTTGATCCCGCGCTGCTCGATCACGGTTTTCATGTCGTTGAAAACCTGCTCCCCCCACCAGGTCACCGCCATGTGGAAGGAGTAGTCACAGTTTGCGCGGGTCGATTTATTGTCCCAGCGTTTGATCGCATCCAGCAGGCTCTCGCCTTGGTTTGGCAGACAGAAATCCACCACCATCGTGGTGCCACCCGCCAGCCCAGCCCGCGTGCCACTCTCAAAATCATCGGTTGAATAGGTGCCCATAAACGGCATCTCAAGGTGCACGTGTGGGTCAATTCCACCCGGCATCACGTAACAACCGGTTGCGTCCAGCGTCTCGTCGCCTTTGAGACCCTTGCCAATTTCAATGATCTGACCGTTTTCAATCAGCACATCCGCCTCATAGGTCAGATCTGCGGTCACCACGGTGCCGTTCTTAATGACTTTTGTCGCCATGTCTTTTCTCCCCTAAACGTGGTACGAAAGCGCCAATACGGCCCTGTCACCTTGTTCTATGCGCCGCCAATTCACAAACGCCGCCCTTTCTTGAAAACCCGCCCACACATCTGGGCAGTTTTTAGCCCAAGACGATGCATCTTCAATCTGCAATGTAAGCAAGTCGCCCTCATCCACAGTCACCGAACTTAACCCGCTGGCCACATCATCCACGCGTGTCATGCAATCTATCCATGCATCACCGTTGCGACCATAAAACGAAGGAAAGCCAATCTTGACCGAAAATTCGTCGTGAAAACTCGGCCAATCATGGATGGCTTTTCCTTCAATTGAGACTATGGGCGAAGCGGATTTCACTCCACAACTTCCGCGGTCTCTAGCACCGCATGCAGCATCACATCCGTGCCGGCCGAAGCCCACTCTTTGGAAATCTCTTCCGCCTCATTGTGGCTCAGCCCGTCCACACATGGACACATGATCATCGCGGTCGGCGCCACATCATTGATCCAGCAGGCGTCATGCCCCGCGCCAGAGACAATATCCATATGGCTATAGCCCAAACGCTCGGCCGCTTCACGCACCGCGCCGACACAGGCCTCATCAAAGGCGGGGGGATCAAACTGCCCCACAATCTCCCAGTCCAGCCCCACTTCGATCTCTTCACAGAGCTTTGGCGCTTTCTCGGCAAACTCAGCCAGCATCGCGTCAATCACCTCTTGCAGGTGGCTGCGGAAATCAATGGTGAAGACAACCTTGCCCGGAATGATATTGCGCGAGTTCGGATAGACATCCACATGGCCAATCGCACCCACCGCATTGGGCTGATGTTTCATCGCAATCTCATGCACCAGCTCGGTGATCCGCGCCAAGCCACGCCCGGCGTTCTTGCGCATCGGCATTGGCGTGGACCCGGTGTGGCTCTCTTTGCCGGTCACGGTACACTCAATCCAGCGCAAACCCTGACCGTGTGTCACAACCCCGATGTCTTTGCCTTCCGCTTCCAAGATTGGCCCTTGTTCGATGTGCAATTCAAACATTGCATGCATCTTGCGCGCGCCAACCTCTTCGTCGCCAATCCAGCCTATCCGCTTGATCTCATCGCCAAAACTTTTGCCCTCAGCATCGACTCGATCATAGGCCCAATCTTGCGTGTGCCGCCCGGTAAACACTCCGGACGCCAGCATCGCAGGCGCATAACGCGTGCCCTCTTCGTTGGTCCAGTTGGTGACCACGATGGGGTGGTTGGTCTTGATGCCCAAATCATTCATCGTGCGCACCGCTTCCAAACCACCGAGCACACCCAGCACACCGTCGTATTTGCCGCCGGTTGGCTGCGTATCCAAGTGGCTGCCCATATAGACCGGCAGCGCCTCTGGGTCTTCGCCCGGACGGGTGGCAAACATATTGCCCATCGTGTCCACGCCCATGCTCATGCCCGCGGCTTCACACCATGATTGAAACAGCGCGCGGCCTTCCGCGTCTTCATCGGTCAAAGTCTGGCGGTTGTTGCCACCGGCGATACCGGGGCCAATCTTGGCCATGTCCATCAGGCTGTCCCACAGCCGGTCCGCGTTCACCTTAAGGTTCTCACCCGGTGCACCCATAGCATCTACTCCCTAATGTCTGGCCCGGGCTTGCGCCCAATTGGGCTGCCCTTGCTGGTGGGGCTCTTGATCTCACGGCCTTCCTGACCGTATGGTCAAATTCAGACGACCACACCCTGACCAACCGGTCAAGATTTTTTATCAGGGCAATTTTGATGGCAGAGACCTCTACGGCAGTAACCAAAGCCACCAGCAAGAAAATGCGCCGCAAGGAAGCTGAAGCGCTCATTTTGTCAGCAGCGGAAAAAGTGTTTGCTGAGGCCGGCTTTGGCGGGGCCACCATGCAGCTCATTGCCGATGTGGCAGGACTGCCCAAGGCCAACCTGCATTATTACTTTCCTACCAAGGAGTTGCTCTATCGTCAGGTGGTTCAAAAAATCTTCCAAATCTGGCTTCAGGCGGCTGATATTTTTGATCAAGCCGAAGGTCCTGAAGAGGGCATCGGTGCCTATATCGACGCCAAAATGGAGATCTCGCGACGCCATGCCGACGGCTCCAAAGTTTGGGCCAGCGAGGTGATGCACGGCGCGCCGGTCATACAGGATTATCTGGAAACCACGCTGACAGATTGGACCAATGGGCGAATCGACGTGATTGAGCGGTGGATTTCCGAAGGCCGCATGGCGCAGATTGATCCGCGCCACCTGCTCTACATGCTCTGGGCCACCACCCAGCATTACGCTGACTTTGGCCACCAAATCGACACCCTTAATGGCGGCGCGCCACTGGACGACAAACAGTGGGAAGCGGCCAAATCCAATATCAAAACCATCATCCTGCGCGGGATTGGCGCCACCGAGTAAGGCTTTCCTATCCTAAATCCCTGTAGACCCACGCCTTTGGCTGCATTAGCCTAAAAGGCAAAGAAATACGGAATGTTACCTATGGCCGAGGCATCGACGCGCAAACCCAGCCGCATTCAGCAGCGCAACCGCAAGCGCATCCTGGACGCCGCTCTAGAGGTGTTTTCCCGCCACGGCTATCGCGGCGCCACGCTGGACCTGATTGCCGAAGAAGCCGGCCTGTCCAAACCCAACATCCTCTATTACTTTGGCGGCAAGGAAGACATCCATGTCACCCTACTGAACCAGCTTATGGAAACTTGGCTAGACCCTTTGGATCACATGGACCCTGATGGCGAGCCGCTCGACGAAATTTTGGGATATGTGCACCGAAAATTAGAAATGAGCCGCGAGTTCCCACGTGAAAGTCGTCTCTTTGCCAATGAAATCCTGCAAGGCGCGCCCCGTATGGAGCCACATTTGGTCAGTGATCTAAAACCTCTGGTCGACAAAAAAACCGCGTTGATCCGCACCTGGATTGCCCAAGGCAAACTGGCAGAGGTTGACCCGCGCCATCTGATGTTTTCGATCTGGGCCACCACGCAGCACTATGCCGATTTTGACGCCCAAGTTCAGGTGCTGAGTGACAGCGACACTCTTGAGGGCGCGGATGCCTTCCTCGATCAGATGTTCCGCAAACTGCTGACACCCTAAACCGCTCGCGACCCCGTTTGTTCCATCAGGCCGGACTGCTTTGCGGGACACTCCTTACCTGTTTCTGAGGCCTTCAAACAATGAAAGCCGTCGCGACTGGGGAACCGCGACGGCTTGGAGCAGTACCAAAATATCCTGCCCATACGGGAGGGACGTTCCCGCTTTTTGTTAGAGCTTACTCTGCTGCCGAGGACATCGGATTGTTTGGGTGTGCGGTCCAATTGCCATAGTCAGCATCCACCGGCTTGCCGGTACGCTCATCCAGCTCACCTGTATCCAGCGTGCGCATGGTGATGCAGTTCTCCACCGGACACACATTGACACAGAGGTTGCAGGCCACGCACTCGTCATCTTTCACCGTAAACACACGGTCTTCCGACATTTCGATCGCTTGGTGAGAAGTATCCTCACAGGCCGCGTAGCAACGACCACAGCTGATACAATCATCCTGATTGATCACCGCCTTGGTGACGTGGTTCAGGTTCAGATACTGCCAATCTGTCACGTTTGGCGTTGCCATGCCGACAAAGTCTGCGGTGCTTTCATAACCTTTCTCATCCATCCACTGCGACAGACCAGAGATCATTTCCTGAACAATCTTAAAGCCATAGGTCATTGCGGCGGTGCAGACTTGCACGTTTCCGGCACCCAGCGCCATGAACTCAGCCGCATCGCGCCACGTTGTGATGCCGCCTATACCCGAAATCGGCATTTTCGCGGTCTCTGGATTGCGGGCAATTTCGGCAACCATGTTCAGCGCAATTGGCTTTACCGCCGGACCGCAGTACCCGCCGTGGGTGCCTTTGCCGTCAATCATCGGCTCCGGGCTCATTGCATCAAGATTCACCGTGGTGATTGAGTTGATTGTGTTGATCAAGCTTACCGCATCTGCGCCACCACGCACGGCCGCTTCCGCAGGACGCAGGATGTTGGTGATGTTTGGCGTCAGTTTCACAATCACCGGCAGGTCAGTGGCTTCTTTACACCAGCGCGCCACCATTTCGATGTACTCCGGCACCTGCCCCACAGCAGAGCCCATACCACGCTCCGCCATTCCGTGCGGACAACCAAAGTTCAGCTCAAACCCGTCACAACCAGTCTCAGCGATCATCGGAAGAATGCGTTTCCACTCATCTTCCTCGCAGGGCACCATGACAGAGGCAATCACCGCGTGATCGGGATAGTCCCGCTTCACCCGCGTCATTTCCTCAAGGTTCACTTCCAGCGGACGGTCGGTGATCAGCTCGATGTTGTTCAGCCCCAACAAACGTCGGTCTGCGCCGTGAATGGCGCCATACCGCGGCCCATTCACGTTCACCACTGGCGGGCCTTCGGACCCCAGCGTTTTCCACACAACGCCGCCCCAGCCCGCTTCAAAGGCGCGGCGCACGTTGTACTCTTTGTCCGTTGGCGGCGCCGAAGCAAGCCAGAACGGGTTAGGGGATTTGATCCCTACAAATTCACTTTCGAGATTGGCCATGTGCTTATCTCCCTTTACGCCGACAGTTTGGCGTGAATATCCTCGGCCGCGTCACGACCCTCAGCCACCGCAGTCACGGTCAGATCATCGCCACCGGTGGCACAATCACCCCCAGCCCAGATGCCATCCACGGACGTGCGCCCGCTGTCACCCACTTTGATCTTGCCCCACTCCAACGCTGGCAGGCCCTCGCCCTCCAGTGTCTGACCAATGGCTTTGAACACCTGATCCGCTTGTAAACGCACGGTTTGTCCGGTCGACTTCAAGTCATTGTCAGTGTATTCAAACTCGATCTCGCGCACCGCACCGTTGCCAATCACCGCTTTGGGCGAGGCATTGGTGATGATCCGGACACCTTTGGAGGCCGCCAGATCTTGCTCAAACTCAGACGCATTCATCCGGTCTTTGCCACGGCGATACACCAAGCTCACGTTCAGTGCACCCAACAGCTTTGCCTGCACCGCTGCATCCACAGCAGTCATGCCACCGCCAATCACCACCACGTCGCGACCAATCGCCATTTTACTCAGGTCATTCGCCTGTCGCAGCTCCGCAATAAAGTCCACGGCGTCATCCACGCCAACTTTGTCTTCGCCATCCACGCCCAGCGCGTTTACGCCGCCAAGGCCGATGCCCAGGAACACCGCGTCAAACTCGGATTTCAAACCGTCCAGAGACAGGCCGCCGCCCAGCTTTTTGCCGGTTTCCACGGTGATGCCGCCAATTTTCAAAAGCCAGTCAACTTCGCGCTCAGCAAAGCTCTCTACCGACTTATAGGCCGCAATGCCAAACTCGTTCAGACCACCCGCCTTGGCGCGCGCATCGTACACAGTGACATCATGCCCATGCATCGCCAAACGGTGTGCCGCCGACAGGCCGGCAGGACCGGCACCGACCACCGCAATCTTTTTCCCCGTGCTCGCCGCACGTTCAAAAGGATGTTGCCCAGCGTCTACCAGCTTGTCGGTGGCATACCGTTGCAAACGACCAATCTCGACCGGATTGCCTTCTGCAGTTTCACGCACACATACCTGCTCACAGAGCGTCTCTGTTGGACACACACGGGCGCACATGCCGCCCAGAATGTTCTGATCAAAGATCGTCTTGGCCGCCGCTTCCGGCGTGCCGGTGGCGATCTGGCGAATGAACAGAGGAATATCAATATCCGTCGGACAGGCCGTCATACACGGCGCATCGTGACAGAAATAACACCGATCCGACGCCACCAGGGCTTCGTGATCATCAAAACGAGGATGCAAATCCCCAAAATTTTCGGACAGTTCCGCAGAGTCTAAACGCGCTGCTTGGATGCCGTCGCTAAACGGTGTGTTGGACATAGGACCTCCCCATACACCTTGTTGGCTACCCCCTAAGGCTTGCACAGGTTTTTTGACCAATCAATAAAAAAATTTACCACATGGTCAAAATATCTTCATCAGCCGGCCCGGCCAAGCAAACAAGCAAGACGCAAATCACCCATCCTATTTGGGGCATCCCCTTGAATCTCTGACAGTCTCTGAATGCGCTCAGGCAGCGCCTCTTCGCGACAGAAGGCGTGAAATTTTTATGAAATCAAATACCCTGAGGGCACTTTTTCATAAATTTCCCTTGTTTTCTGCCCCAGATTGATTGAGATGGTTGACGCGCAGTTTCTATTTTCGACCCCCTGCTCCTAACCGGCTCAGCTTTCGATCAAGATACCCGCCGGGTTGTCGCATGACGCGGACAGCACAAAACAAGGAGAACGGCGATGGCTACTGGCACCGTCAAATGGTTTAACACCACTAAAGGCTTCGGCTTTATTGCACCTGATGAAGGCGGCAACGACGTATTTGTACACATTTCTGCAGTTGAGCGCTCCGGCCTGACCGGTCTGGCTGACAACCAGAAAGTAAGCTACGAGCTGCAAGCTGGCCGCGACGGCCGCGAAAGCGCGATTGATCTGGCCCTGCTCTAAGCGCGCCTAGATTTAGTATTTCGAAAGGCGCCCATTGGGCGCCTTTTTTTGTGCACAGCAGTGCGTTCGATTGTTAGCATGTACTATGCGAACTGAGTTCACTATCTGATGAAATCGCAATGTACACTTTTTTCTGGCGTAAGCCCTTCATTACTGAATATGCAATTACCTCAGACCTAAACTCCTCTTGGAAGCTTAGAGGCGGGAATTTTACATGGACGATGAAGACTGGAAAAAGTTTACAGGTGCTTGGCTACAAGCAATGATTGATTTTCAAGATGACAGGCTCACAATGCAACAAGCCTTTGACCTAATTAGGAAGTTTTGCATCGGTATTGACGAGGAGATAACGCAATTTGCCTGCAATGTAGTTTCTGAAATTGATGGGGACCCTTGTGATTTTGAAGAAACGCTTACGCTCCTTCAAAACAAGCCAAGTTGGCAAGATATGCTCAGTTACATGAATTCATAGCACCCTCTAGGGATTGGTAGGTTTGGGCTCAGACCGGGCTCTCGCCATTACGGTCATCGCTATTGGCGCATGCCTGCATGCCCCCAACCCCCGAAACAGAAAAAGACGCAACCTTACGGTTACGTCTTTTTTCTCTTCCTCTAAGGAGGAAAATGGTCGGGACGGCAAGATTCGAACTTGCGACCCCCTGTACCCAAAACAGGTGCGC
>NZ_CAJXIV010000010.1 GCF_913054185.1 uncultured Shimia sp.
ATTGCCGAAAACGATTATGGCGCCTTGGGGGATACCAGCACGCTGGCTGAACCCGCTGTTGTGGACGATCTCATCGAAAACCGCATGAACCGCTAAGGTTTTCCCCGAAGCCGGGCGTCGATCCATCGCCCGACTTCACTCCCTGTCGGGCCGACCTTTGTGTCGGCCCGTTTTTTATTCTGCGGCGGACACCACCGCGCGCCCTGCCCGACGCAGCGCCCAAAGCGCGCCAATCAACGCGGGCGCAATGCAAACAGCAGACAACAGTGACGCCACCGCAAATCCCTGTGTTTCAAACACCGGCCGAAACGCAGCGGTGCCCACAAACATCGCCACATAGGTGGTCGCGCTGTAAATGCCCATAATGGCCGCCCGCTGACTTGGTGACAGCGCTGTCAATTGCCCAACAAGGATGTTGAGCCCCAAGTGGTTCACCGCCCCCCAAAGCAGGCACACCCCAAAGATCGCAAGCCCTTGCCCTGCGCATACCGCCATGAGCAGATAAACCAGCAGCAGCGCGCCAAACACCACCGGCGCGGCCCGTGTGGCGCCAAAGCGGTCAATCATCCGATCCAGAGGTGCCACTACGCCAAAACCCACCCCATAAGTCAGCGCCCCAAGCCCGGCCAGGCCCGTGGAAAAGCCCAGAACTGTGGTGAGATGGGTGCCAAGGAAAGCATAGAGACCGTAAAAAGCGCTCATGAACGCCACCACCGCCAACAGAATTGGCATAAGCCCCGGCACACGAAACGCCTTAAACGGCGATACAACCTGCACGGCAGGCCGTTGTGGCACCTGCATCTTCCAGATCAGGACAATCAACCCGGCACTCATCGCCGCCATCAGGCCAAACACAGCCCGCCAATGCAGCATATCCGCCAGAACCGCCGCAAAAGACACGCCTGCCACAAGGCTCAACGTCCAGCCCGTGAGCACTTTGCCCAGCGTCGCACTCTCCTGCCCCTTGGGGGACACATCAGCCGCCAAGCCGTAGGTGGCTGGCAACGCTAGCCCCGCGCCAAGGCCTGCCAGCCCCTGCGCCAAGGTCAATGCCTCCAAGGATGGTGCAAAGGCGCTCGTGAACAAAGCTGCCACCAAGATCACCAAGGCCAGGATCAACGCGCGCTTCAATCCAATCTGATCCGCGCGTGGCGCCAAAAACAGCGCGCTCATCGCGGTGGCCCCGCCATAAACCGCTGACGCCAGCATCACATCAGACGCCGCTTTGCCCTCAAACGCCCCCGCCACATCCGCCGCGATTGGGCTCAACACCAACGAGTTGGACCCGACAACCCCAATTGCACACATCAACACCCAGACCGGCTTCATGACACTCTCCGTATTTTTGAGAATGGATAGCCAAATACGGACAGGATGTTTATGTCATTTTGCAAGATTAGAAAAATTTCGAATGAGGTTCAGATGACACTCAAAGACAACCAGGGTTTGGACGCCATAGACCGAAAACTATTAGGGCTTCTGTGCGAAGACGCCGAACAAAGCTACGCCACTTTGGGTGATAA
Organism: uncultured Shimia sp.; assembly: GCF_913054185.1. GTDB lineage: Bacteria > Pseudomonadota > Alphaproteobacteria > Rhodobacterales > Rhodobacteraceae > Shimia. Next base: position 1,524 of record NZ_CAJXIV010000010.1, read on the forward strand.
GGTTGGCCTCTCCGCCCCCGCAGTGCATGAACGCGTAAAGCGCTACAAAGCCACCGGCCGTATTTCGAGCGTCACCGCGCAGCTCGACCCAACAATGACCGGCAAACCGTTTTTGGCCTTTCTGCATGTCGACACCACCGGGTAGGGCAAATCCGCTGCGATGATGGAGTTACGTGACCTTCCTGAGCTGGAGGAAATCCATTCTGTCACCGGTGATACCTGTATGCTGCTGAAGGTACGTATGCAGGACTCCAAGGCAATGGAGGCTCTGCTCAAACGGCTCTATGACATGCCGGACGTGGTCAGCACAAAAACATATGTGGCGCTCTCCACGTATCTGGAACGTCCCGTGCAAGCAGGCATCACCGAGTTCTGAGCACCCCAGCACATTGTGTCAGCACAATCTTTCTGTTGCCTTGGTTAACCCGCCGCCCTAGCGTGCCGAAATGAACGATCATTCACTCCACCAAGACCGCCCCCTGCTTGGCATCCTTCTGATGCTTGGCTTTTGTGTACTCGCCCCATTAGGCGATGCTGTGGCCAAACTCCTGTCCGGCGCGGTCCCACTGGGGCAACTGGTATTCATCCGTTTTGCCATCCAGGCGGTGATCTTGATTCCGATAGTGGTGCTCACCCGCCGCCCCTGGCGCACCTCTGGGCGTGTGTTCAAGCTGGTGGTCTGGCGCACGCTGCTGCACATCGCGGGCATTGCCTTTATGTTCACCGCCCTGCGCTACTTGCCTCTGGCAGACGCCGTGGCCATCGCGTTTGTCATGCCGTTCCTCATGCTGATCCTTGGCAAATACGTTCTAAATGAAGAGGTGGGCATCCGACGTCTTATGGCCTGTGTTGTTGGTTTCGCAGGCACACTCATGGTGATCCAGCCCAGCTTTGTTGAAGTGGGCGCCCCTGCCCTATTGCCACTTGGTGTGGCTGTGATTTTTGCCCTCTTTATGTTGGTCACCCGCCAAATTGCCAAAGACACCGACCCCATCGGCATACAAGCGGTCAGCGGCGTGCTGGGCTCTGCCTTCATCGCCGTTGCACTTTTTGTCGGACAATCATTGGAGTGGCCCGCTTTGTCACTTTCCAACCCCAACACCCAATACTGGGGCCTCCTGTTGGCGATCGGCGTGATTGGCACCGCCGCACATTTGTTGATGACCTGGAGCCTGCGCTACGCGCCATCGTCCACTCTCGCCTCGATGCAGTATCTCGAAATCCCCATTGCTGCCCTGATAGGCTGGCTGGTGTTTGGAGACTGGCCAAACGGGCTTGCCGCGCTTGGTATCTGCATCACAATGGCCGCCGGTCTTTATGTGGTGTTCAGGGAGCGGGCCACGCTTCAGGCGTCGCAAGCAGCGTCTTAACCAAAAGCGGCAAAAACGCTTTGGGCAGGATCAGCAACATGCCCGGCCCGTCCATCTCCAGCGTCACCGCCGCAGTTGCCGCATTAGACGTGCCTATTGGCCCACCGGGCGCAAATTCAATGCCCGCAATCGGCCATTTCAGCCCCTCCGACCGCCCGGTCACATCCCGCATTGGGAACAGCGACACCCGCGTGCCCACAGGCACATCCAGCGCAAGTTTGGGAGGCACCGCACACAGCACATCTGTTTCGCCAACCAGCACACAGCGCCGATCCGCACGCTGCACCAGCACGTTATACGCCGCCAACTCGTGATCCGTACGTGCGCCTGTAAAGCCGACAGCGACCACCAAAGGAGTCACTATATGGCGCAGCGCTTTGTCAAAATCGGTACTGTCCTGTTCGGTGATCTCATGCAATCGCTCCCACGGAATGCTCGCGGCCTGCACCATATCCAAACTGTCCAGATCACCAATCACCGCTTCCGGCATGTGATCCGCCGCCAAACAATGCGCTGCACCGCCGTCTGCCGCCACCAGCGTCGGCGCAAGCGCCAATGAGTCGTCTATATCGGAATCGCGCAACGATCCCGCACCAACCAGCGTGATTGGTTCCAAACTGTGAACAATAGCTGCCATTTCGCCCCGTTTCACCCCTCTCAAAAGCCCCTCGCCACAATTTGGCCTAGAAATGATACCCTGTCTTCCACAGAATCGGTCGCGTTTCGACTTTCCTTAGGTGGTAGTTTGATTGCTGAGTAGTGCAAAGGACCCGCAGAAGATGGTTACCAATAACAAAGTGCTCACGGTGTCTTACGGGACATTCTCCTGCACCCTTGAAGGGTTTGAGGAGTCGTTTGATACAATGAAGGCAATCGCTGAGTATTTCAGGGATCTCGCGGCGGACGACCGATATTTCGGTGCAGAGCCCCCGACCCCGGATGCTGAGATGCTTGCCCGCATCGCTGAGAAAGAAATCACCCGCCGCGTCAGTGCGCGTTTGGATCATGGCGCCATCGTTTTGAGTGCCGGCGAGCCAAAAGACCAAAGCGACGCGCGGCCCGCAGAAAAGGAACAGCACGCGGCCAAGGCCACGCCAGCACCTGTGGCGCAAGCAGAGCCGGAACCACAAACAGCACCTGAACCTGTGGCCGAAGCACCTGTGATTGAAGAGGTTGTGGCACAGGCGGCCATGCCAGCCGTTGAGGACACACCCGCCGAAGAGCTGATTGAAACACCAGTAGAAGAAGTTGCGGAAGCTGTTGTTGAGGACGCCCCGGTTGCCGCCGAAGAGGAGAACGTTCCCTCTCCTGTAGAGGAGACCGTAGCGGAAGACGCGCTCGTCGAAGAACCTATGACTGAAGACACCCCTGCTGAAGTTGAAGCAGCCGTGACCGAAGTTGCTGAGACCGAGGACCCCGCACCGGAAGTGGTTTCTGAAGGCACGCCTGATCTGGCCTCCGAAGACAACATCGCTGACAGCGTCATGGCCGCCATTGCAGAAGACCGCCTGCCCGAGGCCGAAAACGCACCCATTATTGCAGAAACCGAAGAGGTCGTCGAGGAAACTGCCGTTGAGGTTGCTTCGGACATCGTTGAGGACACCGTTGAAGACGTAGACCTCGCAGGCATCTCCGCCGCCGTGTCCGCTGTGGACGCCCTGTCTGATGACCAACTGCAAACCGATTCCGAGGCCGATATTTCCAACCTTTTGGTTCTGGACGCCCCTGTTGAAAGCAACGGCGAAGACCCGTTTGCCAAGGACGTGGCTGAAGACTCCGTTGAAGCCGCCGATTGGGAAGACGCCGACGATGAACCGGAGTTTGAGGAAAACTCCATCGCCGCCAAACTTGAGCGCATCCGCGCCGTTGTTGCCCGCGTGGAGGCTGCGCCGGATACCGCCGCTGTAGACGCCGAAGACGACCAGCCAGAGCTGACCACTGCCGAGGCCCCTGCTGACAGCAACATCTTCGACGAAGAGTTGGCGCCAATGGATTTGGCCCCGATCAACCTCGAAGACGACCACGCTGTGGAGGTCGCCGCTGAGCTGTCCGAAGACATCGTTGTGCCTCAGGCCGAGGTCGAAGACGCCGAAGTGGTTGAAGCACAAGCTGAAGAGATCGAAGAGGTCGCCGCCGAGCCCGCACCAGAACCAGTAAAGCCCAAAGTCCGCCCTTTGCGTGCCCGTGTTGTGCGTATGAAAAAGGCTGACTTTGAGGACGCCGTGGCCTCTGGCCAATTGGAAGCCTCTGAGGATGACGACGGCGAAACGGCCCAGGCACCTGCGCCAGAAGCTCCAAAGCCAACCAGCCTGACTCCCGAAGACGAAGCAGACCTGCTGGCTGAATTGGCGCAAGTGGAAGCCGAGTTGAAGCTGTCCGACGTTGCGCAAGCCGCCCCAAAGGCTGCCCCGCAAGAAGACGCGCCGGTTGTTTTGGACACACCGATTGCTTCGGAGGTCGAAACAAAAGTTGAGCCTCGCCAACAGCCTGAGCCAGATCTCTCCCGCCTGATGGCCAAGGCCAACAGCGAAATGGAAGAGCCCCAAGGTAAAGGCCGTCGCAGCGCCATTGCGCATCTGCGCGCTGCCGTTGCCGCCACCCGCGCTGAGAAGCGCGCTGGCAATGACGGCAAAGGCAAAGACGACACGGTCGCTTACCGCGACGACCTGGCCTCCGTTGTGCGCGCCGTGCCAGGTGGCAAATCCGGCGAGGCCAAACCGTCCAAATCTGCGGCAGCCCCGCTGAAGCTGGTGGCCGCGCAACGTGTTGATGCCACTGTGCAAAACAAATCCGAACAACCCGCTCAGTCTGAGACTGAAAGTGTACAAAAAGCCCCCCGCCGCGTCCCTGTTCGTCCGCGCCGGGTGTCTTCTGACCAACTGGACCGCGACGAAGCCGCGAAGTCCGCTGCCCCGGTCAGCGCCAAAGGTTCCACACTGAGCGGGTTTGCAGACTATGCCGCGAGCATGGGCGCAATCCAATTGCCAGAAAGCACCGAAGCGGCGGCAGCATACCTGACCTACGTTGAGGGTCTGGAGCGTTTTTCCCGCCCGATGCTGATGCGGATGTCACGGGAGGTGAACATTCCACAATTCACCCGCGAAGAAGGTCTGCGTGCCTTTGGTCAACTGCTGCGCGACAAGAAGATCGACAAAGTGGCCGGTGGCCGGTTCACCGCCAATGCCTCGATCAACTTTAAGCCACGTGACAGCAAAGCTGGTTAAGGTAACCCAAAACTGCAAAGCAAAAGCCCGATCAACTGATCGGGCTTTTCATTTTTTACAGCACGGATCGGTTTCAGAGCGCGGGTTTCAGTGACCCTCGATAGCGCACCATCAAGCCGCCGGTTGGCGCATAGAGTGCCACATCAAACTGAAACGTCCCATTCTGTTCAAACTCCCGCGTTTCACTGAGCGGCAGTAAAAATTTTGGCAAGGGCACGCCCAAACACCATGCACGCCGCACTGGCATATGCACGACGCCATCCTCAACTTTCAGGTCCATTTCAAACAGAAACGCGCCAAATCGTTCACGAAACCGCCCCGCGCTTGGCGCAAGCTCACACCGCGAGCGCATGACATGCCCGCCAAAATCACGCTCCCAGACCTCGGCTTTATCGGTCCGCGTCTTGGTCACACGAACTGGACAATTCTCCTGTGTCTGTGGAAAGCCAAAGAACAACGCGACCAACCGCGCGATCCAACCCTGGCCACGTTCAACCTGTGCACTGCCTTCAAAACAGACCCGCCCCTGAACCTCGTGCAACTGCCGTGTCACCTTTGGCAATTGCTCCCAAGATCCTCCAAATGCCGTGCGGAACAGAGAGTTGTCTAACGAAAATGTATCTTTCATTTCAACAACAACCGCGCCTTCAACCGCTCATCCGGCAAGGCACACATGTCGCCCCTGCCAAACATCGCATATCGATTACGGGCAATCCGGCGATAAATCCAATCCTGCAAGCCGCGCGGCAACACTCGTAAAACGCGCAGGCCATGCCCAACGCCGCCCACTGCCTGCCCGACGCGGATAATCGCATCCAACGAGCCATAGGCTCGCCCATCAAGAATCAGCAGCCAACTTTCCGGGTCTTCCGGTTTCATTCCAAAGTGGCCTAGCAATGCAGTGCCAAGGTCTGTCTGTCCCGGACAAATGCGAAAATCCTCGTGAGTATCAAACCGCGCAATCATCCGCGCGCCAAATCCGCACAACGCGCAATCGCCGTCCATCACCGTTATCGGCCCGGTGTCGTCAAACTCAGGCACATCCGGATCGGTGCGGTAAGAATACGAAGGGCGGTCAATCAACTGGGCCATGGCAGCAACCTGGGTTGACCACCGCCGGCCTGCAACCTGATTTGATAACGAACCCGTAAAAACGCAAAACGGCGACACAATTATGCCGCCGCTCGCCAAATTTCTGCAAAACCACCCTAAGGATCGTCGTCAAACCGCCGCTTGGGCGCATCCGGGTCCGCCTGACCAATGCCTTTGAACACGGATTTAAACGGCAGGATCCACACGATCCCAAGCCCCACATACAACAGCAAGGTCACCAACACCGAGTCCGGCGCAATCGTGGTGGCCAGAACCGAGGCCACCAAAATGTAGATTGGCAAGCCAACCAGCAGCACCAAGAGCGCCACACGGCGACGGGCTTTGTAACTTAGGGCCATGTCAGTTTCCCCTCTCAGAGAATGCAATGCGATCAATCCGCAAACGGATCGGTGACCAGAATCGTGTCTTCCCGCTCCGGGCTGGTCGACAACAACGCCACAGGGCACTCGATCAGCTCTTCCACACGTTTCACGTATTTCACCGCATTGGCGGGCAGATCATTCCAGCTGCGCGCGCCTTCAGTGGTCTCAGACCAACCTGCAATCTCTTCATAGATCGGCTTGCACCGCGCCTGCTGATCCGCCGCCGTGGGCAGGTAATCCAAACGCTCACCATCAAGATCGTAGCCGACGCAGATTTTCAGCGTCTCAAAGCCGTCCAGCACATCCAGCTTGGTCAGGCAGATGCCTTTGATGCCAGAGGTCGCACAGGTCTGACGCACCAAAGCCGCATCAAACCAGCCACAGCGGCGCTGACGGCCGGTGGTGGTGCCAAACTCATGGCCACGGGTGCCAAGGCGCTCGCCGTCCACATCAGGTGAGCCATCTGCGTTCAACAGCTCGGTTGGGAAAGGCCCCTCACCCACACGGGTGGTGTAAGCTTTCACAATGCCCAGCACGTAATCAATCGAGCCGGGACCAATGCCCACACCTGTGGCCGCTTGACCGGCAATCACGTTGGACGAGGTCACAAACGGATAGGTGCCAAAGTCAATGTCCAGCAACGCGCCTTGCGCGCCTTCAAACAGGATACGCTTGCCCGCTTTGCGCTTTTCGTTCAGCACTTTCCAAACCGGCGCCGCATAGGGCAGAATTTTCCCGGCAACTTCTTTCAGCTTCTCAACCAGCGCATCGCGGTCAATGGCTTCCACGCCCAGACCTTTGCGCAGCGGATCATGGTGCTGCAACGCGCGATCAACACGGGCTTCCAACGTGGCAGCATCCGCCAGATCGGCAACACGGATCGCACGGCGACCAACCTTGTCTTCATAGGCCGGGCCAATGCCGCGACCAGTGGTGCCAATCTTGGTGCCTTTGGAGGCCGCTTCTTCGCGCGCCCGATCCAGCTCGCCGTGGAATGGCATGATCAGCGGCGTGTTTTCCGCAATCATCAATGTCTCAGGAGAGATATCCACGCCCTGCGCCCGCACAGTTTCGATTTCGTTCAACAGGTGCCACGGGTCCAGCACCACACCGTTACCGATCACCGACAATTTCCCGCCACGCACCACGCCAGACGGCAGCGCGTGCAACTTATACACCTTGCTATCAATGACCAGCGTGTGGCCCGCGTTGTGCCCGCCCTGGAATCGCGCGATGACATCGGCACGTTCGCTGAGCCAATCAACGATCTTACCTTTTCCTTCATCGCCCCACTGAGCGCCTACAACAACAACGTTGGCCATATCCGGTCCTTTGCAGAGAGTTCAAACCCGCGCCCTTTTAGCCATGTTGTGCGCCCTGCGAAACCGCAAACTGCGTCATTGACTGGACAGAACCCGCCTTTTTGCGCGAGGATTGGCAAAAAACACAGGCAAGACATCTAAGGGGACAGAGATGGGGCTCTTGTTACGCTGGCTGATCGCCTTCCTGCTTTTGGCAGCAACCTACAATCCAACCGAGTTCAATTATGTTGTCTGGGCGCGGGTCAACTACGCCGAAGAGCTGCCTTTGACCGTGCTGCTCGGCCTGCTCCTGCTGATTGGCTACGTGATCTATCTACGCGCCACCCTGCGCTCGATTGGCGCCTTTGGCATGAGTGTGGTGCTGGCTGTGCTGGCCGCCGTGGCTTGGGTTTTGCACGATTACAATATGCTCAGCTTGGACAACGGCGCGGTGAACATCTGGCTGGCAATCCTCGCACTCTCCATTGTGCTGGGCATTGGCCTCGGCTGGTCCATCGTGCGCCGCATGCTGACCGGTCAGGTGGATGTGGACGACGTGGAGGCCTGATTGTCCCCGGCCGACAAGTGAACGGGATGTCCGTGTGGGGTGTTCAGAAATGCTCTAGTCCAGCCATCTTTTAGGTCGCTCAAAGCCCCAACCTCAACCAACCCTGCCTCCGCCAGAAACCCCTCCAGCGTCTCAAGCCACGCGTTGAAGTAATCTTCCCCGCCATCCAACTCCTTAGCCAATCCGTGCGTCTTAAGCGTTGCACCAAACCGCTCCGCCCAATCTGCCCAAACAAAATGCCCCGCTTCATTTAATGCCACGGTCATCGCAAACACCTGAGCATGCCACGGTTCCGAAAACGCTGGCTCCGGTTTGTCGCCACACCAGGTCATTCTGTTGCCTCCAGATAGCTCTCCCAGAGATCTAGCACGACCTCATCACGCGGGTCCGCCTCAGCCCCCCACAACTCCTGCGCGGAAAACTGCACTGCATAGAGCGACTCAGCCGCCTCTCCGTTGAAATGCGCATTGCTGTCGGGAAACACATGCGCGCCGTGTCGCAACACAACCACGCCCACTGTCCCCGCCGCATAAGCTGGCAAACGCGTGTGCCCGCCCCGCACAGCCACATTGCGCGTGATCCGACGGGTTTTCACCTTGGCGCCAACCGCAAACTTCGGCGTCGCCCCCTCTCGCGTGTAAGGACTGCCATGCGTCAGAACCGACTCAACCGACTCCGGCTTCGCCGCCTTGTCGGCAATTGGCGACACGCCCTCTGCCTGCCCGCTGGCCAGTTCATTAACAGTCACAACACCCCGATCCACCATCAGATCCGCCAGTCCGCCCATCCACTTTTCATAATAGCTGAAGGACATGTAATCCTGCGGGTCCAGCAATTCCCGCGCATGGCGCGACGCATCAATATTCCACTGACCCAAAAAACCGCAGGCCACATTGAGCGCCAACGCCCGCTTGTGCCAGTCTTTGGCCTCACCAAACTCATAGCCGTCTTGCGGGTCCACAGGCCCCGCGCCCAGACGTCCGCCCATATCGTGAATTCGGCTCATGCGCCCGGCTCCTGTGCCAAGCCCGTGCCAATCATACTGTCCCGCGTCACCAGCGCCGCCAGATCGTCCTCAGACAAACCCTCCGTCCCCAAAGGCCGCTGCGGCACCACCAAGTACCGCACCTCTGCCGTGCTGTCCCAGACGCGCACCTTCTTGCCTTCCGGCAAAGTCACCCCGAACTCTGCCAACACGGCACGCGGCTCGCGCACTGAGCGCGCGCGGTAGGCGTCCGACTTGTACCACCCCGGCGGAATCCCCAGCAACGGCCAAGGGTAACAACTGCACAGGGTACAAACGACCATGTTGTGCACCGCGTCGGTGTTCTCAACAAACACCATATGTTCACCTTGCCGCCCATACAGCCCCATCTCCTGAAGCACCGGCATCGGATCATCCAACATCTGTTTGTGAAACTCCGGATCACGCCACATCTTGGCCACCACTTTGGCGCCGTTCTGTGGGCCAATTTTATTTTGGTAGAGATCAATGATTTCATCAAGCGCGGCGGGATTCACCAAACCCTTGTCAGTTAACAATGTTTCTAGTGCCTTGACCCGCAACGCGGGGTCCGATGGCAGGTGAGAATGCGGGTGGTCATGATCATGTGGCATGCCAAAACCCTGCCAGAACACCCCAGCGGCGTCCATCCTCAAAACCACTTCTGCACCACAGCGCGATCAACTTCACAAATCCACCTTGCCCCCCGCCGCAAACTTGCCTACATACCCGGCTAACAATCCGAACGCTTGAGTTTACAGGTCCCAATGGCAAACGTTGTCCTCATCATCCATCTTCTTCTAGCTTTGGCGCTGATTGGCGCCGTACTGGTGCAACGTTCCGAAGGCGGTGGCCTTGGCATGGGCGGTGGCGGCGGCGCCGTATCTGGCCGCGCAGCAGCCACGGCACTGACCCGCGTGACCTGGATTTTGGCGGGCGCGTTTATCGTGACCTCCATTTCCCTGACCGTGATCGCCGCGAGGGATTCTGCCTCCAGCTCGGTATTTGACCGCCTGGGCACCTCCGCACCTGTTGTGGAAGAAACTGCACCAGCTCTGCCAGGCGCCGGCGACTCGCTTCTGCCACCGTCTGAGGGCGACAATGCCCCACTGGTGCCACGCGCCGACTAAACGTCGCGCACTGTAAACAAATTCTGGCGGTCTCTCGGGGCCGCCTGCTTTTTTGCCCTTTTCGGGCATCCACCACAGCTTGAGGCCGATACGCCACCCGCAACAGCATCTTGCGGTCCGGTTGCCTTTTGTCTGCGAATCCTATATTACTTAAGTCCCGTGATGCTGGGTCAATTTTGCAGGGAAATCTGCACTGACTTGGGCGCTGCTACATCGACAACACGTCCGACCAATGGGTCGACAATCACGGGGGATGCCACGCACATGGCACGCTATATTTTCGTTACAGGTGGGGTTGTTTCATCGTTGGGCAAAGGCCTTGCGTCTGCGGCCTTGGGTGCGCTGTTGCAAGCACGGGGCTATACCGTGCGCCTGCGCAAATTGGACCCCTATCTGAACGTGGATCCGGGCACCATGTCCCCGTTTGAGCACGGCGAAGTGTTTGTGACTGACGACGGTGCCGAAACCGACCTCGATCTGGGCCACTACGAGCGCTTCACCGGCGTGCCGGCCCGCATGACCGACTCGGTGTCTTCCGGCCGCATCTACTCAAACGTGCTGGAAAAAGAGCGGCGCGGCGACTACCTCGGCAAAACCATTCAGGTGGTCCCGCACGTCACCAATGAGATCAAAGACTTCCTGCACGTCGGTGACGACGAAGTTGATTTTATGCTGTGTGAAATTGGCGGCACCGTGGGCGACATCGAAGGCCTTCCATTTTTTGAAGCCATCCGACAGTTCTCCCATGACAAGCCTCGTGGCGATGTGATCTTCATGCACCTCACCCTGCTGCCATATCTGGCCGCCTCCGGTGAACTCAAAACCAAACCCACCCAGCACTCCGTAAAAGAGCTGCAATCCATCGGTATCGCGCCTGACATCCTGGTCTGCCGCTCCGAGCAGCCAATCCCAGAGAAAGAGCGCCAAAAGATCGCGCTGTTCTGTAACGTGCGCAAAGAACACGTTGTGGCTGCCTACGACCTGAAGTCGATCTACGAAGCGCCGCTGGCCTATCACCGCGAAGGTCTCGACCAAGCTGTGCTCGACGCCTTTGGCATCGCCCCAGCCCCACGCCCAGATCTGCGCGTTTGGGAAGACGTGAACGACCGCATTCACAACACCGACGGCAAGATCAACGTCGCCATCGTCGGCAAATACACCCAACTCGAAGATGCGTATAAATCCATCAAAGAGGCGCTCACCCACGGCGGCATGGCCAACCGGGTGAAGGTCAACGTGAGCTGGGTTGACGCGGAACTCTTTGACAAAGACGACGCGGCGCCTTTCTTGGAAGGCTACGACGCCATTCTGGTCCCAGGTGGATTTGGTGAGCGCGGCACCGAAGGTAAAATCAAAGCAGCGCAGTTTGCCCGTGAGCACAAAGTGCCCTACCTCGGCATCTGCCTCGGCATGCAAATGGCTGTGATTGAAGCCGCCCGTAACAAAGCAGGCATTTCTGACGCGGGCTCTGAAGAGTTTGACCACGAAGCTGGCGAAACCCGCTTTGAGCCGGTTGTGTACCACCTCAAGGAATGGGTGCAGGGCAACGCCAAGGTCACTCGTAAATCCACCGATGCCAAAGGCGGCACCATGCGCCTGGGCGCCTATGACGCGGCTCTGACCGAAGGCTCCAAAGTGGCTGCTGCCTATGGCGCCAACGCCATCGAAGAGCGCCACCGTCACCGCTATGAGGTGGACATCAAATACCGTGAGCAGCTCGAAGCCTGTGGTCTGCGTTTCTCCGGCATGAGCCCGGATGGCCGCCTGCCAGAAATTGTGGAATGGGAAGATCACCCGTGGTTCATCGGCGTACAGTTCCACCCGGAGCTAAAATCCAAGCCATTTGACCCTCACCCGCTGTTCCGCGATTTTGTACGCGCGGCAAAAGACAACAGCCGGTTGGTGTAGCCCACTGCACGACAGAGTTCATAAGGCGCGCTCTGTGGCGCGCCTTTTTTGTGCTTACGAACCTTGCCCGTGTCTTCTGATCAAAAATATCCTCGGGTGTAGGGGGCGTGCTTCCCTAAAAGGCAAAAGTCCTGCGCAAACACGCATCACTTGTGACACTCTGCGGTAATTTCTCCCCCTAAGCTTCGCTTGACCAAACGACCAATTCAAACTGAAACTCCACCTCAATTGTTTAGCTTATTGAGGGTGCCCCAAATGACCTTTTCCACGCGGATTGCCGCTGTCACCACTTTATTCTTCTCCGCCCTCCCTGCCTTGGCGGGGGAAGATGCCTCAGACACACTGCTGCAACTGATCCGTGACAATGGCTGTCGAATGACCGCTGTCGAAGCGGTGGAAATCCTGCCAAGATATGGTCTCATGCCAGCCCAAACCCGCGACATCATCCGCGACTGGGACAAAAAGAACTGGCTTGCGGATCACAGCATCGCAGGCGTCAAACTCTCAAAAGCTGGCTGCAAAGGCTAACCGTTTGCTGACGGCGTTACAGGGCGCAACGTCCGCCCGATTAACCTTGACCTTGACGTCAACATACCACACTTCCGCAAAACAGTCGCGATACCGACGTTATACCGACACGGAATCCATACGTTAACGCCGCCCCTCCTGATTGCGTTTGACCCGCCCTGCCGGGCGCAGTACCAAAATGCGCAACACCGATAAAAGGGCATGGGGCCATGATCTACAAATCTGCACAAGACTGGCGCGACGCAGAGCAGAAAAGAGTGCTGCTCTTTGGCATGTCAGGCTTGGGAAAAACGCATATTTCCAACACCTTGCGCGATAATGGCGATTGGTTTCATTACTCCGTCGACTACCGCATTGGCACCCGTTACATGGGCGAGCACATCACCGACAACGCCAAGCGCGAGGCCATGAAAGTCCCGTTTCTGCGCGAGTTGTTGATGAGTGACAGTATCTACATCGGCTCCAACATCACGTTTAACAATCTCGCCCCGCTCTCCACCTACCTAGGCAAGCCGGGTAACCCGGAAAAAGGCGGCCTGCCCTTCGCCGAATACATGCTGCGTCAACGCCAACATCGCACCGCCGAAATGGCCTCTTTGATGGACACAGAGCCGTTCATTTCCCGCGCCCATGACCTCTATGGCTATGACCACTTTGTCTGTGACACTGGCGGTTCGATCTGCGAAGTAGTGGATGCGAACGATCCCAAAGATCCGATCATGACCACCCTGTCACAAAATACATTGATGGTCTGGATCAAAGGCTCGGATACGCACACGGAAGAGCTGGTACGTCGGTTTGATAAGTCGCCTAAGCCGATGTATTATCAGCCGGAATTCCTGCTGGACTGCTGGCATGCCTATCTGGATGAAACTGGCAAAGACGAGAGCAGTGTTGACCCGGATACCTTTGTGCGCTGGACCTATGGCCGAGCCTTGGCGCATCGACAGCCACGCTATGAGGCCATGGCCCGCTGGGGGGTGACCGTGACCGCAGAAGCCGTCTCACAGGTCGCCACAGCTGCAGATTTTGTCGACGTGATCGCCGCAGCCCTTGAGCATCCCGCGGTCCCCGCCTAACTATGGCCCTCACGCCTATTCAAACACCAAACAGACAAAGAGACTGACATGCCCATCAAGATTCCCGCCGACCTGCCTGCCTTCGACGTGCTTAAGCACGAAGGCGTCATGGTTATGGCCGCGGATCAGGCCTCCCGTCAGGACATCCGCCCGATGCGGATTGGGCTTCTCAACTTGATGCCAAAGAAAATTCAGACGGAAAACCAATTTGCCCGTCTGATCGGCGCCACCCCGTTGCAGTTGGAATTGTCGCTCATTCGTATGTCCGAGCACAAAACCCGCAACACTGCCGCCGAGCACATGGCGGAATTTTATCGTCCATTTCAGGATGTTAAAGCCTCAGGCGAAAAGTTTGACGGCCTCATCATCACAGGCGCACCGATCGAGCATCTTCCGTTTGAAGATGTCACTTATTGGGAAGAACTTTGCGAGGTTTTTGAGTGGACCCGCACCCATGTGCACTCCACCTTTGGCGTCTGCTGGGGTGGCATGGCGATGATCAACTATTTCCACGGCGTGCAGAAACACATCATAGACCACAAGGCTTTTGGCTGCTTCCGCCACCAAAACCTGGCCCATTCCTCCCCGTATTTGCGCGGCTTTTCAGATGACTGTGTGATCCCCGTGAGCCGTTGGACAGAAATCCGGCAAGACGAGGTTGATGCCCGTCCGGAACTGCGCACTTTACTGCACTCTGAAGACGTCGGTCCCTGCCTGATCGAGGCTCCTAGAACGCGAGACTTGTTTATTTTCAATCACTTCGAATACGACAGCGACACGTTGAAACAGGAATACGATCGCGACGTTTCTGAGGGTACAACCATCAATGTGCCGTCCAACTACTACCCGGATGATAACCCCTCCAATCCGCCGCAAAACCGCTGGCGCAGCCACGCACACTTGCTCTACGGCAACTGGGTGTCCGAGATCTATCAAACCACGCCGTTTGACATGTCCCGTATCGGCCATGAAATCACTGACCTTCGCGCTTAAACTTGGGGCGCTGCCATCCCGATTGCACTGACGTGCATGACACCCCATATTGGGGAAAACGGAGAGCTTTCATGGACTTGCCCTTTGACGGCGCGATCAGCGCTTACTTTGAGAACGAGGCCCCGGCCGAGGTGCGTGCCGCCATTGAGCAAGCCGGCAAGAAAGACATCCTCTCCGACACATATCCGCACAAAGACCGCTTAAGCAGGAAAACCTACGAAGCAGAGCTCGAAGCCTTGCAGATCGAACTTGTGAAAATGCAGCACTGGGCCAAGGAAAGCGGCGCCCGCATCGCGTGCGTTTTTGAAGGCCGTGATGCCGCAGGCAAGGGCGGCACCATCAAGCGCTTCCGCGAGAACTTAAACCCACGTGGAGCTCGCACTGTGGCCCTCTCCAAGCCTACGGATGCTGAGCGCACTCAATGGTATTTTCAACGCTATTTTGACCACTTGCCGTCAGGCGGCGAATTGGTGCTCTTTGACCGCAGCTGGTACAATCGCGGTGTCGTTGAGAAGGTCTTTAGTTTTTGCGAGCACTACGAGCGCGAGCGTTTCTTTCACCAAGCTCCCAACCTCGAAGAAACCCTCGTAAACGACGGAATTTACTTATTTAAATTCTGGCTCAATGTTGGGCGCGCCGAACAATTGCGCCGTTTCCTGAGCCGCGAGATTGACCCACTAAAACAGTGGAAGTTAAGCTGGATCGACGTCGAGGGCCTGAAACGCTGGGACGCTTACACAGCTGCCATTGGCGAAACTTTGCGGCGTACCCATTCAGACGCGGCTCCCTGGACGGTCATCCGCTCCGATGACAAACGCCGCGCCCGGCTGAACGCCATTAGCACCGTACTGCACGCCCTGCCTTATGACCGCAAAGACGTGGACGCGATTGGCGCAATCGACAGCAAAATCTGTGGCGGACCGGACATCTGGAATGCCTAAACGCGGCTATCATCACGGCAACCTGCGCCAGGCTTTGGTTGAGGCCGCCTTGAGCCTGATCGAGGCCAAGGGCCCTACCGGCTTTACCCTCTCTGAGGCCGCAAAAACCGCAGGCGTGACGCCAGCTGCCGTCTATCGCCATTTTGAAGGCCGCGAAGACCTGATCGCCGAAGCCGCCCGCCAAGGCTATGAAATCTTTGCCGATCTGATGCAGTTCGCTTTTGACAAAGGCCAACCGTCCGCCCTGGCCTCCTTTGAAGCCACGGGCCGCGCTTACCTTGCCTTTGCCCGCAAATACCCCGGCCACTACATTGCGATGTTTGAAAGCGGCATTTCAGTAAACCGCACACCAGAGCTCGCCGCCGTTGCCACTCGCGCCCGAGGCGTGATGGAGCACGCAGCCGCTGAGCTCTCAAAGCACATTCCACCAGAGAAACGCCCTCCTGCCAGTATGTTCTCCGCCCACATCTGGGCGATGAGCCATGGCGTTGTCGAGCTCTACGCGCGGAACTCCCCCGGAACCCAAAGCCCGTTTGCCCCCGAAGACCTGCTGGAAAGTGGCATCGGTGTGTACCTACGCGGGCTTGGGTTGATCGAACCAGACCAATGATCCGAGGACACATCGTGAAAAAGCTGCTTCTATTGCCACTTCTAACGGGAATTTCCACCGGAGCGGTGGCACAAGATGTGCGCCCACTATCAGAGTTCGCCGAAACCCGCGCAATGTACACCGCAGAAAGCGATCTCGCCTGCGCTGGGGATGAAGCTGCCTTTACACGTTTGCTCACAGCCGCCGACCCCGAGCAAGCAGGTGATCCGGCCGCCTTGTCTGCTCTCGCCTGGCTCGTGGCATCAGACACTTGCGCCTATTACACAGGCGATGACGAACAGATTTCCTACTTCTATTTACGCGCTGCACAGAAGGGTTATCCAGTGGCCTTGGCCTATAGTGGTATCCGCATGATCCGAGGCCTCGGCATTCCGCAAAACCCAAACTCAGGAGCCGGATTGGTCATGTTGGCGTTTGAAGGGGGATTTGGGGACGCCGGAGCTATGCTGGCAGGCGAGCTGATCACCGGCATTCACATGCCCCGTGACCTAGAGGCAGCGCAAAGCCTGCTTCAGGCAGCTGAAGCGGCTGGCGCAGACGAATCTCTGTTGGACAACGTGTGGTCCGCCTACAACGCGGTTTCGCAATAACGCGCGGCCTTATTGATAAGCCAGAGCCACCCAGATATGCACGGCTACCAGCGGTACCAACGCCGCCGACAACCCAATGTGGGCCAACAGCCAGACAAGATAGATTGTATGACTGCGATACCGCAGCACCTCACGGTTCAGCACACCAGTGAGGGCCACGAGAAACACCACCGCGCTCAAGGTGCTCATCCAGACATGACCGAACCGCACCGCATGCAGCGCAAAAAGCAACGTCGCCGCAGTGCCCACCCAACGGTGACGCACCACCACCTGTCGGGCATTTCGATTATCCTTGGTCACACGCTTAAAAAACAGAACCCACTGGTAACTCAGCAGACTCAACAACAGCGCCCCAGTTACCACCTGCTGCACAAATCCCGTAAGTGGCTCTGGCAAAACAGACTTCAGATCAGATGTTAGCAGTGCCATCCCGAGCCCCACTGCAAGCAATATTATCAAAACGTAAGGCGCTCTCTGCCAGGTCGAGATTAGAACCCGCATGGTTTGCTTTCCTCATCTGCTTGCGCCGCCAACGTGTCTTGCCCCTCTCCTCGAGGGCTACGGCGCTCTCGCATCATCGCCTGCAGAACCACCGGCGCGGCTTGAACTTTTACCTCCGCCAAAAACACCTCGGCGCTTGGCAAAACTCGTTGCTCCGCCGAAGGCCAACCCTCCGATATCTCAACCGGCACCTCAAACCGCGCCGTCTTTTTCAGATAAGCTTCATAGGTATGCGCGACAGAGGCATACATCGCATCTAGCACACCCATAAACTCATCTGCCGTGACTTCAGCACGCGGATAAGTCCATGTCGTCGCGCCCATCACATCGTTAAGCTTCCAATCCTTTTTTGGACTGTCTGGATGTTCATTATGGCAAGTTACACAAGGGGCAACTCCCGCCACATCCGGATACATAGCCAGAAACCCACTTTGTGTATCGTCTGAATAAACAGCTGCGCGTGTTGCTTTAATTGTCTCAAACGCGGACACCTGCCCCACCCCAAACAAATTGGATTTGTTGATCGGCGCGTCCGATCCCAAATAGAGTCCCAATTGTGGTGGCAGTGTTTCCATATGTGCCGCAGTGGCCCGCAGGAACAGCGCAGGCAACGGACCTTGTTCCACACCCGGTTCCTGCCAATCTTCGCCATACTTGAGACCTGCTGCCATCCCCCCCCCAACAATGCGTTTGGTGTACATCGTGCGTGCGACTTCATTGATCGCATTCACCCCGTCAAACACCGCATTTACTGGGTGACGGCACCCCGCAATTTCACCATCGCCATCTGGAAGAGGCGCAGGCGCGGACACAAACAAATAGACCGCCAGGCATCCCAAAACACCTGTTAGAAAAATGCGCGATAATGTCATTGCACCTTCCCTTCGTAGAACTTTGGGCTGCCATACGGATCGTCGCCCCCCTGAAAATAGCTCCAGATTTTCAACGCCGGCAGAGCTTCAGCCATCCTGGTCGGAGAACTCACCGGATGATTTCCATGAAAGTCATGACATCCCAGGCAACTGTCCCACTTTTTTAGCGAAACAAGGCGTTCATGGGGCGTGTCTATCGGATCATTTTTGACCTTCAAATCTTCATGGCAAGCCCGACACAGGGTTGGCTCCACTGTCACAATTTGCGGAACGTGTTCAGAGTGACACCCCAAACAGCTGCGCGCATCGACCTGCTCAACCGCTTTGGCAAAACGCGGTTCTCTGAAACGATAGATCGGGTGGCGCTCGTTGGGGCGCGCATGGCAGGCAAGACACTGTTCTGAGCCAACTTCAGCATACCCAAAATCAACCGGAGTTTGCCGCATGCCCAGCACATAACGCACCTGTGCCTGCACCTGTTGGCGCACTGTTCCCGGGGTTCTCATATGGCACGCCACGCAGGCAACATCACCGTGCGCTGCGATCAGCGGTCCGTGAGCAATTGATGGTTTGATCTTGGCATGGGTGAGCACAAATCCGGCCCACACCGCTGTTGGCATAATCGCCAACACAGCCAACAAACGCACCAATCGGGCAGACGGCCACGCCATACGCCCCTCCAAAACCAAGAAACCCGTTAACAATTCATAAAGTGTTACGGATAATAGTTAATCAATCGTTAATTGAAAATCGACACTAGAACGAGAAGACGTGACAGATTATTCACCTTTTCGATGAAAGAACGAAGACCTTACAAGGTTCAAAAGAGGGCGCTTACAGGCAGCCACGCACCCAGTCCAACCGTGCTTTGGGCACCAATCCATAGTTATAGAGATTCACCCCGGTGACTCCATGGGAACGCAGCAAGTTTATCCGTTCCGCCAAAGCCTCGCGTCCCGCAAACTCCGGAAAACCCAACCTTAAGCCAACCTGCCCACCGGCCTCTTTAGGCAAACCTTGTGCATAATGTGCCAGATCCTGCGCCGCCTCCGGCCCCATGTCATACGCACACAACATCACTTTTAGGCCCAGTTCAGCTGCGGCGATGTGGTCACAGCCTCCAATCCACCCAGTTTGCCCGTCAACCAACATCAACTCAGTTGCCGCGACACAAGCTTCTTTGGCCCGCTCAAGAACCGCATTTACATGATCGAACCGCAAATCAAGGTAAGCTCTCAGTTCCGGATCCAAATCAAACGCATCTAAACCGCGCTCAGGGAAATCGGCACAAACTCTTGTCGGGGTGTCCCCTTCACACATGTGATCGATCAAACCTTTCACCCGCGTCTCAATAGCCCCGACATCCAGTCCAGCGGCCTGCCCCGCCAACTGACAATGCTCGCAAAAACACAGCGCCATCAGGAAGTCGCCTTCGGGCGGCAAGCCCACCATGTCTTTCTCGTGGTGGTACTCATGCGCAAAGCCAAGGAAATTTGGGCTCTCCAACTCAATCCGGTTCGGCTGATAATTCTGGGCAATATCCCGCACCAGATTGCTCACATAGGCTTGCGCCTTTGGGTTAGCTGGACACAGGTTATACGAATTTGCGTCGCAAAACGCATTGCGCGTAACCAGGTCTGGATTGGCAAAGCCAAGGGCCGAGTTATGTAGGCACACTGTCCAACACGACACATCCAATCCGCCTGCGTCCCGAGCTTCAATCACGCCCCGCAACACGTCCTGCTCTTGTGCCAAAGAGGATACCAAAGGCTGCACTGCCTCTCCTTGCCAGATCGCTGCGTCTGGTCGAAAATAGAGCGTGCCGTCTTCGGGGAAATACGCCCGTCGCTTGGGGCTACGCACCTGCAAAAACCGCCCCGCGTGGTACACCGTCGCCAGGCTGATCATGTCAAAACCCAGTTCTCGCAACTCTGACGACACCGCCTCCTGTCCAATATCAGCGATATCCCAGGGGTAAGTCCAAAGTGCGTTGCTCACAGTCTTTCCTTTCAGATCAGCGTCTTGGCTGATGGCGTTGTAACTAAAACTCCGACATCTGAGCAGTCTGAAAATTCGTCAATATCGGAAATTTGCGTCGCTTCAGCGCAAAGAAAAAGGCCGCTCCAAAAGAGCGGCCTCTCCCAAAAGTCTTGTTGTCCAGCGATTAACGCTTGGAGAACTGGAACGAACGACGCGCTTTGCGCTTACCGTATTTCTTACGTTCCACAACACGGCTGTCGCGGGTCAGGAAGCCAGCAGCTTTCAGGGCGCCACGCAGGGAGGGTTCATAAAGCTGCAGAGCTTTGGAAATCCCGTGCTTAACCGCACCAGCTTGACCGGTCAGACCGCCGCCTTTGACGGTGGCATAAACGTCGAATTCACCTTCAACGCCGGCAACCTGCATCGGCTGACGCAGGATCAGCTGCAGAACCGGACGCGCAAAATACACGTCTTGGTCTTTGCCGTTCACGATGACCTTGCCGGAACCCGGCTTGATCCAAACGCGGGCAACAGCGTCTTTACGTTTACCAGTCGCATAAGAACGACCCAGCTCGTCACGTACCGGCTCACGCGGTGCCGCAACTTCTACAACAGCTTCTTCACCGGCAACGGCGTTCAGCTCTTCAAGCGAGTTGATTTGATCAGCCATTGATTAGCTCCGGGTGTTTTTGCTGTTCATGGACTTCACGTCCAGCACTTCTGGGGCCTGTGCTTCATGCGGGTGCTCAGCACCAGCATATACGCGCAGGTTGGTCATGACCTTGCGGGACAGGCGGTTGCCTGGCAGCATACGCTGAACCGCTTTGGTCACAATGCGCTCTGGGTGCTCACCTTCCAGGATCTGACCTGCGGTGCGGGATTTGATGCCGCCCGGGTGGCCAGTGTGCCAGTAGTAGGTTTTGTCCGCGCGCTTTTTGCCGGTCAGTTGGATTTTATCCGCGTTGATCACGATGACGTTGTCACCCATGTCCATGTTCGGAGTAAAGGACGCCTTGTGCTTGCCGCGCAGGCGCATGGCGATGATCGACGCGAGACGGCCCAGCACCACGCCTTCGGCGTCGATGATGATCCATTTCTTCTCGATGTCTGCCGGAGTAGCAGAGAAGGTTTTCATGTTAGGTCTTCCACGATTGGTTGACAGATACATCGGTTGCCCGACGCATCAAAATACGATGGCCGGTTTATAAAGCACCGCCGCGCCACGTCAAGCGCACAAATCTCAAAATAAGCGAGCCTTTTCAGCATGTTACAAATTAGGTATCATATTACCCCACTAAACCGGGGCATGCTGCAATGGTTTTGCCAGCAATTCTGACATGGTTTCCAACGCCAGACGTAATTCCGCTTCCGGCACGTCCGGTGCCAGTGCAATGCGCACCGCATTGGGCGCCTGTCCATCAGCCAATACATATTCATCCGCGGATTTAATACGAATGCCTTCCGCGTCGCAAACTCGCACAAATGTTGATCCGCGCCACCCCTGGGGAAGTTTGAGCCAAATAAACGGCACAAAGGGCCGCCAACGGATATCCCAACTGCCCAACACATTCACAGCCAATTGAACCCGCCTTTGGGTAAACTGGACAATCGAGTCTCGGACTTTCTGGGCTTGTCCGCTTTGGATAAGCTCTGCACACATGTCGAGCATGGGCTGTGGCAACCCATAAAACATCGACTGCGCCACATGCCGCGCGGTTTGCGCGTTCCCATCCGGTGCCACCAAATAGCCAAAACGCAAGGCAGCCGACACCGACTTGGTCAACGACCCAATATACCACGCACGATCTGGGCATAACGCGCGATAAGATGGCGTGTCCGCCGGCCCCAAAGCATGGCAGTCATCCTCAATTATCTGAAGATTATATCGCCGTGCCAGCGCCGCAATTTCCTGACGTCTTTCTAACGGGACGTGAATGGCCGTAGGACTGTGGGCCTGGGCCGACGTCACCAACACCTGCCCACCGTGCCGTCGCAGAGCCTCCTCAAGCTTTTCGGGCCGCATGCCGTGTTCATCCATCTCAACACCAATCACCTCAGCCCGCAACAACCGCCCAGCATGGCGCACACCGGGAAACGTCACCGCTTCGGTCAAAATGACTGGATGCGCTCCATGCAAACAGCATTGCAGCGCCGTCACACACGCATTCTGGGCCCCCAAAGTCAAAACCACATCATCCGCCGCAATCCGCCCGGCAACGTCCGGCCCAATCCAGTTCACCACCGCCTGCCGCGCAAGCAGGTCCGTGGCAGACGAAGCGCAGGCCAAATAAGAGGTGCCGCTCTCTGAGGCCACTCTTGTCATTACATTGCGAATGACCCGATCCTGACCAACGTCCGGCACGCGAACAGCACGCAAGTCCAAATCTCCCGTTTGCGACACAGAGATCAGAGGTTCCGGAGGCAACACAGTCTCTGGGCGACTGTCGGCTACAAACGTGCCGCGCCCGACCGTTGTCTCTAACAGCCCTTCCTCGACGGCCAGTTTGTATGCCCGCGCCACGGTACCTGGAGTAATACCCATCTGCCAAGCCAACTCCCGCACAGGTGGCAGTTTCTCTCCCACTGGTAGCTGACCACTTCGCACGGCACCTCGAAGAGATTGTATCAATACAATATACTTGGGATCGGTACATCCATCGAAATTTGGCGGCCATATTGTATCAATCACAATGTTTTCCTCGCAATTGTATCGCAGCGTGCGTACACCACACTTGTAACAAACTTGAGGATTGTATCAATACAATATTGGAGATGACCATGACAATGACCACAACAAACCTGCAAATCCTGACAAACCATAATGCAAATGCACAACTTCCGGTTGCCGCACGCGCGGCTCTGTCGTTTGCGACGGTGGTCACCGAGTGGGAAAAGCGCACACGCACACGCCGCGCGCTCTCACGGCTCAGCGAAACGCAGCTGAAAGATGTTGGATTGACCTTGCATGACGCCCGTACCGAGGCGCGCAAAAAGATGTGGCAGTTCTGATCCCCGTCAGATGCCTCTTCCACTGGGTCGGGTTTGTCCCGACCCCTTTTTTTTGCTTTGGAATCAGCTTTTTTGCGGCGGAATCGCGTAAGTCATATTGGCCCGCGCCACTGGCGCCTCAGACCCTTCAGAGTAGATCAGCACGTTTGAGACTGACAACGTACGCCCCAATTTCAGCAGCTGCGTTTTGGAAATCAGGTCCTTGCCCGATTCCGGCTTGCGCATGAAGTCCAGGGAGCAATTGGTGGTGACGGTCAACGCTTCTTTGCCAATACACGCCATGGTCGCCACGTAGGCCGACACATCCGCCAGCGCAAACATCGACGGGCCGGACACTGTGCCGCCTGGACGCAAATGGCGCTCCTGCACCATCATCCGCATCACCGTGTTGACCCCATCGATGTGCTCCACGACAAAATCATCTTTGACTTGCGGGAACACCTGCTCCAGCCACGCGCCCATTTCTTCTGCAGTCATCACGGCTTGCATGCTTTTCCTCCGTCGTTCCCCGCGCTACCCTCGCGCCAACTTGGGAGGAGAGCAAGATGACACTTTTGGAACGTCGCGACACAAATGCGGTGGCACATCTCACCATGAACGCGCCTGCGCGGCTAAATGCCCTCTCAGACGAGATGCTTGCCGCCCTGCAGAACGAATTTGATGCGCTCAAGGACGACAGCTCCATCCGCGCCATCACGCTTTCAGGCAGCGGCAAGGCCTTCTGCGCCGGACACGATCTCAAACAAATGACCGCTGGTCGCCAATCTGACGACGGAGGGCGTGCCTACTTTGCCGATTTGTTTAATCGCTGCGCCTCCATGATGCAGACCATTCAAAAGCTGCCCCAACCCGTGATCGCCCAAGTCCACGGTATCGCCACTGCGGCCGGCTGCCAGTTGGTCGCCACCTGCGACCTTGCCGTGGCTGCCGAGGGCACCCGCTTTGGCGTAAACGGTGTGAATATCGGCCTGTTTTGTTCCACCCCAATGGTGGCTTTAACCCGCAACATTCCACGCAAACAGGCGTTTGAGATGCTGTCCACCGGAGAATTCATCAACGCCAACCGCGCCGAAAACCTTGGCCTAATCAACCGCGTGGTGCCAGAGGAGAACTTGCAAGCCGAAACCACGCAACTTGCGGAAACTATCGCGCAAAAGCTCTCAGCAGCGGTGAAAATTGGTAAGCAAACCTTCTATGAACAACTGCAGATGCCACTGGATCAAGCCTACGCCCATGCTGGCACCGTCATGGTTGAAAATATGCTGTATGCCCAAACCGAAGCCGGAATTGAGGCTTTTCTCAACAAACAAACGCCCAAGTGGGATCAATAGCCGGTTTCCATTCCCATAACGGTGTTTTTCCAACAAACCTGTGTCGAATCCTTTTCAACTTGGGCACAACAAACCCAACCGAAACCACACGCTTGTGTGGCACCAGTTCGCTAAGCGGCTCGGCTCGTTACCGAACCGCGGGTTGCATGTCGCCTCATAGGTCACTTTGTACTGCTTACTTCTGACCTATGGGGCGCGCGCCTCTTTTCGCTCTTAGCCCTTCCCAAACGCCGATGCCTGCCCTATGTCCGCCTTCATGACAGAAACATTGCATATCGTGGGCGGCGGCATGGCCGGCGCGGAGGCCGCATGGCAGGCCGCAAACATGGGCGTAAACGTGGTGATCCACGAGATGCGGCCCAAGGTCGAAACCTTTGCACATCGCACCGGGCATCTGGCAGAGATGGTTTGTTCCAACTCTTTCCGTTCCGATGATGATGAGCAAAACGCCGTAGGTCTGTTGCATTGGGAAATGCGCGCCGCCAACGGATTGATCATGGCCATCGCAGACAAACACCGTCTTCCCGCTGGTGGCGCTCTCGCAGTGGACCGCGATCCGTTTGCAGAATCCGTGACCGCTGCTCTGAACGACCACCCCAATGTTTCAATCGAATACGGCGAAATTTCCGAACTGCCATCAGACGGTCATTGGATTGTCGCCACCGGACCGCTGACTTCCTCCACGCTTGGCGCAGCAATCCAAGCCGAAACCGGCGCCGACCGATTGGCCTTCTTTGATGCCATTGCGCCAATCATTTATGCCGAGAGCATCGACATGGACGTGGCCTGGTTGCAATCCCGTTATGACAAGGGTGAGACCGAGGAAGAGCAAAAAGCCTACCTCAACTGCCCGATGACCAAAGACCAATACGAAGCCTTCATCGACGCGCTTCTAGCAGCAGACAAAACCGAGTTCCACGAAGGTGAAACCGCCGGTTATTTTGACGGGTGTCTGCCCATCGAAGTTATGGCTGAGCGCGGACGCGAAACTTTGCGGTTTGGCCCGATGAAGCCCGTGGGGCTGACCAATGCGCACAAGCCGGACGACAAGCCATATGCCGTGGTACAGCTGCGCCGCGACAATGCTTTGGGCACACTGTTGAACATCGTCGGTTTCCAAACCAAGATGAAATACGGTGCACAGACCGAGGTCCTCAAGATGATCCCAGGTCTGGAAAACGCTTCCTTTGCACGCTTAGGCGGCATCCACCGCAACACGTTCATCAACTCACCAACTCTGTTGGACGACCAGATGCGCCTGAAATCCCGCCCCAATATCCGCTTTGCCGGCCAGGTCACGGGTGTGGAAGGTTACGTCGAAAGCGCCGCCATGGGACTGCTCGCTGGCCGTCTGGCCGCCGCAGAAATTCTTGGAGAAGCGCAAGACACTGCGCCTGTGAACACAGCCATGGGCGCGCTTGTGCACCACATCACTGGCGGCGCAGAGGCCAAAACCTTTCAACCGATGAACGTTAACTTTGGTCTGTTCCAACCTGTGGAAGGACTCAAAGGCGGCCGTCGCGGTCGCAAAGACCGCTACAAAGCTTACACTGACCGCGCCAAAGCGGATTGGCAGGCCTGGCTCGATGTACAGGCCTGACTAGACGGCTCACGCAACATCACATATTCTACCATGGAGCGGGCCAAACGGACCCGCTCTTTTTGTGAAGAACTCTCGATAAGCGACTGAAACCGTGACCTTTATCACCCGATTTGCCCCTTCTCCAACCGGTCCGCTGCATTTGGGCCATGCCTATTCGGCGATGCTGGCGCATGACATGGCGACTGCTGCGGGTGGTACTTTCCTTTTGCGAATTGACGACCTCGACAAATCTCGTGCACGCGCCCAATGGGAAGAGCAAATCTATGATGACCTAGCATGGCTAGGTCTCACATGGGAGACGCCCGTCCGCCGTCAATCCGACCACTTCGCAGACTACGACAAGGTGCTGCAGAAGCTTTCAAAGTTGGGCCTTACATACGCCTGCACCTGTACCCGCCGTGACATCGAAACGGCTGCTAACGCCCCGCAAGAAGGTGTGCCAGAGTTTGGCCCTGACGGGCGTATCTACCCGGGCACCTGCTGCAATGCGAGGCACGCCCTCTCGAAGGCCAAATGCATCCGCCTCAACATGCGCGCTGCCTGTGAACACGCAATGCCAGCATCTTTTGAGGAAGGCGGCCCCGACCAACACGGCAAACATGCTTTAGATGTCGAGACAATGGTCTCAACCATTGGCGACGTCGTATTGGCCCGCCCCAACATGGCCGCATCCTATCATCTATCTGTGGTGGTAGATGACGCCGCAACAGGAGTCACCGATGTCGTACGAGGTGCCGACCTGTTTGGCGCCACCTCCATCCATGTGGTGTTGCAAAAATTGCTCGGACTGCGCACGCCGCACTATCATCACCACAAATTGATCCGTGACGATACGGGCAAGCGCCTCGCCAAACGAGACGACGCCCGCGCCATTTCAAAGTACCGCGCAGATGGGGCGTCGCCCGCTGACATCCGCGCCATGGCTGGCCTTTAACCCTCCATCGGCTTCATCAGCTCGACGGTCTCACCGTCCCGCACCGCTGTATAAAAACACGTACGTCGATTGGTGTGGCAAGCCGCGCCGGTCTGTTCAACCAACACCAGAATACAGTCCTGATCGCAGTCATAGCGAAAATCGACCAGTTTTTGCACATGGCCAGAGGTCTCACCTTTGATCCAAAACGCCTGACGCGAGCGGCTCCAATAGGTGACCTTTTGGGTCTCCAACGTCTTCGCCACGGCTTCGGCGTTCATCCACGCCATCATCAGCACTTCGCCGCTCTCACTGTCCTGCGCAATCGCCGGGACCAGTCCAGCTTCATTGTACTTCAGCGCCTTTGGGTCAAATCCCATACCATCGTCCCCTTTGCATCCGCAATTTTCCTCTCTATCTAGGAAAGGCGTAAAAAAGGAAACCGCGATGTCCGGCGAAACCGACCTGATCAAGCTCTACTCTGGCCAGATCCTGCAACTGGCGGCTGCGATCCCGAACACGGACCGGCTCGAGAACCCAGATGCCAGCGTCAAAAAACGCTCCCCACTCTGCGGCAGCACTGTCACGGTCGACATCAAAATCGAAAATGGCCGCATCGCCAACTTTGGACAGGACGTAAAGGCCTGCGCTTTGGGGCAAGCCGCAGCCTCAGTCGTTGGGGCTCATGTGATTGGTCAAAATCGCGACGGCATCGAAGCCGCGCGCAATGCGTTGAAAACCATGCTGAAGGAAGACGGCCCCACCCCGCCGGCGCCATTTGACGGTCTCGAAGTTTTACGTCCAGCGCGGGATTACAAAAACCGCCATGCCTCTATCATGTTGGCTTTGGATGCCACTGCAGAGGCTTTTGAGGTGGCTGAGCAAGCCAACTGCGCCTAAGCCGATCCCAAAATCAAGTCAGCTAAAATCGCGCCAGACTGCGCGGCTGATCTCATGACACCCACACAAAAAAACCGCCGCACTTCCCAAAGGAAGGCGGCGGCAAGCGCAAGCGGTATCGTGTGGGACCCGGGCCATCCGACTTGGGGGGAGGCAGACCCCCAAGAAGACTATGAACAGGCAGTGTCAGTCGAGACGCATCAAATGGGGACAGATGCGCGGACGGACCGGCACGAATTTCGCAGGCAGAATTAGATCAGACTCACCACGTCACACTGGTACAAATACAAAAACCACATCAAGTTCACACAAAACCGGGAACATGCAGCGCAAGCACCAGCATAAAGACCAAGACCAAGCCGCCAATGGCGTCCTGCAACAACGTATCGCCAGAGTTGCGAACAACGGATTTGATTTGCTGCATCATTTGGTCTCTCCTTCCCGAATGTTTTGTTGCCACTTTGTTCTCACACCATGCGAGTCGAGTAAAGAACTTTTTGAGAACATTTGAGAACATTAAGGGAATTCAAATCCCAGCGAGAGGCTAACCCACTGAAATCAAACGGATCGCCCGATCCTGCTCCATTAGCCACAAAAGAACACGTGCCGCTTGTCCGCGCTCACTTTCCAGCGTGGGATCGTCATGCAGCAGTTTGCGGGCATCGCTCTGTGCCACCGCCATTAAGCTCGCTTGCGTTTCCACATCTGCAATCCGGAACCGCGGTAAACCCGACTGCGCCGTGCCAATCAAATCACCCGCCCCGCGCATCGCAAGATCAGTCTCCGCAATCACAAAGCCGTCTTCGCTCTCACGCAGGGTTTTGAGCCGCTTCTCCCCACCCTCTGTCAGAGGCGCCTGGTACATGAGCAAACAGGTCGACGCCTGTGAGCCACGACCAACACGCCCCCGCAACTGGTGCAGCTGCGCCAACCCAAAGGCCTCCGCCCGCTCAATCACCATGATGGTCGCATTGGGCACATCCACGCCAACCTCGATGACGGTGGTGGCCACCAGAACCTGCGTGTCACCGGCCTGAAACGCCGCCATGGCCGCGTCTTTTTCCTCTGGTGGCATCTGCCCATGCACAAGCCCGCAAACGCCCTCGCCAAGCGCGCTGCGCAGCGCCTTAAACCGCGCATCCGCTGCCGTGTAATCCACCCGTTCGCTTTCTTCGACCAGCGGACAGACCCAATAGGCCTGTTTGCCATCGGCCACGGCTTTGCGCAGCTTCTCCACCACCTCGTCCAGCCGTTCCGTGGACACCAGCGCTGTGGCAATCGGCTGCCGCCCGGGCGGCTTTTCGTCCAGCACCGAGACATCCATGTCGCCATATTGCGCCAAAGCCAGCGAGCGTGGGATCGGCGTCGCTGTCATCACCAGCACATCCGCGCCCTCACCTTTCTTGCCCAGCTCTAACCGCTGTCGCACACCAAACCGATGCTGCTCGTCGATGATCGCGAGCCGAAGGTCCGCAAAATGCACATCCTCTTGAAACACCGCATGTGTACCCACCAGAATGTGAATGTCGCCCCGTGCCAACGCCTCAAGCTTGGCCCGACGCTCCTTGCCTTTATCACGCCCGGTCAGCACCTCAACCACAACCCCAGCGCTTTCTGCCAGAGGCTGAAGCCCCGCCATATGTTGCCGCGCCAAAATCTCGGTTGGGGCCATCATCACGCCCTGCCCGCCGGCCTCCACTGCCACTAAGAGCGCCATAAACGCCACCAGCGTTTTGCCCGCTCCCACGTCCCCTTGCAGCAGACGGTTCATCCGCTGGTCTGTTGCCATGTCCCGCGCAATGGCCTCGACCGCCCGCTCCTGCGCGCCTGTCGGGCTGTACGGCAATGCCGCACGCACTTTGGCCTGCAACAGGCCGGTCTGATCAGAAATCACCCCCTTGGCTCGTTGCAGCTGACTGCGCGCCAACGCCAGTGTCAATTGATGCGCCAGAAACTCATCGTATGCCAACCGTTCCCGCGCGGGGTGATTGGGCGACACCTGCTCAATCGCCTCCGGCCGGTGAACCAGTTCCATCGCCTCCCGCCAATGAGGCCACTTCGCCTTATCTTTCTGCGACGGGTCGATCCACTCCGCCATCTCTGGCGCACGGTCCAGCGCAGAGCGCACCGCCTTCACCATGGTCTTCTGCGTCACGCCGTGGGTCAGCGGGTAGACCGGTTCAAACGCTGGGATTTCCTCCGCCTCATCCGGCGCCACCACATACTCCGGGTGCACCATCTGCGCGATGTTGTCAAAGACCTCCACCTTCCCAGAAACCACGCGCCGCGCGCCTTCAGGAAGAATTTTCTTCAAGTACTCGCCACGCGCATGGAAAAACACAAGCTGAAACGAGGTCAGCGCGTCCTGCACTGTGATCCGATACGCCCCGCCCCGATTGCGCGGTGCACGATGCTCCCCAACCAGAACCTGCACCGTCACAACGCCAGGCAGTTCAGCCTCATTTAGTGAAATCTTCAAGCCGCGATCAATACCGGAATATGGCAATAAAAACAAAAGGTCACGCGGCTTAATGACGTCGATCTGCTCCAGATGCTGTGCCGTCTTTGGCCCAACACCCTCCAGTCTTGTCACATCCGCAAACAGCGGAAACAGAAGTTCGGGACGTCCGCTCATAGTCCCTCGATCAACGCCAGCCAGCCATCTTCATCAATGGTCTCAATGCCCAAATCCGCCGCTTTCTTGGCCTTGCTGCCTGCGCCTGGACCAGCCACCAACAGGTCGGTTTTTTTGCTCACGGACCCGGAGACTTTCGCCCCTAAAGTCTCCGCCCGCGCCTTGGCTTCCGCCCGCGTCATCTTCTCCAGCGACCCAGTAAACACCACCGTTTTGCCTGCCACAGGGCTGTCTTGGGTTGGCGCATCCGGCGACACCACGGTCAACATGTCCACCAGCCGGTCAATCTCACCACGCTCACGCTCATTGGCAAACGCATCGGTTAGCGCGAGCCCAACAGCCGCGCCAATCCCATCGATCCCCGTCAAGTCATCCCAAGCGGTCTGTGACTCAGCGGTCACCGCATACGCTGCCATCGCGGCGTCTCGCGACTCTTTGACTTTGGCGCGACGCCCCTCAGCCTGCGCTGCCGTCCGTTCGTGGTCTTCAGCCAAGTCCGCCGATCGCCACGCCAGCGCGGCCGGTCTAGCTTTCTCTGCAGCGCCTGCCAAAGCATCCCAGGTCAGGAAATGCAACGCCAAATCCTTGGCAGCCGTTTCCCCGACATGCCGAATGCCCAAACCAAACAACAGTCGCGCAAAGGCGATCTCGCGCTTGCCTTCGATAGCGGCAAATAGATTCCGGACACTCTTATCCTGCCAGCCTTTACGTTTGGCCAGCTTGGTCATCAGGTTGGACGCGTCCCGCTCAGCAAGCGTGAAAATATCCGCAGGCGTTTTGATCGGCAGAGCAACGTCTTCGTAGAACATTTCAATTTGTTTTGCGCCAAGTCCTTCGATATCCAAAGCCTTGCGCGCCACAAAATGCTTCAACTTTTCCACCGCCTGCGCCGCACAAATCAAGCCGCCTGTACAGTAGCGTACCGCATCCCCTTCTTCGCGCACCGCCGCGGACTCACACACAGGGCACTTTTCCGGAAACGCATACGGCACAGCCTCGTCTGGACGTTTCTTCAGATCTACATCTGCCACTTTTGGGATCACATCCCCGGCGCGATAGACCTGCACCCAATCGCCTTCACGAATGTCCTTACCATCGCGAATAGTTGCTCCTTTGCTGTCGCGTCCGGCGATGTAGTCCTCGTTGTGCAGTGTCGCGTTGCTGACCACCACGCCGCCCACGGTGACCGGCGCCAATCGCGCCACCGGGCTCAACGCACCCGTGCGGCCCACCTGAATGTCGATTGCTTCCAATTCAGTCCAGGCCAACTCCGCGGGAAACTTATGTGCAATCGCCCAGCGGGGTGTCGTCGAGCGAAACCCAAGCCGCTCCTGCAACGCTAGATCGTTAACTTTGTAGACCACCCCGTCGATGTCATAACCCAGCGTTGCCCGACGTTCCTCGATCATCTTGTAGTGAGAGATCAGTGCTTCCGGACTGTCACACACTTTGGTCAAATCGTTGATGACAAACCCAAAGCTTTGCAGCTGTGAAATCGCGCCCATCTGCGTTTCTGCCAACGGTTCCGACAGCTCACCCCAGGCATAAGCAAAGAAGCGCAGCGGGCGTTCCTGTGTGACCTTCGCATCCAACTGACGTAAGCTTCCGGCAGCTGCGTTGCGCGGGTTGGCAAAAACCGTCTTTGGTTTCTTGCCCACCGCTTCAAGCTTTTCATTTTCTTTGCTGATCCGCGCATTCAACGCCTCAAAATCGGCGTGGCTCATGTAAACTTCGCCGCGTACCTCCAGTACGCCAGGCGCATTGGTAATGCTCTGTGGAATATCGGAGATCGTGCGCGCATTGGCTGTTACATCTTCGCCAGTACTGCCATCACCCCGCGTCGCAGCATAAACCATCTCGCCATTTTCATAACGGATGGAAAGGCTTAAGCCATCAATCTTTGGCTCCGCTGTAAAGGAAAGAGGCTCTCTGCCGATGCCCAGATATTTGCGAATGCGTTCATCAAAATCTGCCACATCCTGATTTTCGAATGCATTGCCAAGGCTCAACATGGCCACTTTGTGGGCAATTTTACCAAAACCCTCCGTCGGCGCAGCCCCGACTTGCTCTGTTGGGCTATCGTCTCGTTTCAACTCCGGGAACTGCGCTTCGATCGCCACGTTACGTCGTTTCAAGCGATCATATTCCGCGTCGGAAATATTGGGCGCATCAGCCCCGTGGTAATCGCGATTCGCCTGACCCAGCAACGCAGAAAGGCGCGCGAGGGCCTCGCGCGCCTGATCTACAGACATATCTGTGACAGCTATTTCTTTGGCCACGGCCGCCTCCCTATACTACCCTCCCAAGCAATAGGGCTGACAACCGTCAACGTCCAGAGGTCGTAGGCGTTCTAAGCGCGCATCGCCACCGGGTCATCTGTACCAGCTACCGGCTCTGGATCGCGCAGCACATAGCCACGGCCCCAAACGGTTTCGATGTAATTGTCACCACCGGTCGCCTCAGACAACTTCTTGCGAAGTTTACAGATAAAGACATCGATGATTTTTAGTTCAGGCTCGTCCATGCCACCATACAGGTGGTTCAGGAACATCTCTTTGGTCAGCGTGGTGCCCTTGCGCAGGGACAGCAGCTCCAGCATTTGGTATTCTTTGCCGGTCAGGTGCACAGGCTTGTTTTCGACCTCGACGGTCTTCGCATCCAGGTTTACGTTAATCTGGCCAGTCTTAATAACCGACTGGGAATGGCCTTTGGATCGACGGATAATTGCGTGAATACGTGCCACCAACTCTTCGCGGTGGAACGGTTTGGTAAGGTAATCATCAGCACCGTAGCCAAAGCCTTTCAGCTTGCTTTCAGTGTCATCCGCACCCGACAGGATCAAGATTGGGGTGTCGATACGTGAGGTGCGCAGCTGACGCAGAACCTCGTGGCCGGTCATGTCTGGCAAGCCCAGGTCCAGCAAAATAAGGTCGTAATCGTAAAGCTTCGCCAGATCGATGCCTTCTTCGCCAAGATCAGTGGCGTAAACATTCAGGTTGGCGTGAGTCAGCATCATCTCGATACTTTTGGATGTTGTAGGATCGTCTTCGACCAGCAGCACTCTCATTTGTTCGGCTTCCTTACGTTGGAGGGTTACTGTCGTTAACCTTAACGATTAAAGGTTAACGACTGGTTACCGATTTAGGAAGGTTAACAGAGATTGCTAGATTTAGCGATATTTTTGAACAGCCGTCGCCTTCAACGCATCCTGCCCATGGGTCGATACTGCCGTCACCCACTCGTTAAATTCATCTTCACTTAAGCTATACATTTCAAGCGCTTCACGCTTGGTTATCAATCCATAGGCCACGCCACGCACCACGGCCGCTTTGCGGGATGCCACCCATCTCTTTGTTTTGGCTGGGGGCAAGTCGGCACGTGTCATGACCTGACCATCGGTCAAAGTCACGCATCTGGGGCCTTCCACTTTCTTTAAAAACATCTCGCTCATCCTCTTGGTGGGAAAATAATCGCCTATGGGACTTAACGAGGCCCTAAAGCAGCCCTTGAGAGTGTCTAAGATTTTCCTATATTCTCTTGGACTTCTGACCCGGAGAGACTCACCATGCCGCTTGATGGCGACACACCCCTAAATTCGCTCGGTTTCGCCAAGCCCCCATCCGAGACCCGCGTGGTTGTTGCCATGTCTGGTGGCGTCGACAGTTCCGTGGTCGCCGCCCAATTGGCGGACGAGGGCTATGACGTTGTTGGCGTGACGTTGCAGCTTTATGACCACGGCGCGGCTTTGGCCAAAAAAGGTGCCTGTTGCGCAGGGATTGATATCCACGACGCCCGCCGCGTGGCTGAGGAAAAAGGGTTTCCGCATTACGTCCTGGATTATGAAAACATTTTCCAAGATGCCGTGATCGATGAATTTGCCGACAGCTACCTTGGCGGCGCCACCCCTGTGCCCTGCATCCGCTGCAACGAACGGGTGAAATTCAAAGATCTATTGGAAACCGCCAAAGATCTGGAAGCGGATTGCATGGCTACTGGCCACTACATTCAACGCAAACTGGGCGAAGACGGCCCCGAGCTGCACTCCGCCGCTGACGCCAATCGCGACCAAAGCTATTTCCTGTTCTCCACCACACCGGAGCAGCTCGACTATCTACGATTCCCATTGGGCCATCTGCCAAACAAAGATTCCACCCGCGCTTTGGCTGCCGAATACGGTCTTGCCGTGGCGGACAAACCCGACAGCCAAGACATCTGTTTTGTTCCCAACGGCGACTATGCCAGTGTGATTGAAAAATTGCGCCCCGGTGCAGCGGAACCTGGCGACATTGTTGATAACGAAGGCAACGTCCTTGGCACCCACAACGGTGTGATCCACTACACCATTGGACAGCGCCGAGGCCTTGGCATTGGGGGGCTGAGCACGCCGCTGTATGTGGTGAAGCTTGACGTTGACAAGAAGCAGGTCGTTGTTGGTCCCAAGGAGCTGCTATCAACCCGCATCATTCCTGTCCGGGAAATCAACTGGCTGGGCGACGAGCCGTTTGAAAGCCGCAAGGAGTGGCATATGTCGGTCAAAGTGCGGTCCACGCGGCCGCCACGTGACGCCATTTTGCGCCCAACGGGACCGGACACCGCCGAGGTGGAGCTGCTCACGCCAGAAGAGGGTGTCTCCCCCGGGCAGGCCTGTGTGTTTTATGACAACGACAGCTCCCGCATCTTTGGCGGCGGCTGGATCTGGCGCGGCTACTGAGCCGCGCCGTCAGGTGATGTCGGTGCCTGTGTTGATCACCACATAAAGTCCGATGGCTATCATCACATACGGCGCCAGCCACTCCAACCGCTCGATCCGAGAGACCCGCGCAGGGGCCATAGAGGCCAGCATGGCGCCGCCCACTGCCAGGGCCACTGCAGATGTCGCTGCCCCCAACAGAATTGGCATTGTGTAGCTGGGCCCTGAATCCGCCAACAATGGCGTGAACACAGCAAAACTGTCAAACGACACACTGAGGAAAAGCGCGATAATGGCCAACACACGCGACTTGGACACTTGCTCCGCAGCGCTACTATCAGCGCCCAGATAACGCCCAACCAAAGCATAAAGCCCCAACCCAATCGGAATAAACCCAAGGTAGCCCACTTGATGCGGCAAGCCTGTCTCAAGCCCAGCGGAGACAAAATACGCGGCGGACAGCATAATGCCCTGCGCAATCAAAAATCCGCTCAGTGTGCGCAACTGCCCCACAGTCAAGATCAGCCCAACCATGATGGCGAGGTTGTCCAAATTGGTGGCCACGTGCGCGGTCAATGCGGATAGAGCAATGCCAAGCTCGTCGATCATGCGCTCAATCCATCCAACACCGCCCGTGCTGCACGCAAACCGGGAAACTCTTGCCCCCGGCCCAAACGCTGCATCGTCAAGGCCATCGCCTCGCGTTGCTCAGAGGAATCCGCCAACACCCGCAATATCGCTGGAGCAATGTCATCAGCTTGAAACGCTGGGCCCATAAATTCCGGCACTGCCCGACTCTCGGCCACCAAATTCACCAACGTGCCCGTATCAATCAAGAGCATGCGGCTGATGATCTGCCAGCTGATCCAGTTCATGTTATAGCCAATAACCATTGGCGTATCGCTGGCCGCAAGTTCAAGCGACACGGTGCCCGATGCCGCCAAGGCTACATCCGCCGCTTTAAACGCCGCAAGTTTCTGTGCCTGCGCGGTCTCTGCGTCCATTTCGTTTGGGTCAAGCACTAGTGGCGCAACCTTCCAATCCGCCACCAACTCCTTCACCAGATCAGCTACTGGTGCCGCGGCGGGCACAACAACTTTCAATTCTGGCTTCTGGTGCACCAATCGCGCGACCACCTCGCCAAAGGTTGGCGTCATTCGGTCAACTTCCCCTCGCCGAGATCCCGGCAAAGCCAGCAGAAGTGGCGCATCACCAATCCAGTGCTTTTCCCGAAACGCAACAACTTCAGCTTCCGTTGCCACCGGTTCTGTTACCACCGGGTGTCCAACAAAGTCGCAGCGCAAACCAACCGCTTTCATGTAAGGCGGCTCAAACGGCAACAGTGCCAACACTTGATCCACATATTTGGCTATTTTCTTGGCCCGCTTTGGACGCCAGGCCCATACTGACGGCGCCACATAATGCACGCAGCGCAAATCGCTCTTGGCCTTCACTTCCCGCGCCACACGCAGACAGAAGTCCGGACTGTCGATAGTCACCATCACGTCCGGCTGCCAATCCAGCGCTGCATCCGCAGTTTGATACATACGTTTCACCAGATGGCGGTATTTGGGCAGCACCTCGGCAATGCCCATCACGCTCAACTCATCCATGGGAAACAGGCTCTCAAGCCCCTGTGCGGCCATCAGCGGTCCGCCAACCCCGGCGAACTCCACATCCGGCACCAGTTGGCGCAGCCCTTCCATGAGCGCCCCGCCAAGTCGGTCGCCCGACAATTCGCCTGCGACCAGAAACACTTTCATCAGATCACCCGCGACAACAAGAACAACCCCGTTTCTTCTAGGGCCGCCATGGTTTTGGGACGATCCAGCACAACCACTCGCCCTGCTGAAACCACAATACCTTCCACACCCGCATTGGCCGCAGCCAGCACGGTGTCCGGCCCAATGGCGGGCATATCGACCCGCAAGTCTTGCCCACGCTTTGGTGCTTTCAGAAACACGCCTTTGCCCCGCCGCAAGTGGTCTGGCGTTTCAGAAACAAACCGCAACATCGCATCCGTGCCTTGAAGCGTCTCGATGCCAAGTGTGAGCCCCGCGGCCACAACTGCGCCCTGCCCCACATCCAGTGGCGACAGGGCCAGCAAGATATCCGCCGCACGGCTAGAATCCTGCAGGGCCTGCTCAGACGGCTCCGGCCCGGCCAGCAATCCATCCTCCGCCGTCAGTCCCTCAAGCAGCTCATGCGCGCCAACGACCTCAAAACCCTGCTCTTCAAACACCGCAATAATCAGTCGTAGGATGGCGTCGTCGCCGCCCTGCAATGCAGGCAGTAAACGCGGCGCTATTGCCATCATCCCGGCATCAAAATCCGCCGGATTCAGCGGTGGGCGGCCAAGCCCTCCAGCCATCACCAGCCGCGTGACACCGCCATCCTTCAGCGCCTCAAACAACCCGCCCATCTTTTCAAAGCGATGCGAATGCACCTCACCGAGCATGTCATGAGAGACCCCCTCAAAGACAACACACATTGCGTCCGGATGCGCGTTTGCCAGCGCAACCGGCAATGCGCCGCCGCCACAAAGAATAGCCAGCCTGCTCATTGTTTTACCTCGGCGTCAGGAAAGAACGGTCAGAGTCGCCCATGATAAAGGCCACCATCTCTTGCACATATTCACTGTCGGTCTCCTCGCCCAAGCGCTTGGCCCGCGCCTGAAACGCCCCCTCGCCCTGCGCCAGCATCTGAAACGCCGCCCGCAAAGCAGTGATGTCAGACCGTGCCACACCGCGTCGCTTCAATCCAACAAGGTTCAGCCCGTCCAACTCGCCACGCGGCCCTTGCACCAAGCCATAAGGGATCACGTCGTTTGTCACCATGCTGACCGCGCCAATGATGGCGCCACGGCCAATGCGCACCCATTGGTGAATGCCGCACAATCCGCCGATGATCACGTCATCTTCAATGATACAATGCCCTGCCACGGCCGCCGAGTTCACCACAATCACATTGTGGCCGATCTGTGCATCATGCGCGATGTGGCAGCCCGCCATGAACAACCCGTCATTGCCCACTCGCGTGACGCCACCGCCACCTTCGGTGCCGCTGTTCATCGTCACGTGCTCACGGATACAATTGCGTTCGCCAATCACCAGTTTGGTGTCTTCGCCACCGAACTTAAGATCCTGTGGGACCTCGCCAATCACCGAGAAGCTGAACACCACCGTGTCCGCACCAATCTCAGTGTCACCGGTCACCACCACATGAGACTTCAACTCAACGCCGGCATGCAAAACAACCTTTGCACCCACGACGCAAAATGGCCCAACAACGCAGCCGTCCGAAATCACCGCGCCGTTTTCGATCACCGCTGAGGCATGCACCTCTGCTTTTGCAGAAATAGCCATCAGCGTTACTCCTTAGGCAAATCCATCATTGCGGTAAACTCAACTTCACACGCCACGTCGCCGTCAACTGTGGCGGTGCCAGCAAACTTCCAGACTTTGCCGCCTGGTTTTCCTCGGGTGGTTTCCACTTTCATTTCCAGCTTGTCGCCTGGCACCACCATGCGGCGGAACTTACATTTGTCGATGCCCATGAAGTAGACCAATAGGTCTTTGTCGGCCAAATCTAGTGCTACACCCACCATAATGGCCGACGTCTGCGCCATAGCTTCTACAATGGTAACCCCTGGCATGATCGGCTTTTTGGGGAAATGGCCCTGAAAATGCGGCTCGTTCATCGTAACCATTTTGATGCCTTTGGCCGATTGATATCCATCGATATCAACCACTTTGTCGACCAGCAGGAAAGGATAGCGATGTGGAATGAGCCGTTGGATCAGTTCGATATCGGCGCTCTTGAGATCTTCGGACATAATTTGCTCCTCGTGCGGCCTAAGACTTTGATCCTAGCCCTAGCAACCCGCGCCGCGAGGAGCAAGCACCAGCCTGCAATCAATGACTTACAAGGCCACCAAATTTGAAAACCATCGAAACAAGGCCAAAGACTTGTTTCTATTCGTCTTCTGGCTGCTCGGAATTGGACCGACCATCGCCCAACATTTGATTGAGACGCTCAATCGCAAAGGACGTCACATCCACAGCAGGATCTCCAAGCAAAACATCCCGACGCTCAAGGATCACGCTCGCCCCGGCATCCCGCATCAGCGCTGTCAAAACTGGGCTGACAACACGGATAAAAGCCTCTTGCTCACGCTGACGACGTTGCTCCAAATTGGCGGCTTTCTGGTCTTGTTCTTTGCGGATCTGCACCACCCGCGCGTCAAACGCCTCTGCAACTGCGCGAAACGCGCCTGCTTCCATCTCACCGCGTTTGTCAGTGAGCGCTCTTTCTTCCGCCGTCAACTCCGCCTGAATGCGCCGGTTCTCCGCCAACAGAATTGACTCATCCGCCGCCAACTCCTGAGCCACACGTATGCCAAACATCGACTGACTGAACATCAGGTCACTGTCGACCGTCAACACTTGAGACTGCGGCAATGCCGCGTCTTGTGCAAAGGCAAACGGGGCGCTGAGAAGCGCCCCGACCAGAAATATTATGCGAAATGCATTGCCACCCATACCAGATCAGAACTGCGCACTGATGGTGAAGTCAAAGCTCTGATCCCGGTCGAACTCTTCTTTCTGCAGGGCTTTAGTGAAGTTGAACCGCAGTGGACCAATTGGCGTTGTCCAAAAGATCGACGCCCCAATCACATGACGCAAAGTGAAGTCTTCGTAGTAGATGTTGCCCACACCATTGGTTTTGTCCAAACCCCACAATGAGCCAACATCATAGAACAAACCGCCCGTGATCCCCAATTCCTCGGGCAGCCCCAATGGAAACTCCGCTTCAAACCGCGCCGCAGCATAGTATTTACCACCCAAAGCGTCATCCACAGATCCATCCGCAGAACGCTCCCGCGGACCAAGACCGTAAGGTTCAAAACCGCGAATGTCCCGATTGCTGACGATGTAGCGGTCATCAATTCGGCTGTCGCCATTTGGAGAGTACAAAGCCCCGCCTTGCAACGTGGCGCGCAAGGTCACTTCCTCATGCCACACTTTGGATTCGGCAACCGCACGCGCAGTTGTCGACACAAAGGTATAGTCGCCGCCAAGCCCGCCAAAGTCCTGGCCAAACTCCACCAGGTACCCGCGATTTGGATCTAGGCCACGCCGACGTGTGTCATAGCGGTAAGTGTATCCGACGGAACTTTTCCAGAGTTCTCCACGTGACGCTTCAGCATCGATAATCGAACCTGGCACCGCATTTGCGCTCTCAACGGTAATGTCAGACCGTTCCAACTTATAGCGCAGCTGCATATTGGAGTATTCGCCCAGTTCAAAACCAAGGTATGGAGAAAACTCACCAACTGTATTTGTAAAACGCGCCTCACTAGGCTCGAACTCTTTGTAGAAGAACCCAAATCCAGCGGTCAAGTTGCGTCCCAAGAACGCGGGTTCCGCAAACGACAGGCTGTAATCTTTGATGTCTGACGAAGTGGAGAAGGACAGTCCAAAACTCTGACCACGACCCAGGAAGTTTGCTTCGTTGAACCGCACAACGAGTCCAATCCCGTCGTTGGTCGAGTAGGTACCACCCAGTGCCAGCGAGCCTGTGGGCTGTTCTTCGACATCCACGTCCACAATCACCTGGCTTGGAGTGCTGCCTTCGCGCGCATTCACATCAGCCACCGTGAAGAACCCAAGTGCACGGATGCGCTCCGCACTTTCACGTATTTCACGTGGGTTAAACGGGTCACCTTCGGCAATGCGGAACTGGTTCCGGATCACCTTGTCCAGAGTGGTTGTGTTACCTTCGATGTCGATGCGCTCGACAAAGATCTTCGGACCTTTGGTCAGCACAAAATCCACATCAAGCGTCAAATCACGATCGTTGCGCGAAATCCGAGGA
The DNA here is from genome assembly GCF_913054185.1 of uncultured Shimia sp. Taxonomy (GTDB): domain Bacteria; phylum Pseudomonadota; class Alphaproteobacteria; order Rhodobacterales; family Rhodobacteraceae; genus Shimia. The sequence continues at coordinate 42,555 of NZ_CAJXIV010000010.1, forward strand.
TCCACCCGCAGAAAGTCTTGCCCCTGCTTCAGGCCAAACCGCTCCATCCGGGAAATCGAGTTTTCCACCAGCGTTGGAGAATACACCACACCAGGCTTCAGACGTAGCGTGTCCAAATAGGCCTGCGCATCCACACCATCAATTTCGCTTGTTGCGGTGATATTGCCAAACTTGAACTGCTGCCCTTCCTCGATGTTGAATGTCAGGAAATAGCCGTCCCGCTCACGAGACAATTCCGCGTTTACACCCACAGTGCGGAAGTCGACATACCCACGCGACAGATAGAAATCGCGCAGCACCTGTTTATCAAACTCGATGCGATCATTCACAAAGGTATCTTGCTTAAAGAACGCCCGCAGCAGTCCGGCCTGTTTGGTCGCCAAAACACGACGCAACCGATTATCACTGAAGTTGCGATTGCCCACAAAGCCAATGCGCTCAATTTCGGCCACGCCACCTTCGAACACTTCAAAAATCAGATCAGCGCGGTTATCACTTCGGCGAATGACACGGGTGTTCACGCGCGCGGCCAAGCGGCCCTGCTCAGAATAGGCTTGAGTGATGCGCGCTGCGTCTCGCTCTGCAACAGATGGGTTCAAAACCCGTCTGGTTTCAGATTCCACCAACTGTGAAAGCGCCTCATCCTTGAGACGCTTGTTGCCCTCAAAGTTGATGCGGTTGATTGTTGGGTACTCCGTCACCTTGATGACAAGGGTGCTGCCACTTGGAATTATTTCAACGGTTTCAAACACGCCACTTGCTAGAACACGCTGATACGCTGCATTCACCTGACCAGCCGTAACAGCCGTGCCCCGCGGAATTGCGGCGTAATTGGCCACCGCGGCGTCTTCGATCCGCTGATTGCCTTCCACCCGAATGGAGCTGAAATTATACGTTTGTGCGCGACCAAAAGTTGGCAACGCGATCACAACCGCAAAAATTGCAAAGAAAAACGCTGTTAAGAGGCGCCGATTCTGCACCTCTTCCCCGTCTTTGGCGATTGCCAAAGCCCTCGATTGTTTGGTCATTCCCAAACTCCGCAGTACATCCCAGTTGGATTGTGACTATCGGGTCTGAGGGCTGATGTCAAAACAGCATTGGCCTTTGATCAAAGAGAATCAGCCTGCGCCGTTTCAGCACCAATAGCGGATGAGGCCTGTTGCACCACATAATATGGTGTGTCGGCCCCGTTCCGCTCAATTGGCGTCAGTACAAGCCACCGTTCATGATCATCGTGCCGATGTAAGAGCCAAGTGACAACCCGGCGATGATCGCCGTTGGGAACAACAGACGTTCCCAGTTGATGTCGATGAGCAAACCAACTGCGCGGTATCCGTCTTCGATTGTATGCATAGTTCCAAACCCAATTCTTACCTACGTGCTAACTCTACCGTAGGAATTGGGCAAAAATTGGGCGCAACCTGCAAAGCCGCGCCCAAAATCACGTTACGGGCAGAACAAATCGTTGGTCAGTCCAAGCACCATCATGCTCAAAACCAACACCAAACCTGCCGTCATAAGAATGCGCAGCACACCGTCTGCAGGGGGCTTCCCGGTCACGGCTTCATAGGCGTAAAATACCAGATGTCCGCCATCCAGCATCGGAATCGGGAACAGATTCAGCAGGCCAATTGCCGTCGACAACACAGCAATGAACCAAATAAAGCTCTGCGCCCCTTGGCTTGCCATCGCGCTAGAGGTCTGCGCAATCCCAACAGGTCCAGACAGATTACAGCTGCTGATCGCGCCGGTGATCATATGATATAGTCCGCTCACGGACCCTTCCATGATCCGACCGGTCTGACGCACACCAGCCATAAATGCCTCGCCCGCGGGCAAAGTCTCTGTCGCTGGATCAAATGCCAGCCCGCCACCAATGCCAATCCGCCAATGCGTGACAAACCCACCATCAGCCTGTGGCTCGTCGACCCGACGGGGTGTCAGGTCAAACTGATCCAGCGTGCCAGCCCGGTTCACAGTCAGTGCCAATGTGGCCCCTTCCCCACCTTCAACAGCTTCCTTGAGCTGGGAGAAGGCCACAATCGGCTTGCCATCAATCGCGGTGAACACGTCGCCAACTTCCAGGCCAGCGTTATAAGCTGCCGAACGTGGGGCCAAAGACTGCACCATCGGCGGATACAAAAACGGCCCGGACACGTCCAACGTCTCCCCGCTGCGCTCAACCGTATAGCTTAGCACCGCCTCTTTTGGCATTGCTTTGGCAAAGCCATCAAAGGCTTCCGGATCATCAAACGACGGGATCTCAGCCCCCCCAATCGCGGTCACAACATCGCCTTGTTGCAACTCGTACGGTGCGTCCGGCAAATCCCAGATCTCGCCAACAATCAGCTTGCTGCCAATCTGACCGTTGAACATCATCACACCGGTGAAAATGATGATCGACAGAATGAAGTTGAACACAGGCCCCGCCAGAACAGTTGCCGCCCGCGCCCACAATGGCGCACCATGCATGGTGTGGCGCCGTTCTTCTTCGGTCAACTCCGCCATGGCCTCGCCATCTTTGCCGCTTGCGGCATTGGCGTCACCTTTAAACTTCACGTATCCGCCCAGGGGAATGGCCGCGATCTGCCATTTGGTGCCACGTTTGTCATAGCGTGACCAGATCACCGGACCAAAACCAAGGCTGAACACATCCGCGCCAATCCCGCTCCATCGGCCAACGATGTAGTGGCCATACTCATGGATCGCGACGATGATCGACAGGGCCAACACAAACCACAACACGGTCAGGCCGCCGCCACCAATACCGGAAATCAGCGATGAAATATCCAAAGGGGTCGTCCTCTTTCTGGGGCGTTATGCCAATTTTTGCATGACCTGATCGGCCGTCTTGCGAGCCAGATGGTCGGTTTCCATAACCGTATCAAGGGTCATTTCGGCATTCTTGCGGCAATGTGATGGAGAAAGCTGTGTCAAAACCTCTTCGACCACCTCTGCCATCTGCAAAAACCCAATGCGATGAGCGAGGAACCCATCCAGCGCACGCTCCTTGGCCGCGTTGAAAATGGCTCCGGCGTGTCCACCAAGTTCCAGCACATCATGTGCCAAACGCAGCGCCGGATACCTTTGCAGATCCGGTTCTCGAAAATGCAGCGCGCCAATCTTAGCGAGGTCCAACCGTTCCACTGGTAGTGTCTTGCGTTCCGGCCAATGTAACGCAAAGCCAATTGCATGACGCATATCCGGAGGGCCAACATGCGCCATCAATGCACCGTCGTTAAACCCAACCAGCGCATGCACCAACGATTCCGGATGCACCAGCACCTCAATTTGCTCATGTGCACAGCCAAAAAATTCTTTGGTCTCAATGACCTCGAGCGCCTTATTGAACATGGATGCGCTGTCAACCGTGATCCGCTGCCCCATGTTCCAGTTGGGATGGCTGCTGGCTTGCTCCGGCGTTGCGCGCGCCATATCTTCTAGCGTCCAATCTCGGAACGCACCACCGCTGGCGGTGATAATAATTCGTTCCACAGCCGCCATGTCTTCGCCAATCAGACCTTGGAAAATCGCCGAATGCTCACTGTCCACTGGCAGGATACGCGCATTGTGTTTCGCGGCGGTGCCCATGATCAGCTGACCAGCTGTGACCAGCGATTCCTTGTTGGCCAATGCCAACGTCGCGCCCTGCTCCAGCGCCACTAATCCCGGTGCCAGCCCCGCCGCGCCAACAATGGCACTCATCACCCAATCCGCAGGCCGCGCCGCCGCCTCGCGGATCGCTGCTGCACCCGCTGCAACCTCAACGCCACTGCCGTCCAACGCAACACGAAGCTCTTCAAGCCGCGCCTCATCCGCTGTCACGGCGATATCTGCGCTCAATTCGCGCGCGTCTGCCGCCAATTGGGCAATGTTTTGCCCCCCGCTCAACGCCACCACGTCATAGCTGTCAGGATCGCGTCGGATCAGGTCGATGGTGTTTTGCCCAATCGACCCGGTAGCTCCAAAAATGGAAATTTTTCTCATGTTGCCGGCAGCCCCAACACGGCGCCCAGCACCAACACCAAAAGTGCTGCGCCCAACATGGCATCAAACCGATCGAGCAAGCCGCCGTGACCAGGAATGAGATTCGAACTGTCTTTAATGCCTGTCCGACGTTTGATTGCACTCTCTGCAGCATCACCCATTTGTGAGGCAAATGCCGTCAGCACTGACAGAATAATCAAAGGCGTGCCGCCAAAAGCCAGGCCCACACATGCTGCAGCTACCCAGCCGGCCATAGTGCCTGACCAAGTCTTCTTCGGGCTGACTTTTGGCCAAAATTTCGGCCCGCCGAAAATGCGTCCCGCGAAGTAGCCTGCCACATCAGTTGCCACAACAACCGACACCAGCCAGATCACCCAATAGGCGCCACGCACGTCACGCAGCACAATCAACCCATAGCAAGCCAACATGAGCCCCGCCGCATAAGCTACGTAAACTCCACGATCTTTCTTGATTTGCCCAGCCCCTGCCAATGGCACCGCGAGCAACATCGGTAAGACCGCCTGACCGGGTACAAAGTCAGTCAGGAACATGACCACAGCGGCCAACGCCCCCATCGACAGCGACACTTTTTGGTCGCCACCAGACATCATCCGGGTCAACTCCCAAACCATGCCACCGCAAATGATTACGACAAATTCATGGAACAGAAAGCCGCCTTGCCAGATCGCCAATCCGCCCACGCCAAGCAGCACCACTGCTGACAGAGTCCGAGGCAACAAATCACCCCATTTACCAGCCGCACCGCTCACACTGTCACCGTGCCAAAGCGACGGTCGCGTCGTGCATAAGCGTCCACCAGTTTGCGGAACTCCTCTTTGGAGAAATCCGGCCATAACGTGTCAATAAATTCGTATTCGGCATAAGCCGACTGCCACAACAAGAAGTTGGATATCCGGGCTTCCCCACTCGTACGAATGACCAGATCAGGATCCGGCAACACATGTGTGTCCAGATACTTCGGCAACGTCTCTTCGTTCACATCTTCCGGTGCCAATGAGCCATTCGCCACATCCTGCGCCAAGCGTTGCGTCGCGCGAGCCACCTCGTCCCGGCCACCATAGTTCAGCGCAATGGTCAGGTTCACACCGTCATTCTCAGCAGTAAGTTCTTCGAGCTCGTCCATCAACGCGCGCAGCTTCGCATCCAGCCGAGGCCGGTCGCCAATAAACCGCACCCGCACACCTTCCGCCTTCAGCCCGCGAGCTTCTTTGCGAATGTACTGGCGAAACAGGCTCATCAAGCCCGCCACTTCCGCCTGTGTGCGTTTCCAGTTCTCGGTCGAGAACCCAAATATTGTCAAATATTCAACACCTAAGGGGCCGCAGGCGCGTACAATCTCCTTGACGCGCTTGGCCCCGGCGTGATGCCCAAATAACCGCGGGCGACCGCGGGCCTGCGCCCACCTGCCGTTGCCATCCATGATAATGGCCACATGCCGAGGGCCGGTCGCGGGAATCTCGTCACCCATGTTGCTTCAGACCTGCATGATCTCGGATTGCTTGTTCTCAAGCGCGCCGTCGATCTGCTTGATGTAGCTGTCGGTCATCTCCTGAACTTCAGATTCCCAAATCTTCTGATCGTCCTCAGACAGACCATTCGATTTGGCTTTCTTAATGGAGTCCATGCCATCACGACGCAGGTTGCGGATCGCCACGCGGGCGTGTTCGGCATATTGCGCGGCCACACGGGTCAACTCGGTGCGGCGTTCTTCGTTGAGCTCCGGAATCGGCAGCATCACAATGGTGCCGTTGGTCTGAGGGTTGATACCCAAACCGGAATTCATGATCGCCTTCTCAACTGCGCCAACCATCGACTTATCCCAGACGTTAATGGTCACCATGCGCGGCTCTGGCACGTTTACAGTGCCCACCTGGTTGATAGGTGTTTTGGAGCCATAGGCCTCCACCATCACCGGTTCCAGCATACTTGCCGAGGCGCGGCCTGTGCGCAGAGAGGCAAATTCAGTTTTCAACGCGCCCATCGCGCCATCCATGCGGCGGGTTAGGTCGTTGGTATCAAGTTCGAACTCTTCGGACATGAGATTGCTCTCTTCTTCTGTGTATTTTCTTTTGTGTTTTTCGCGCGTTGCGGCGCCACCGGCACCGCGTCACGCAGTCTTGATCACCTTAACGGGATCAGACAACCTTTGTATAGGTGCCCCGGCCAGCCAGAATACCTTTGAACCCACCTGGCTCATCCAACGGAAATACGATCAGCGGCAGGTTGTTGTCCCGCGCCAAAGCGATTGCACTGGCGTCCATCACCCGCAGGCGTTTTGTCAGGACCTCATCATAGGTGATTTCATCAAAGCGCACCGCGTCGTCATGCTCGGCCGGATCTTTGTCATAAATCCCGTCCACACCATTTTTGCCCATAAAGATGGCTTCGCAAGCCATCTCATTGGCGCGCAGCGTCGCCGCAGTGTCGGTGGTGAAATACGGGTTGCCGGTTCCGGCGGCAAAGATGCACACACGTTTTTTCTCTAGGTGGCGCACAGCGCGGCGACGGATGTAAGGCTCAGCCACCTCATCCATACGGATGGCGCTGATCACGCGGGTAAACACACCCAACTCTTCCAGCGCGCTCTGCATTGCCAGCGCGTTCATCACCGTTGCCAACATACCCATGTAGTCCGCAGTGGTGCGCTCCATTCCCTGCGCAGCACCTGACAAGCCACGGAACACATTGCCGCCACCTATCACCATGCAGATCTCCACACCCATGTCGTGAACCGACTGCACTTCTTTGGCAATGCGCGCAATTGTGGGCGGGTGCAGGCCGTAGCCTTGGTCTCCCATCAACGCCTCCCCCGAAATCTTCAACATCACACGGTTATAAGTGGCGTCGGCGGGGGCGGTGTCGTCGCTCATGTTGCACTCCATCTGCGCATCGTTTTAGGATTGGACGCAAAATGTCGGAAAACGCCCGCAGGTTCAATGCGAGAGTTGGGAATAACCGACAAAAGTAAGCGCAAAGTCAGGTCACCCTCATGTCACAACTGCCGCCCATCGCCGCCGATCAGCCCGTATTGGTTGCAGGCCCCACCGCCAGCGGCAAAAGTGCCCTTGCTCTGGAGATCGCACAAACACAAGGTGGTGTGATCATAAATGCCGATGCGATTCAGGTGTTTGACAACTGGCGTGTGCTGACCGCGCGCCCCTCAGCAGCCGACGAGGCCGCGGCACCGCACCTGCTCTATGGCCATATTCCGCATGACGCGGAATATTCGGTTGGCCATTGGCTGCGCGAGGTGGCGCCGCTTCTGACCAACGGCTCCCGCCCCATCATTGTTGGTGGCACGGGCTTATACTTCACAGCCCTGACACAAGGTCTGGCGGACATCCCCGCCACGCCACCGGACCTGCGCGAGCACGCCAACGCACGCGTTGCAGCCGAAGGCTTCCAAGCCCTACTTGCCGAACTTGACCCTGAAACCACGGCCCGGATCGACACGCACAACCCAATGCGCGTGCAGCGCGCTTGGGAAGTGCTCACCGCCACCGGCCGTGCAATGGCTGACTGGCAAGACAACACCCCGCCACCTATGTTGCCCCTAGCCGACACAACACCGATTGTCTTTGACGCCCCAAAAGACTGGCTCAACGCCCGGATTGCCCGGCGGTTTGACCTCATGTTGGAACAGGGTGCTTTGGACGAGGCACAAGCCAACCTTTCGATCTTTGACCCGACACACCTCTCCGCAAAAGCCATCGGAGCGCCCGAACTCATCGCGCATCTGCGCGGTGAAATTGATCTGGAAACCGCCCGCGAACGCGCCACAATTGCCACCCGGCAATTTGCCAAACGTCAACGCACCTGGTTCCGCTCAAAGATGAAATCTTGGCATCACCACACGCCCGCAGGTATCTAATTTCCGCAAATTTTCGCAAGACGGCACAAAACAACGACAAGTCTTCACTTGCTCGAATCGCACATCCTGCGCTTAATCCACCGCAAGATGACCGATAAAAATTTACATATCCCGTCATTTATGACCAAATCAGGCATGGGCGGCATGTCTGGTGCCGCGCGTAAGCTAGCAGCACCTGTGGCGGCGCCTTCGCCGTCACGCCCTGTTTTGGCAGATCAACCCTTACCACAAATTCGTGTAGAAACTCTTGCCGGCCTGACTAAAGGCGCCCCTTGGATGCTTGAGCAATTACACGTGCGGTCCCATCACATCTTATTGTGGACCACCCGCGGCCAAGGGCGCGTTTTATTGCATGGTCTGCGCCGCGGCTTTGGGGCGCACAACGCGATTTTTGTCCCCGCTGGCAAACTGCTGTCGTTTGAACTTGGCCTTCAGGTCCAGGGTTTGGCCATGTTGATCCCGGATGACGGTCGGGTGACCCTGCCCGACCGCGCCCAACATCTGCGATTGCAGGACGGCACCGAACAAGCCGAATTCACCGCCATTCTGGACGCTCTGCGTCGTGAATTACACGACAAGCGCCCCTTTATGGCCGAGGCTTTAAATGCCCACGCCCGCCTGCTTTCCGTCGCGTTACGCCGTGATCTGCAAGAGGCCGGACCACCGCCACCAACCCGCGCCTCAGAACGCATTGTGCGCCGCTTCTGTGATATTTTAGCCGCGGAATACACCAGCGGCCGCCCCATGGCCTGGTATGCCGATCAACTTGAGATCACCCCAACACATCTGACCCGTGTCTGTCGCCAAGCCGCCGGGCTGACTGCTGCGGAAATGTTGTCACAAATGACCCAACACCGCGCCCGCAGCCTACTCTTGGACAGCGACCTGCCCATCAAACGTGTGGCTGATTCCCTTGGGTTTGGCAGCGCGGCCTATTTCACGCGGTTCTGCCAACAGCACTTCGGTGCCGCCCCAAGTCAGGTGCGCAAACAGGCCCACGGTCGGTAGTGCTTCTGAGGTAAAAAGGCTTACCCGCCCCAAATGACTCGCACGTAATTGCGGGTCTCCGCATAAGGCGGCACGCCGCCATATTTCTCCACCGCACCAGGCCCCGCGTTATAGGCCGCCAAAGCCAAACGCCAACTGCCAAACTTTTGATACTGCTGCTTCAGATAGCGCGCGCCACCTTCCAAGTTTTGCTGCGGATCATGTGGGTCCACCCGCAACAGGCGCGCGGTTTGTGGCATCAACTGTGCCAACCCCAAAGCACCCTTGTGCGATTTGGCCTTGGCGTTCCAATTGCTTTCCTGTTGCACCAGCTTCAGGAAAAGATCTACCGGCACCCCATGCAACAATGCTGCTTCTTGCGCCATCACCAGATACGGCCCGCGATACTTGCCATTGTAGCTTCCGGAGCCCCATTTGGAGGGGGTGATCACGGGTTTGGGTTTTAGCCGCACGGAATTGCGGTATTGCTCAGACGCCCGCCCATCCAGCACTTTTGTCTGGTTTTTGAACAGCCGCGCATTGGATTTGGTCGACAGGCTTTGTGCCGCCACCGGCCCTGAAACCAAGGCCAATCCAATTGCGAGTCCCAAAATTCTGCGCGCCATGTGCGCCTGCTCCACCCTGCTTTTGCGGCCTTCTTAATCAAATTGCAGGGATTTTTCCAGACCACAGCATACCGCTTGGCAAAATCCCGCGCGTTCCGCGTCTTTCCCGCCTCAGGTTATCCACAAGTTTCCTCCTTTGGAATGGGAGAAACCGCTTCCCATTCATCCCCCGCAGTGGTGTATGGTGCCCCAAATCCAGAGAAAGAATCCGTGGGAGACATAGGCGCATGGCCGGATCGGTGAACAAAGTAATTATCATTGGCAACCTGGGGCGCGACCCTGAGGTGCGTTCCTTCCAGAACGGCGGCAAAGTGTGCAACCTGCGCATTGCCACCTCTGAGACATGGAAAGACCGCAACACCGGCGAGCGTAAAGAGCGCACCGAATGGCACTCCGTCGCCATCTTCCAGGAAGGTCTCGTGCGCATTGCTGAGCAATACCTGCGCAAAGGCTCCAAGGTTTATGTCGAAGGCAAATTGCAAACCCGCAAATGGCAGGATCAATCCGGTCAGGACCGCTACTCCACCGAAGTGGTGCTGCAAGGCTTTGACGGCGTTCTGACCATGCTCGACGGCCGTTCCGGCGGCGGTGGTGACGGCGGTGGCTTTGGCGGCGGCAGCAGCGGTGGTGGCTATGACCAAGGTGGCGGCGGCTACGGCGGCGGTTACGATCAAGGTGGTGGCGGCGGCAACTTCGGTGGCGGCGGCGGCAACAACCAGGGCGGTCCAGCGCCGAGCCGCGACATGGACGACGAAATCCCGTTCTAAGTCACACCAAACAACACTGTTTCAGAGGTCGCCCTAAGGCGACCTCTTTTTTATTGTGCGCCACCCCCTGCCTATCTTTACACCGTCGCCAACATCTTCCAATGTCATGCACAAGTGAACGATCATTCAGCGAGACCCGAAATGAGCGACCAAACAAGTTTTGACCAGCAACTCATCGACCGACTGGTCGCCTACTGTGCCATCGACAGCCAATCAGATGAGCACTCCGCGAGCATCCCTTCCACAGACATCCAACTCGACGTCTCCCGCCATCTGGTGGCAGAACTCGAGCGCATTGGCGCCTCGGATGTGGAGTTAACCTCCTATGGCGTGGTTCTCGCAACTGTGCCCGGCACTGTCGAAACCGCCCCCACAATCGGCTTTTGCGCCCATGTCGACACCGCACCACAGTTCAACGCCACTGACGTAAAACCCCGCGTTATTGCCAATTGGGACGGCAGCGACATCTCCTACCCGGATAACCCGGATCTGGTGCTGAACCCGTCGACGTCTGCTTACCTTGCAGGAAAAGAAGGCGAAGACATCATCACCGCCTCCGGCCTCACGCTTCTTGGTGCAGACGACAAAGCCGGCGTCGCCATCATCATGACCATGGCCGAGCATCTGCTGACCACACAAGGCCTGAAACACGGCAAGGTCCGCATCGCCTTCACTCCGGACGAGGAAATTGGCAAAGGCGTGCATGCCGACCTGCCCGCCGATTTTGGCGTCGACTTCGCCTACACGCTGGACGGCGCCAAACGCGGCACCATGGAGTATGAAACCTTCTCCGCCGACGGCGCTGTGGTCACCATCACCGGCACCTCTGCCCACCCCGGCTACGCCAAAGACAAGATGACCAATGCCCTGCATGTGGCAGCACAGATTGTCTCCGAGCTGGACGAGCCCGGCACCACCCCGGAGACCACCTCCGGCCGAGAAAGCTTCACCCATGTCTACGCCCAGGACGGCGGCAGCAGTGAAGTCACACTGCGCTTCATCCTGCGGGCCTTTGAAATGGACGACCTCGAGGCGCAGGCCACCCGCCTGAAAGCCGCCTGCGTCAAAGCCGAAGCGGATTTCCCCGGCTCCAAAGTGACCTGCGACATCACCAAACAATATCGCAACATGCGCTATTGGCTGGAAAACGACATGACCCCAGTGGAGCTGGCCCGCAAGGCCATCCGCACCGAAGGCTTTGATCCTGAATCCGTACCCATCCGCGGCGGCACCGACGGCTCCCGCCTGACTGAGCTGGGCGTGCCCTGCCCCAATCTCTACACCGGCATGATGGAAATCCACGGCCCGTTGGAATGGGTCTCTGTGCAAGACATGGCCAGTGCCACGCGGATGATTTCCAACCTCGTACAAATCGCTGCCAAATAACAAAAAAGCCGACCCAATGGGTCGGCCTTTCAACTTCCGCTTCGGTTAAGTTTACCGCCGTGCCAGCTCTTCTGCCAACAATTGGCGCACCACATCACGCGGCACATCTGCGGTCACAAAAGCCTCGCCAATCCCACGCGCCAAAATGAAGCGCAGCTGGCCGTCCACGACCTTCTTGTCCTGCCCCATCAGGTCGAGCAGCCCGTCGGCATCCGGCAACCCACCGTCGATGTCCTTCAGGTCCACCTTCATGCCCATGGCGCGCAGATGCTCGCGCACCCGGCTTGGCGCCTCTTGCGCGCAAAGCCCCAAACGCATCGACAATTCAAACGCCAGCGCGCAGCCCACGGCCACGCCTTCACCATGCAGCAGGCGGTCGCCATAGCCGGTTGCCGCCTCCAGCGCGTGACAGAACGTGTGCCCCAGGTTGAGCAAGGCGCGATCCCCTTGCTCGGTCTCATCACGCACCACAATCTCGGCTTTCATCTCACAGGAGCGTTTCACCGCCGCAATCCGCGCCGCCTCATCACCGGTCGCCAACGCAGGCCCTTGCGCTTCCAACCACTCAAAGAAAGTGGCGTCACCCAACATCCCGTATTTCACCACCTCACCATATCCGGCAAGGAAATCGCGCGGCGTCAGCGTGCCCAGCACGTCAATATCGGCAAGCACCAATCGCGGTTGATGGAATGCGCCCACAAGGTTTTTGCCCAAGGGGCTGTTGATGCCGGTCTTGCCCCCCACGGAACTGTCCACCTGCGCCAACAGGCTGGTCGGGATTTGCACAAAGCCGACACCGCGACGCAATACAGCTGCCGCAAACCCTGTCAGATCACCAATCACTCCACCGCCAAGCGCAACAACCAGGTCCTTGCGTTCAACCCGTTGCGACAACAGCCACTCAACTGTCTGCTCCAGATAGACCCAGCTCTTGGTGCTTTCGCCCGCAGGCAACACCAACGCTTCCATTGCAATGCCATCCGCCGCCAGCCCGTCGCGCAACGTTTCCAAATGCAACGCCGCAACATTCTCATCCGTCACCACGCAAACCTGCTTGCGTGCCAGCATTGGCCCAATCAGCGCGCCAGATTTTGCCAGCAGCCCCGGCCCGATGTGAATGTCATATTCCCGGCCCTCAAGGCCCACATGTACGGTTTCCATCACGGCTTATGTCTCCGCCAAAACGTCGGGGCGCGCGTCCAACAACGCCTGCGCCACCCGATCTGCCATTTCTTCAATGCTCAACCCAGCGTCTGCCTTCACCGGCACATCCGCCAGACTATACAAAGGCACCCGTGCCTCAAAAATCTCTTCCAAAGTTTTGCGTGGATTGTCCGTGCGCAACAGCGGCCGGGTGTCTTTGTGTTTCACCCGGTTCCACAGCAGCTCCACATCCGCGTCCAACCACACCGCGACACCGCGCTCGGAAATCTCCGCACGGTTGCCTTCTGCCAGATAGGCACCCCCCCCAGTCGACAGGATACAGCGCTCTTCCTCCAGAAGCCGCGCAATCACCTGACTCTCCTTTAGGCGGAAAAACGCCTCTCCGTCTCGCTCAAAAATCTCGGCAATGCTCATGTTGGCGGCCTTCACGATCTCCGCATCGGAATCGATGAAAGGCACATCAAGTTTGGCTGCTAACGCCCTGCCAACAGCTGTTTTTCCCGCCCCCATCATGCCAACGAACACAACGGTCTTCTTCAAATCATAACTCATCAAATGCCCGCAATCGGCTAAGCCTTGCCCAAAAGTTAGGTTTGCGCATTGAATGACGTGATCTTGCTGGAAAGGCCAGTTATAAGTTGAAAAAAAGCAGGCAGGATAATCGAGGATATTATGGGCAGACTCTTTCGGGCCTTGTTGTTTCTGGTGGTATTGGCAGCAGTTGCGCTGGTGGCTTACGCCTATCTTGGGCCGATCTTTGGCGCGGATTTCTCCGCCCAGCAGTCCGAGGTACGCATCCCTCTGGAATTAACGGGCCAATAGGGTGACACGCCCAGTCCGCAACAGCTTCGCCGCGCTCCTTCTGAGCACCGGCGCCCTGCATGCCCAGCACGCGCCGCTTTCAGCGATCGAGTGGCTCGACCACACCCCAACTGTGACCCTGGACATGGGGTTACCGCTCAACGAAGCCCCGGTCAGCGAAGGCGTCGCCACCCCCGCCATCAACGTCAGTCCGCTGTCTGAAACCTCGCAGGACGCCGTCGGTCTGTTGCCCTCTAATGTGACCGGCCTGCCCGCGTCACTGTGGTCAGCCTCTGATGCTGACACACTCAGCGGTCTGGTCGCGGCCCAACGCCCCGAAGTTCTGCCTGCAATGCAGGCATTGCTCTACACGTTGCTGTTGGCCGAAGCGGACGCCCCGCGCGAAACCGGCGTCACCAACGAGTTGCTACTGGCCCGTGTAGACAAACTGGTTGACATGGGCGCCCTGGAACAGGCTGAAGCCCTGCTGGAGCGCGCTGGTCCCACCAACCCGTCGCTGTTCACGCGTTGGTTTGATGTGACCCTACTTATGGGCCAAGAAACCCACGCCTGCGAAGCTCTTATGGCCGCCCCCCATCTGGCGACTGATTATGCCTCCCGTATTTTCTGCACCGCCCGTGCTGGCGATTGGCGCGCCGCTGCTCTGACACTGGACACAGCCAAGGCCTTAGGTCTGATATCAGAGGAAATGGACGCGCTCCTTCTGCGTTTTCTCGATCCCGAATTGTTTGAGGGCGAGCCACTCTTGGTCGCTGCCAACGGGCCTGACCCGCTCAAATTTCGACTTTATGAAGCGATTGGCGAAGGCCAAACCGCCGCCCGCCTACCACGCCCCTACGCCCACGCAGACCTCCGCGACACCGCAGGTTGGAAAGCCCAGTTGGAGGCCGCCGAACGCCTCGCGCGCACCTCGGCCCTACACGAAAACGCCCTGCTTGGCTTCTACACCGAAAGCTCGCCATCAGCATCTGGCATGATCTGGGACCGTGTCGCCGCCGTGCAAGCCTTTGATCGCGCAGTCACCAAACAGGATCTGCGCGACGTGTCCGACACGCTTCCGCAAGCCTGGGCGGCGATGCAACAGGTCCACCTTGAAGTGCCATTCGCACGCCTCTACGGCCCCGATTTGTTGCAACTGCCGCTGCAAGGCGTCACCGCGCGGCTTGCCCGTGACATTGCTTTGCTGTCGTCAGACTACGAACGCGCCGCCCGCTCCGGCCCACGGGATTTCCTGGCCGGACTTGCCCTTGGCTCGCCCCCGCGCAAACCCACTGATCCGGTCCACCGTGCCATCGCCGACGCCTTTCACGACGCCGGCGTGCCACAGGAAATCTCCACCATGCTCGCGCGTGGCCAATTGGGCGAAAGCCTGCTGACCGCCATGGAACTGATGGATGACGGTGCCGCTGGCAATCTAGGCGCCTTGACCGAAGCGCTGGCCACTTTCCGCGCCGTGGGTCTGGAAGACACCGCCCGCCGCGCAGCGTTGCAAGTGGCCCTGCTGGACACGCGGGGCTGACCACATGGCCGCGCCCGCCGATACGCTTCAATGGATTTCGACGTTCCTAGAGGCTCAGGCTGCTGAGCTAGGTGCCTCACCAAACACCCAAGCGGCCTATGCCCGCGACCTGCGCGACTTTGCGACCTGGGCTAGCGGCAAATCTCACAGTTTTGACACGCTCACTCAATCCGACATCGAGGATTACCTCCTCTTCTGCGACGCACAAGGCCTTGCTCAATCCACCCGCGCCCGCCGCTTATCCGCGATCAAACAACTTTTTCGCTTTGCCTTTGAGGAAAGCTGGCGCGGCGACAATCCGGCCATTCAGATCAAAGGCCCCGGCCGAGCCAAACGCCTGCCCAAAACCTTGGACGTCACCGAAGTAGACGGTCTGCTCGCTGCCGCCCGTACCCACGGGCGCACAACAGATGATCGCCTGCGCAACACCTGTCTGATGGAACTGCTCTACGCCACTGGCATGCGCGTCACCGAATTGGTCAGCCTGCCGGTCTCCGCCGCCCGTGGTGATCCACAAATGCTTTTGGTGATGGGCAAAGGCGGCAAAGAGCGCATGGTGCCGCTGTCGCCACCGGCGCGCGATGCCCTTGCGGACTGGCTTATCTGCCGTGACGCTGCCGAAGACATTGCCTGTGGCAAAGGCAAGCCGCCGTCGCGCTTCCTGTTTATGTCTCGTGGCGCGTCAGGCCATCTGACTCGTCACCGCTTCTATATGTTGATCAAAGACTTGGCGGTTGCCGCCGGGGTCTCCCCTGCCAAGGTCACCCCACACACCCTGCGCCACGCCTTTGCGACACATCTGCTGGCCAATGGCGCTGATCTGAGGGTGATCCAAACGCTGTTGGGCCACGCTGACGTCGCCACCACGGAAATCTACACCCACGTGCTCGATGAACGCCTGCGCGAGCTGGTCACCACTCATCACCCCTTGGCCAAAGCCCCCAAACGCAAGTCCTGAGGCAACACATCCTCAGACGGCCAATAACCGCTGAGCAGCGCCTGATCATAGCCCTGCGTCAGCCCCGCCGCCTGCATGGCGGCATGGGCCGCCTTAGCATCGTAAGCCAATGCCCTGATCTCCGGCACACCATCTCGTAACACCGCAAACCGGGTCTCCTGTCGCCCATCATGTTCAGGCATGCCAACAGCCCCGGCATTCACCCAGCTCACGTCCCCAACACGCCGCTCAAACGCAATCCCGGAATGTCCGGCCACCACCAAATCCACCGGTCCAACCGAAGATTCCAGCGCGGCAATCTCCGCAACAAACACTGCCTCCGGCGACACTGAGAACACAAAACGCGCCACATCGGTCACGCCCCCGTGGATCACCGCCACCCGTTTGCCCGCCTGCTGAAAAGTCACCACATCTGGCAACCCCGCCATCCAGCCCCGCGCCTCTGTATCGACCTTGGTGTTCGCATGGGCATACCAGCCCGCCGACAACAGATCGCACGTCGTGCCCGTCTCGAAGCCACAGCCACAATCCAGCGCATTGGCCGCCAGCTGCTTCTCACAATTTCCGGCCACCACAAAAGCCTGCGCCGCGCGCACCGCAGCCACCGTCTCTGCCGGTTGCGCACAATAAGCCACCACATCGCCGGTGCAGATCACATGACCAATTGGCACGCCCAGCACCTCGGCCTGCGCCAAAATCGCCTCTGTCGCCTGCAAATTGGAATACGGCCCGCCAAACAACAGCACTGCCCCAACCAACTCGCCCAAATCCTGATGTCGCATTGTCTGCCTCCGCCACGTCTTTACCGCAGGTTTACGGCCTCCCAAGCAAAGCACCAATCACTTGACCGTCAGAAACCAAAAAAGGCCGGGGACATGCCCCGGCCTTCCCGACATCATCTCACCTGAGACTTAGTCGTACTTCGCGACGAGGGCCTCTTGGGTGCCGTCCGCGACGATAGAATCGATGGCTTCGTCCATACGCGCAATCACAGACCCGTCGGTGGTTTTGGAGCAGGCCAGAAAGAACTCATTCCGGGAGATTTCCATCGCAATTTCAAAGCTGCCGTCGGCAATCGCCACATCTGCCGCTGATTCCAACGCCACCATGTAATCCACACGCCCTGCACCCAGCTTCTTCAAGGTCATGACCGCATCCGGTGCCAGGTCAATATCGCTTGCGCCCAGACGGTCCAGCAGCGCCACAGCAAAATCACCAGTCTGTGTGCCCACTTTCTTGGAGAGCGCCTGCTCGACAGACGTCACATCGCCGTTCGCACCGGGTTTCTGGATCAGATAAATCGCCTCGGAGTACATCGGACCGGCCCAATTGAAGCGGTCCTCACGCTCCGGCGTACGCGCGGTGGTGAACACACAGGTATTGGCGTCCTGCTCGGCCAAAGTGATGGCACGCGACCACTTGGTCACTTCCATCTCTGCCGACACACCAGAGCGCGACAGCGCCTCATTGATGATGTCCACACCGTGGCCGGTCAGCTCACCGTTTTCCACGTAGTTGTAAGGGGCATAGTCTTCCGTAAAAAACTTCACGTCCGCGGCCTGTGCAACGGTTGCGGTCGACAGGGCCAAAGCGCAGAGTGCAAGTGTTTTCATTGGTGGATTTCCTTGTTTCATATCTCTGCCCCGGTTCTGCGCCGCATGTCTGAAAGCAAAGTAAACGTGCGACATTCATGCGCAGACAAAATCACAACCCTCTGAAACCCAATAAAAAAAGCCGGGGCGCTTGCCCCGACTTTGCCACACTCTTCTCGCGGTGGGATTGCGTCAGTAACGAGATACAATCTCTGCCTGTGTGCCGTCCGCCATCAGCGAATCCATCGCAGCGTCAATCTCGGCCACCACGGTGGCTGGAGTGTCATGTGAACAGGCGATGTAGTACTCGTCGCGCGACACTTCCATCGCGATCTCCAGACCGGCATCCTCTGCGGTCAGCGCGTTGGCGCTCTCTTGACCCAGGATCACATAATCCAATCGACCTGCCGCCAACTTCTTCATGGTTTTGTCCAGATCCGGCGCCGCATCCACTTTGGCCGCGCCCAACTCTTCCAGCAGATCCACGGTGAAATCCCCCACCTGCGTGCCGATGGATTTGGTCAGCGCCTGCTCCAAAGATGTCGCCTCGCCGTTCATGCCGGCGTTCTGGATCAAATACATGCCTTCCACATACATCGGTCCCGCCCACTGGAACTTGTCCTCCCGCTCCGCCGTACGTGCCGTCGAGAACACACAGGTGCTCGCGCCTTTTTCGGCCAGCGCGATGGCACGGGTCCATTTGGTGATCTCAACCGAATGTGTCAGCGCCGCGCGCTCGGCCACTTCGTTGATCAGGTCAATCGCGTGCCCTTTGGCTTGTCCGTTCTCTGTCCAGGAATACGGCGCGTAATCCTCAGTCAGGAACGACACGCTGGCCCCATCGGCCAGAGAAACGGTTGGCAGCATCAGTGCGGCACATACAAAAGATTTCATTGGATCCCACTCCATTTATGTTTGAACTGGGCGCCCCCTTAGATCAAAGCACCTAAAGAAGGCTTAAGCGCGCTGCTGCCTCTTGATCCGGCCTCGTTGCACCCCCATAAACCTAAGTGATTGAGATTTCAGAGGACCCCATGGAGCCCACCACAACTTTTGACACCGCATTCTGGATCACCGCTGGCGTGATTTTCTTTTTGCTGATGATGTCTGCCTTCTTTTCCGGCTCCGAAACAGCCCTCACGGCGGCCTCTCGCGGCAAACTGCGCGCACAGGCTGACAAAGGCAATCGCGGCGCCCAACGCGCCCTAAACGTGACCGAGGACAGCGAACGTCTGATTGGCTCCGTGCTGCTGGGCAACAACCTGGTCAACATCCTTGCCACCTCGCTGGCGACCGCACTTTTCACCCGCGCCTTTGGCGAAGGTGGCGTGGCACTGGCCACTCTGGTCATGACCCTTCTGGTTTTGATCTTTGCCGAAGTGCTTCCCAAAACCTACGCCATCACCCGACCCGAAGATGCCGCCGCCACCGTCGCCAGCCCGATCAGCGTGATTGTCACGCTGTTCTCACCCATCGTTGCCGCCGTGCGTGTGCTGGTGCGCGGCGTGCTGCGCCTGTTTGGCGTGGAAACTGACCCGGACAGCCAAGTGCTCGCCATGCGCGAAGAGATTGCCGGTGCCATTCAACTTGGCCACTCCGAGGGCATCGTGGAAAAAGAAGACCGCGACCGTATCTTGGGTGCGCTCGATCTCTCTGATCGTGTGGTCGAAGAGATCATGTTGCACCGTTCCGGCATCCAAATGATCAACGCCGATGACGCCCCCGCCGACATTCTCAAACAATGTCTGGAAAGCAACCACACCCGCCTGCCGGTCTACAAAGACGATCAGGAAAACATCATTGGCGTGGTGCACGCCAAAGACCTGTTCCGCAGCATGTACACCCGCGCCGTTCAGGAAGAGACCAACGCGCGCGACCTTTTGGCTTTCGACCTGACCGAAGTTGCCAAAGAACCCTATTTCGTGCCGGAAACCACCTCGCTCGATGACCAAATGCGCGAATTCCTGCGCCGCCATGCACACTTTGCGCTGGTGGTGGATGAATACGGCTCCCTGCAAGGCCTGATCACGCTCGAAGACATCCTCGAAGAAATTGTCGGCGAGATCACCGACGAGTTTGACGAAGACGCCGACCACTTGATCCGCAAATCCGAAGACGGTCAGTTCCTGATCGAAGGCGCCATGACCATTCGCGACCTCAACCGTGCCACCGACTGGTCCTTGCCCGACGATGAAGCCAACACCATCGCCGGTCTGGTGATCCACGAGGCGCAGATGATCCCCACAGTTGGACAGGTGTTTTCGTTCCACGGCTTCCGCTTTGAGGTAACCGGCCGCGAAGCAAACCGGATCACCGATTTGAAAATCCGCCCGCTCTAAACGGGCCCAATGGCCCATCGCAGCATCACGCGTGATGGGCCACATCACCAAATTGAATGCGCCTTTGGTCGCGTTTGTCGGAAACAGACTTGCCATGTCGCCCGTTGCTGTTCACCTGTGAACCATCTGACGCGCGGGTAACATTATGCAAAACGTACACGGTATTCTGATCCTTGTGGCGGCCATGCTTGGCTTCACCCTTGAGGACATGTTCATCAAGTCGCTCTCTGTGACCATCCCGGTGGGTCAGATCCTCATGGCTTTGGGGCTGGGCTCCGGTGCCGTCTTTGCCGTGCTGGCCGTCCTGCGGGGTGACAACCTCTTTGCCCCTGCCGCCTGGTCGCCGCGCATGTTGTTGCGCACCGCTTGTGAAGCGGGTGGTGCTGTGCTTTTTGCCACTGCACTGTCCCGTGTAGACCTCTCCACCGTCGCCGCTGTGTTTCAAACGCTGCCGTTGGTCATCACCTTGGGCGCTGCACTTTTCTTAGGCGAACAGGTTGGCTGGCGGCGCCTCACCGCCATCTTGGTCGGCTTCACCGGTGTCTTGCTGATCATCCGCCCGGGCACTGACGCCTTTGACCCCAACGCACTGCTGGTACTTGGCGCAGTGCTTGCCGTGGCGATCCGAGACCTGATCACCCGCACAATTGACTCTTCCGTCTCTTCTTTTGTGGTCTCTTTCCAAAGCTTCGCCTCCCTTGTGCTCGCGGGCCCGCTGCAGATGCTCTTCGCCTCTGCTGACTACGCAGCCGTGACCACAACCAATGTCTCCATGATGGCTGGTGCCGTCGCGTTTGGCGCGGCTGGCTACTGGGGCGTGGTCACGGCGCTGCGTCTTGGCGAAGCCTCCGTTGTGGCCCCCTTCCGCTACTCCCGCCTGCTGTTCTCGATCCTTGTTGGCATGATTGCCTTCGGCGAACGCCCCGACCTGCCCACCATGCTGGGTGCCACGCTGATCATCGGCTCCGGCCTCTTCACCTTCATGCGTGAACACCGCCTCGCCAAAGCCACCGCCCCGGCCCAAGCCTAACCAATTCCAGCAAAACAGCGTCCTGCTGTCACTGTTAGCCCTAACCTGCGGGAAAACCACCGTTAGCGCTACCAAACAGCGTTTACTTTTGCCTCTGCCCTGCTATAGCTGCGCCCAACATTTGTAGCTTTCTCAGGGATCCTCCGACATGAGCACCATCATTGATATCTTTGCCCGCGAAATTCTCGACAGCCGCGGCAACCCAACCGTCGAAGTTGACGTGATCCTCGAAGACGGCACCATGGGCCGCGCAGCTGTGCCTTCCGGCGCCTCCACCGGCGCCCACGAAGCGGTTGAAAAACGCGACGGTGACAAAGACCGTTACCTCGGCAAAGGTGTTCTGGAAGCGGTGAACGCCGTAAACGGTGAAATCGCCGAATGCCTCGTTGGCATGGACGTGACCGAGCAGGTTGCCATCGACCAGGCGATGATCGAACTGGACGGCACCCCTAACAAAGCCCGCCTCGGCGCCAACGCCATCCTCGGTGTCTCCCTCGCCGCCGCCAAAGCCGCGGCCGACCACACCGCACAGCCGCTGTTCCGCTATGTGGGCGGCACCTCGGCGCGCGTTCTTCCTGTGCCAATGATGAACATCATCAACGGCGGCGAGCACGCCGACAACCCGATCGACA
>NZ_CAJXIV010000011.1 GCF_913054185.1 uncultured Shimia sp.
AGGCGGCCGCACTGTTGGGTCCGGTGTTGTATCCAAAATCGTTGAGTAATTGCGCCTAGCGTAATTCTTACAACAGACTACGGAAAGGCCGCCCAATGGGCGGCCTTTTTGCTTGGAGTGGGAAACGATTGTCCCGATTTCCGACACATTCCCCTTTTCCGCCATGTTTTGCCCGCATTTGCCCGTCAGGTTGGCGCCATGCCGGGGGGCAATCATGCGCAGACTGCGAAAGGGAGCATGGAAATGGGTTGGGTTTACGAGGTTTGGGCCGCACTTAAGGGTATGTTTTGGGGCTGGGAATCGCGTTTGGCGGTATTTTATCTCTGCACCACTGTTGTGATGATTTTTGGTATTTGGCTCTATCGCGGACGTCCTACCAGTTTTGCGAAGTTCTTGTTCCCGCGCGAGGTTTACACTCACAAATCCAACCTCATCGACATTCAGATTTTTGCCATCAACTTGCTGCTTGGTGTGGGTGGTATTTTTGGCGCGGTGTTGTTTACGCCGATTGTTGCCAAGGTGATGCTGTCCAATCTCATCGACTGGCAAGGCACACCGTTTCAGCCGCTGGATGTCACCTGGGGCCGTAGCGCGCTGGCCACCTTGGTCATGATCCTGGCGATGGATTTCTGCAAATACTGGGCACACTACATCCACCACGAAAGCAAGATTCTGTGGCCGTTTCACGCGCTGCATCACTCTGCTGAGGTGATGACGCCGCTGACCGCCAACCGCAACCACCCCGTGTTCCTGCTGGTTCGCAATCTGATTTACAGCATGGTGCTAGGCACGGTGCAGGCGTTGATCTTGTTTCTGTTGATTGGTCAAATTGACTTGCTGACTATTGGCGGGGCAAATGCAGGCTATTTCCTCTTCAATCTGCTGGGCGCCAACCTGCGCCACAGCCATGTATGGCTGAGCTACGGGCCTGTGCTTGAACACATCTTTATCTCTCCAGCACAGCATCATGTGCACCACTCCAGCGCCAAGAAGCACTTCAACAAGAACTACGGTGAAGTGTTTGCGATCTGGGATTGGATGTTTGGCACGCTGTATGTGCCCAAGGGCTACGAAAAACTGCAATTTGGTGTGGCGGACGGCAAAGGTGAATTGATTGAGCAACCTCATGCCACGCTGAAAGACGCGCTGATCAAGCCCTTTGTCGAGAGCCTTGAAGAGGCCACAGGCATCGAGATGGTCAAGCGTAAGCCCGATGATAGCGCGGCTCCGGCACAGGGACGTTAAGATGACCAAAGGCGTCTCAATCTGGTTGGATGTCTTGCGGGTGGTGGCCACGATTGTCGTGGTCCTCTCCCATTTGGCCTACCCGCGTTTTACCGGCACAAGCTACGCCTTCCTGCGCGACTGGAACGTGGGCAGCGACGCGGTGATTGTGTTTTTTGTGATGTCCGGCTGTGTGATCGCGTTTGCATCAGACCGGGATGGATCTGCCGGGCAGTTTGCGTTCAACCGGGTGACACGGCTGTTGACTGTGATGGTGCCCGCGCTGATCCTGACACTGGTGTTTGATGCGCTTGGCACACGGATTGACGCGGGGGCCTATCCAAACGGGTTCTATCAGGCGCTGCCGGTTGGGGAGTTCCTGCTGCGCGGTGTGACATTCACCAATGAATGGGCGGCGTTTGACCGGGTGCGATTGGGCACAAATGGGCCGCTGTGGTCGTTGAGCTATGAGGCGGCGTATTATGCGCTGTTTGGCGTGGCGTTGTTCACCAAAGGTGTGGCGCGTGTTGTTGGACTGGTGGCGCTGACATGGTTGGCTGGACTAAATGTGCTGCTGTTGATGCCGGCGTGGCTGCTTGGTGTAGCCTTATGGCATTGGTTGCGTTCTGAGCGCGTTTGCTCGTTTTCCCGCGGAATGGGCTGGGCTTTGGCACTTGGCGGGCCATCATTCTATTTGGTGGGGCAAATTGCTGGGATGCCGGTTGTTCTAGCTGCGATGACCGCAGACTTGTTGGATGTAGCCGATGCGCGGATGGTTTTGGGATTTTCCGATGAGTTTATCTGGAACCTCTTCATCGGGCTCTGCGCGGTGGCACATGTGGCCGGTGTGGCGATCCTGAATCCGCAAAAGATGTGGGGCACGCAGGCCATTCGCTGGATGGCTGGCGCGACGTTTTCGATCTATGTGACGCATTATCCGGCGCTGCACCTGCTGGATGCGATTTTGCCGGAAATGCTGGGCCGTGACGCGCTGTTGTTGAGCGGTTCCATTGTCGTCGGGCTGGTGTTTGCACGTTACTTTGAGCGCCCGGTGAAGACGTTCCGTGCATGGCTGATGCCGGTGATGCAACGGTTTGACCGCCGCTCGGTACAGGCCTCTTGAGCGATCTATTTATTGTTATTGGGGTTTTCGCTGGGTTTGCCCAGTGCGGCGTCCGCGGCATCGGTGATGTCGTCCAGCGCTCGCTCTAAGCTGAGGCGTAGAGTTTCGGTCTGCTCTTCGGTGGGTTTGCGCGGGACCGTATCGGTCCATTCCTGACAGGTGATCACTCCTCGGCTAAACGGCAGCGGCAGCATTTGTTTGTCCCATGTCGGCATACGCAACACCCGTTTTTGGGCAAAGGCCAATGTGAACACCCGCGCACCGGTGGAGCGTGCCCAGATCAGCGGCACAGTGGACGCGACGCGGGCGGGACCACGGGGGCCATCTGGGACAACGCCCAGAGAGCAGCCTTCGCGGTAGCGTTTGAGCACGTCGCGCGACAGGCTCACATGGCGTTGATGGCTGGACATGGGAATGGTTTCCCATCCCAGACGCACGAGGATTTGCCCTGCAAGACGTCCGGCGCGGGCCGCGGAGGTGAGTGACGCCACGCGGGTGCCTTTGGGCGCGTTGACCATATAGGGGCCAAGGATCAGCCGTTGGTGCCAGACCGTGGTGATCACGGCCTCGCCCCGAGCCAGGCAGGCGTCGAGTTCTTCGCAACCGTTGCGCTCAAATCGGGAGGTCTTAAAGGCGAATCGCACATACCCCGCCAGCATGCCTTCGACAGCGTTGTTGAAACGCGGGCTGTCGGCGATTTTTTTGCGCAGTTTGTTGAGCGATTGCTTGAGCGACATGGGGCAAAAACCTCTTGAGTGCGCACCTCTCTTACAGGGGCAAATCAAAGCTGGCCAGTCTTGCCATTTTTGCGCGTTTTCCCTCTTGCCACCGGCGCGGTGGTGCCTTACGAAACACCCCACGTTAGGGGTATAGCTCAGTTGGTAGAGCGACGGTCTCCAAAACCGTAGGTCCCGGGTTCGAACCCTGGTGCCCCTGCCATTTCCCATAGATTTGGACACGTCTCAAAGCCCCTTCGGGGGCTTTTTGTTGTTGGTCAGCCATGAAGACTGCGAAACTTTCGGTAAACCAATCGCCCTAATGGCGTGCAGAGCCAGTCTTTTGGTGTGTTGTTTTTGGGATCTCGAAAATCGATTTTTGGAATCGAGAATGAGGCCGCAAACAAACTATGGTAGTAGCGCGCCGCTGACGGGCCGTAGAGGGTTTGCAACACAAACACCGATGATGCCCTGCCATCCACAACGCCGTGGATAGTCGGGTGAGTTACGAAGTCCATAATTTTGAAAACATCTGCACAGAAGGACAGGCCATGGTCATCGTCAAAGGCAGGGGCATCCAGAAGTACAAAGCCATAGTTCCGCTTCGGTATGTTGGAGTGCACGTAGCCGCGGAAAAATCCCATTTCGAATTTTTCTCTTGGTCCGAGAATAATCTCGACGTGTTCGCGGTACTTTTCCGGCAAGTTCTCTGATGCGATCGCATGCCAAGCGGCCACACTTTCCATACTGGTCACACGGCCATTGTAGTCAGAATTTTCGGCTTTGAGCTTCTTGACACAGGCTGCAAGGACCATCGTTGAGGAACCCGTGCCAGACTCCAGGATCGCGACCGGTTGATACTTGAGGATGCGTTTTACGGACATCCAGAGGGTGATCCATTGTGTTCCGGTGGTGTTAGACTTTTTCTTGTAAGCGTCCAGATCGGACAAAACCCCTGGCAGGGTCTGCCCAATCCGCCAGCGACAGTACTTGTTTGCCGCCCGTTGGATGACCTTGCGCATCTTGTTTGCCCCTCTCAAAACGAGTCCTGTGCCGCTCTACATTCTGAGGTAGAGCTAGGTGGTCATAGGAGGCGTTTGTGAGAAAGCTGTCCAGTATTTTGGGCGGCGCTTAGGCAATAGAGGCGAAAAACTGCAACCTCGGGCGTTTCACCCGGCATAATTAGGCGTCTTTACCCCAGTCGGCGTCCTGCATTTCGCGCAGGCGCGAGGCGGTGCGTTCAAATTCAAAGATGCCTTCGCCTTCAAGATAGAGCATTTCCGGCTCGGCGGCAGCGGAGCAGATCAGGCGGACCTTAGCCTCATAAAGCGCGTCGATCAGGGTCACGAAGCGTTTGGCTTCGTTGAAGTTGTTGCGGCTGAGCGTGGGAATGTCTTCGAGGATCAGCACTTTCACCGCATTGGCCACGGCGAGGTAGTCGCCGGGGCCCAACATCTTGCCACAGAGGTCAAAGAAGCTCGCACGTCCGATGCCGTTGCGATAGGCGGGCAGGGTGACTTCGCGGCCTTTCACAGTGAGCACCAATGGCTCGGCGACGCCGCCGGTGAGGTCATCCCAGATGGCGCGGATTTGCGCACGGGCCTCAGAGCCAGCTTGTACAAAGTAGACCTGATTCCCTGCCAAGCGATTTTGGCGATAATCAGTTGGACTGACCAACTCCCAGCTGCGCATCTGTTCTTTGATCAAGGCGATAAACGGCAGGAAAAGTTGGCGGTTGAGGCCGTTTTTGTAGAGATCATCTGGCACACGGTTGGAGGTGGTGACCACCACAACGCCAGCCTCAAAAAGCTGTTCAAACAGGCGCCCAACAATCATCGCATCGGTGATGTCGGTGATCTGCATTTCGTCAAACGCCAGCACGCGCACACTGTCGGCTACAGCCTTGGCGACCGGTCGCACTGTGTCTTCGACGCCTTCGGCGCGGGCCTTGTGCATGGCCTCGTGGATTTCCTGCATAAAGGCGTGGAAGTGTACGCGACGTACCGGCACGGTGAGGCTGTCGACAAACAGGTCCATCAACATGGATTTGCCCCGCCCCACACCGCCCCAGAGGTAGAGACCTTGCACCGACTCCGGTGTAGATTTTCGGAACCATTTTTTGGGGACGGGTTTGGATACCGCAACACGGATGCGTTCCAGTTCCGGCAGCACCGCAACTTGGGCGTCGTCGGCGTGCAGGGTTCCGTCAGCCACGCGGGCGGCGTAAATCTCGGGCAAGCTATCCATACATGTCCCTTAGCCAATTGAGAGCGTGAGGAAAAGGGCCGCGCCGGACCCTATGACAGACTGTTATGAGGGAGTGAACAAATGCTGAATTGACCTCGGGTCGTTCATTTGTTCAGAGTTTGCGACGCGCGAACAGGAGTGAGATGATGAGTGAGAAGACCCCGTTGATGACCCCGGTTTTGATGGTGGGCTGTATCATCATCCTGGTGAGCTTTGCCATTCGGGCCAGTTTTGGGGTGTTTCAAATCCCAATTGCCGAGGAGTTTGGTTGGCTGCGCAGTGAGTTCTCGCTGGCGATTGCGATTCAGAACCTGGCCTGGGGTATTGGGCAGCCAATTTTTGGTGCGATTGCCGAGAAGATTGGGGATCAGAAAGCCATTATTCTAGGCGCGTTGACCTATGCGGCAGGGCTGGTGTTGTCGTCCTTTGCCGTCACGCCGGAAGCGCATCAGATGCTTGAAATTCTTGTGGGATTTGGCATCGCTGGTACGGGCTTTGGTGTGATCCTCGCCGTGGTTGGGCGCGCAAGTTCGGATGAGAACCGCAGCATGTCTTTGGCGATTGCCACGGCGGCTGGATCTGGCGGGCAGGTGTTTGGGGCGCCGATGGCGGAGTGGATGCTGTCGTTCATGACCTGGCAGCAGACTTTTGTGGTATTTGCGGCGGCGATTCTGGCGGTCTTGCTGTTACTGCCAGCGATGCGGGCACCTGTGGCGGCCAGCAAGGAAGAGCTGCAAGAAAGCATGGGCACGATCCTGAAGCGGGCCTTCAAAGATCCGTCATATACGTTGATCTTTTTGGGCTTCTTCAGCTGTGGCTATCAGCTCGCTTTTGTCACCGCACATTTCCCGGCAATGATTGCGGAGATGTGTGGGCCAATTGCGGCGGGATCAACGCTGGCAAATATGGGCATCACCTCAACCTCCACGCTTGGTGCCGTGGCGATTTCCTTGATTGGTTTGGCCAATATTGGCGGCACCTTGCTGGCCGGTTGGGCTGGCAAACATTTTCCGAAAAAGTACCTGTTGGCAGGGATTTACACCGGGCGTACCTTAGCGGCGGCGATCTTTATTCTGATGCCAATCACACCGATGAGCGTGGTGGTGTTCTCGGTGGTCATGGGCTCACTGTGGCTCGCAACTGTGCCGCTGACCTCTGGTCTTGTGGCCCATCTGTATGGGCTGCGTTACATGGGCACGCTTTATGGGATTGTGTTCTTCTCCCACCAGCTGGGCAGCTTCCTTGGCGTGTGGCTGGGTGGTCGGATGTATGATCTTTATGGCGACTACACGATGGTCTGGTGGGTTGGTGTGGGCGTGGGCGCGTTTAGTGCAATTGTGCACCTGCCGATCCGCGAAAACCGCACGCCAAGTGCCCCGGCGAGCGTTGCAGCGTAGGGCGCGTTAACCCGCCAAAACCACGTCAGTATAACGTCGGTATCGCGACTGTTTTGCGGAGGTGGGGTGTTTTTGAGGCCGTTGCGGGTTACCGCAGCGGCCTTTGCTTTAGGATTGGCTTAAGATTGCGCCGCCTGCCATTGGTCCAAGATATAGCGGCTGGTCATCAGGTCGAGATGCGCGCCGCCGCCGTTTTTGAACAAGGTGATCTCGTCGTCCGAAGTGCGTGTGAACCTGTCGAGGTTGTAGTAATCAGCCAGCACGTCCTCGCGGGTGATCACTCCTTCGGCAAGCGGGATTTTCAACTCGCCAATGTGATCCAGCGTGGTGTCGAAGCTGTCGACAAAGAGGCTGGCGCGGGTGAGGGCGACATCGTCGATCTCGCGCATGTCGGGGCGGTAAGCCCCAATCAGGTCGATGTGCTGGCCCGGTTGCAGCCAGTCGCCACGCAGGGTCGGTTCAGTGGACATAGTTGCCGAAGTCACGATGTCCGCTTCGCCCACGGCCTGCTCGAGATCGGTGGCGACGTTCAAGCCGTCAATTTCTGCGGCCATTTTTTCGGCGTTGGCCTGTGTGCGGTTCCAGACGGTGAACTCTGCGTCGGGGAAGGCGGCGGAATATGCCGCGTGCAGGTTGCGGCCCACGGTGCCCGCGCCAACAATCAGGATTTTGGAGCTGTCTGGGCGGGCGAGGCGACGGGCGGCCAAAAGGCTGTCGCCTGCGGTTTTCCATTTGGTCACAAGGTGGAAGTCGATGAGCGCGGACAGGATGCCGTGGGCGTCGTCAAACAGCGTTACGGCGCCGTGGATCATTGGCACGTCCTGAGACGGGTTACCCGGGAAGATGGTGGCGGATTTCACCGCGATGCCGAGCCCGTCGATCCAGGCTTGGCGTTGCAGCAGCGTGTCTTTGCCACGGTAGAGGAAACTGTCGGAGATTTCCGCTTTGGGCAGGGTGTGGCCAGCGGCGAGCGCGTCTGTCAGCCCAAGCCAGTTGATGTTATTTTCGCCCTCTTCAAAGGAAATAATGGTGGTCATTTGGCTTCTTCCTTTGTGAGCAGGCCTTCGGATACCAGACGGTCGGCCCAGCCTTGCGGATGTTCAAACAGATGGGTTTGCCAGCCACGTGCCGCGGCAGCGGTGATGTTCTCGGCACGGTCATCGGCGAACAGCAGGCGGTCCGGCGCGATGCCGCAGTCGGCCTCGACATGGGCATAGATTGCCGGATCGGGTTTGATGAGCTTTAGGCGGCCGGAGACATATTCGCGACTGAAACGATTGAGGAAGGGGTAGACGGCTTGCGAGAGCGGGAAGTTGTCGTGGCCAAAGTTGGTGAGGGTGAAGACAGTCACGCCTTTGTCCACCAGCGCATCCAGAAGGCGCACGGAGTGCGGGATGGCGGGCGCAGCGAGGTCGTTCCAATTGTCGTTCCACATACGCAGCTCAGCCTCATATTCGGGATACTGCGGCACAAGGCTGTCGATCATGCCGGGCAAGGAGGCGCCTGCGTCGATCTGTTCGTGGTGGTGATGGATGTTGGTGTCCGCAAAGAAGGCTTTGCGACGGGCTTCGCCGACGGTGCGGTCGTAGAAGTTTTCCGGCTGCCACTGGATCAGCACATTGCCAATGTCAAAAATCACGGCGTCAATTTGCGACATAATTTGCCCCTGAAGTGAAATGTTTGCGCCGACCTTAGTCAGTGCAAACACGGAAGCAAACTGGGATTTGTGGGTTTTGCCTTAGCGGCGGACTCGCGGGCGATCGGGAATGGGCGCGCTGCTGACTTTGGTTTCGCGCCAGAACACAAACAGCCCTGCGCCAGTAATCAGCGCCATGCCAATCCACGTTGTGGGGGCAGGCCATTCCTTAAAGATCACGATGCCAAACAACACACCCACGGGCAGGGCGGCATATTCCAGCGGCGCAATCAAGCTGGCCTCCGACACCCGGTAAGCTTGGGAGATGAAGAAGCCGCCAAAGGCGATGGAGCAGCCCAGCAAAAGCAGGATGGGCCAGTCACCCAGAGCAGGCCAATGCCACGCGCGCAGCAGAAAGCTGATCATCTCGCCGCCAGCGTTTTCATATTCCCCATGGCCCAGAAGCAGGCCCACAATGCTGGCCACGACAATGAAAACAACCTGGATGAAGACAGCCATTGTGGCGGCGCTGTCGGTGGTGCCAATTTTGCGGGTCAGCACGTGCAGCAGCGCGTAGGCGACGGCGGAGACCAAGGGCAGGAGCAGCGCGAGGTTGAAGTCAGAGGCCCCGGGGCGGATCATGATCAAGACGCCAATCATGCCGGCCACCACGGCGACTTTGCGACGCGGGCCAATGACCTCACCGAGCAGAAGCGCGCCAAACAGGGTGATCAGCAGGGGCGAGATGAAAAACACCGCCATGGCGTCGGCCAGAGGCAGCACGGACAGGCCCAGGAAGAAGGTGGTGTTGGCAAAGACCACGCAGAGACCGCGCAGCATGTGCATGCCAAGGCGTCGGGTGCGCAGGGCAGAGAAACCACCTTGGAACGGCACAATCACAATCATCAGAATGGTCAGGCCAATGAGCGAGCGGATCAGCACAATTTGATGCAGCGCATAGTCGCCGGACAGGAACTTGATGGCGGCGTCGTTGATTGCAAAGAAAAACGTCGCGATCAGGGCGGAGAGCGGGCCAATTGGCAAGGTGGAACGGGACTGGGACATAGGCGCAGATGGCGCGAATTCGGGAGGCGGGTCTAGGTCAAAAACGACCTTGGCGGGAAAACATGTGAATTGCGCTCTCACAAAGGCTGTTGACTCAGTTTGATTTTATTCATAACCATTGAGTTATGAAACTATCTGGTTATGAAAGCCCCGAATTGAACGCTGTGTTTGCCGCGTTGGCAGACCCCACCCGCCGCGCGATTCTGGCGCGGTTGAGTGAGGGTGAAGCCAATGTGCGCGATTTGGCAGAGCCGTTTGAGATGAGCCAACCGGCGGTGTCCAAACATCTGAAGGTGCTGGAGGCCTCTGGGTTAATTGAGCGCGGACAGGTGGGACAAAGCCGTCCAGCGTATCTGAAGGCCGCGCCGATGAAAGAGGCAGTGGACTGGATGGAGCAATTCAGCCGCTTCTGGTCCGGCAGCTTTGATCAACTGGATGCGCTCCTTGAGACAATGAAATCTGAAACTGAAACCACTGTAAAAAAGGACTTTTTGAAAGATGACTGATTTACCGATCTATTTGTTCAACCGCACGTTTGCAGCGCCCGCCGAAATGGTGTGGAAGACGTTTAGCGACCCAAAACTATTGTCGGTCTGGTACGGACCGGGTGTGGAAACCGTGATCCACGAGTTTGATCTGCGCCCCGGGGGGCGGTGGCTCAATGAGATGAAATGGGGCGAGAAATCTGACTACAGTCGGATGGAGTTTCAAGAGGTGGCCAATGGAGAGAAGATTGTCTGGATGCACCACAGCACTGATGCAGAGTGGCTGCAAATCCCCAATCCAATGATGCCAAACTGGCCGCAGAAGCTGTTGACCACGGTAACATTTGCCGAGGATGGCGGGCAGACCAAAGTGAAGCTGGAGCAAGTGCCAGTGGACGCCAGTGCGGAAGAAGCCGCCTGTTTTGCGGAGATGATGGGCAACATGGACAGTGGTTGGGGCAAAGGCTTCGATCTGTTGGAAACACTGCTCTAAGAGGCAAATCTCTATTTTCTTTGCCAAAAACGCCTGTCTCAGCTTACGCTGGGGCAGGCGTTGCGGTGTTTTGAGACTGTTTTGCGCA
The DNA here is from genome assembly GCF_913054185.1 of uncultured Shimia sp. GTDB lineage: Bacteria > Pseudomonadota > Alphaproteobacteria > Rhodobacterales > Rhodobacteraceae > Shimia. The sequence goes on from NZ_CAJXIV010000011.1 coordinate 10,475, forward strand.
AGGGGGATGAGATGAAACACATGTTTTTTACGGCCTGTATTGCAGGCCTGATTGGTGGCGTTGGCATGGCGGTGGCGGAGGATGCGGGGGCGTTCTGGCAACCGGCGCGGGACACGTTCAACAAGATGTCTGACGACGCTTGTGATGGGGATGGCAGTGCGTTTCGCGAGCTGATGCAGGCGGCGATTATGGAAGAGCATCCGGTGGCGCAGAATGATCTGGCCTGGGTGTTTGGCACGGAGCGGTGCCAATATTACGCCGATGATATTGAAGCGGTCGCGGAGCTGCAAAAAGACGCGGCCGATGCGGGCTACCCGGTGGCGCAACACAACATTGGCGTCAAGTTCATGGAAGGCGATGGGGTGGCGCAGAACACCGATCTGGCCATCGACTATTTTGAAGCGGCGCTGCGGGCGGGCTACGGCAAAGCGGCGGCGCAGTTGGGCATCTACTTTGCAGAAGGGGAGTATGTTCAGCGCAACATCGCGCGGGCGGATTTGTTGCTGGAAGACGCTTACGCGCAGGGAGCAGATCAGGACATGATTGATCGGCTGACGGCGGCGTTGGAAAACGCGGCGCCAACACCCGCGTCTTTGTCGTCTGATCGATGGGCGTATGAGGATGGTGAAGCGGGGTATGATCTGGTGCAGAACAGCGCGTTGCTGGCGCGGGTGTTTTTAGGCCGGGATCAGGAGACTGGTGATTATTACTACGGCATGTACCGCGTGTCTGATGACCCGATGATCCACTTCATGGGGGTGTCGGTGAAACATGCCAACGGCCGCGACACCGAGTTGGATATGAACGGCTGCGGCGGACAAAACTGTTTGATCGATTACGGCGACAGTGGGCAGGTGCGGATTCCAATTTCCGGACCCACTCAGGCGGCGATGCTGGAAGCGTTTAAGTCCGGGGACACAGTGAAGTTCCGCTATCAAACCGAAGCCAGTTACGCAGAAAACGAGTTCAAGACGATGACGTTGGGTCTCAAAGGCTCACGCAAGGCGATTGAGGCGGTGCAAAGGTACGCACCTGCGCCCAAGACCCCATCAGTGAGCGCTCCTGAGGTGATCGCTCCGCAAACAGACACCACAGCACAGGCGGACCCGCAATACACCGCTGGAACGTCTTACTACTATGAGGATACCAAAAACGGGGATAGATTCTGCCAGGCTGACGACCAAGCGGAATTTCCAGCGCACTTCTTTTCCGAATTGAACGAACTGCAGATCAAAGGCTGGGTGGAGGAGCCCACCGGCCTGCTGAAACCGGCCAATCTGGACTATCTCAATACGGCGACGACATTGTGGCATGGTGGGCTGCATTCCAGCAGCTCGGGGAATCTGGTGTTCTACAAAAACGGCGCAGTGAAAGAGCTGCAACACACCGCACGGGATGGCGTGTTTGACGTATATGAGGTTCTGTCTGGCAGTTGGCAACGTGACAGCGGGCGAGGCGTGGTCCTGCGATTGAAATCAAAGTGGAGTTATTGGCAGTCGGGCCATGACCACTATGAGTGTACTGGTGGCACGTTGGCTTCCAACACATCTTTTGGCTTCCGCGACGGGGAAAACGCCAGTTGGCGCAGCTGTTCCATTGTCTTTAAATGTGAGCGTTGGAGTGACGAGCGGCCTGAGCGTAAGCCCATGCAATATTACGGATCTTTACGGGAATGGGCACCAGGCGATGTGGCGCCGAAGCAATTGAAATGGAGCCAATTGCAACTGAAGGGCCGGAACTAGGGCTTTGCCTTCATTGTCGCCAACATCCCCGCCAGAGGTTCCAACATGTGCCGCGCACGCAGGTTTTAGCGCTGAGCCGCCCGCAATTCTCGCTCCAGCGCCTCTAGAAAACGGGAGCGGTCGGCCTTGGTAAAGCCTTTGCCACCGCCTTGCCGGAAAGGGTCCGCGGCGCGCAGGTCGGTCATCAGGTCGCGGGTGGCCAGCACATTGCCGATGTTGGCGGAGGTCAAAGCCTCGCCGTTGTGTTTGAGCACGCGTGCGCCGCTTTCCACACATTTGGCCGCCAGGGGGATGTCGCCAGTGATGACGACGTCGCCTGTTTTGGCCCGGTCCGCGATCCACATGTCGGCCACATCGGGGCCTTCGGGTACAATCACGTTTTCCACCAGCGGGTTCTGCGAGGGGCGCAGCCCGCCGTTGGATACCACGTAGATGGTCACTTTGTGACGGGTGCCAACGCGTTCGACCTCGGCTTTCACCGGACAGGCGTCGGCATCCACATAAATAGCGGTCATTTGTAGTGCTCTTTCTTAATCTGCGTAGAGCGCTTCGGCGTGGAAGGCGATGTGCTCTTCCATGAAAGTGGAGACAAAGAAGTAGCTGTGATCATAGCCTTTTTGCAGGCGCAGCGTGGCTTCCTGACGGCGGGCATTGGCGGCTTGTGCCAGGGCTTCAGGACACAGCAGATCGATGAACTGATCGTTGGTGCCGGTGTCGACCAGCATGGGGCCGTCAAAGCCTTTGTCTTTCATTAGCAGGGTGGCGTCATGCGCGGCCCAAGTGGACTCGTCGTCGCCCAGATAGGCGGTGAGCTGCTTGCGGCCCCATTCAGAGGCAGTGGGGTTGGCGATGGGCGCAAAGGCAGATACGGAGCGGAAGCGGCCCGGCAAGGACATCGCCATGGTTAGGGCTCCGTGGCCGCCCATGGAGTGGCCCATGATGGATTGGCGGGATAGGTCGAGCGGGAAGTCCTCTTGCAGGAAGGATGGCAGGTCTTCGGTGATGTAGTCCCACATATTGTAATGCGGGGTCCACGGTGCTTGGGTGGCGTTCACGTAAAAGCCTGCGCCTTTGCCAAGGTCATACGCCGGATCATCGGCCACAGACTCGCCGCGGGGCGATGTGTCTGGGAACACCAGCGCGATGCCCTGTTCGGCGGCCCATTGCTGGGCGCCCGTTTTTACCATGGCGTTTTCGTGGGTGCAGGTCAGGCCAGACAGATACCAGATCACTGGCACGGGCCCCATTTGGGCTTCTTCGGGCAGGAACAGGCCAAAGGTCATGTCACAGCGGGTGCTGTGGGAATTGTGGCTGTACACGCCTTGGGTGCCGCCAAACGCGCGATTTTCTGAGATGATTTCCATGGGAAGGCCTCCTGCCAAAAGGGTCGACGTCCACGATGTCAGAGTTGGGAGACCCATGCAATCACAACACTGACGCTGGCGATGGAGAAGAGCGTGGAGAACAGGATTGCCGCCGATGCGCGATGGGGCGCAACGCCATAGTGCTGGGCCAGCATGTAGACGTTTCCGGCAACAGGGAGCGCGGCAGCAGCGATCACTACAGAGGCGGAGTAGGTGTCAATTGGCAGGAGCCAAAGGACAGCGATGGCAACACACAGCGGGTGCAGGATCAGCTTGGCAAAGGTGAGCCAAAGCGCCACTTCGACCCGCTCGGCAGATTTGCCGGCGAGGGACGCACCAATCGCAAACAGAGCGCCCGGGGTGGCGGCCCCACCAAGGATAGCGAGGAACTCGTTTAATGGGTCGGGGATTGGGATTTCCAGCGCGGACCAGACAAAGCCGAGAGAAATGGCCACAATCATTGGGTTGCGCAGCAGACCCATGGTGACGGTTTTCAACACGCCGAGGTGCATACGGCCGTCACGCGATCCGGTAATCAGGATCACAATCAAGCTGGAAAACACAATCAGGTCGACGGCCAGCACCATCATGACAGGGCCAATGGCCTCAGCGCCCATCAGAAGGGTGAGCATTGGCACGCCAAGGAAACCGACGTTGCCGATGGTGGCGCATTGGGCTTCTACAGCGGCGGTGGCGATGTCTTGTTTGCGTAACATGGCCACAAGGGTCGCCAGGCCGTAGACCGCAACGCAGCCCATGAGGTAGCCGCCAATCAGGCGCCAGTTGAGCACTTCGGCGAGGCTGAGATTGGCGGAAAACCGAAAGAGCATGGCCGAGAGGGCAAAGTAGAAGACAAACTTGGTGAGATAGGCCGTGGCTTCCGCAGAAAAGAAGCGTGTGCGCCCGGCCCAGTAGCCCAGGCCGATGATCGCAAAAAACGGTAGTGTTTTCAGAAAGATTGCCAACATGCGCCAGCCTTAGCAGGTTTGGGAATGTTGGCAAATGGTGCGGCTTAGGCGAGCGCGATGACTGCGGTGCCCAAAACCGTAAGAAGCGCCCCGATTATTGCGTGGCTGTGTGGTCGCTGGCGGTCTTTCCACCAAAGGATGGGCAAAATGAGCACGGGGGAGAGCGATCCAAACACCGCCGCGATCCCCGCATCAAGTTGGGTGAACGCGTAGAGCAGAAGGGATGACGACACGACGTATCCAATAAAACCGGGCAAAATGGTGCGACCAAGGAGGGTTGGGGAAACCGGGCTTTGCGCGCGCACTGCTGCACCGGGCCAGAACGCCAAGATGGAGATCAAGACAGCGGCACCTATGAGGCGGATGGCGGTGGCAGTCAGCGGTTCGAGGCCGGCCTGCAAAGCCGGTTTCATTGCCAAAAACCCGTAGCCTTGAAGGGTGGTGGCCGTCAGTCCCAAAAGGATAGTGATCGACAGTTTGCCGGTTTGCGCGTCGCTCTTTGACGGGGAGCTGTTGCCAAAGAAAATGGCGAGACAAACGCCGCAGAGCGCGATGCAGGCCCCCATGAGGTCTGTTGTTGTTGGGATTTCGTTGAGCCAGATAAACGCCATGATCCCGACAACGGGGGCTTTCATGGAGAGCAACAACTCGGTGCGGCGCGGCCCTCCGCGACGCAAGCAGGCGATCATGGCAAGGTTTCCAAGGACAATGCCAAACACGCTGCTTGTGACAAATGCGGGCCAGAAGCTCCACTCCACACTGTGCCAATCTCCAAGGGTGGAAACGAGAAGCGTCACAATAAGAGCGCAAGCAATCAGTTGAATGCGGGTGAAGGCAAACGCGCCCAGCTGTTTGGCAGGTGCCTCTGCCAGCACGATGCCACTGGCCCAGCCAAAAGAAGCGCCGATGGCGACGAGAAGGGGAAGAAAGATCATGACAGGGGCACTCAGATTCGCTACGCTTTATGTAGCAGATACATCGCTATCAAAAATGTAGCAAGGGGGCGAGATGCCAGCACAAGTTCCAATCCCAGGTCAGCCGGTGCGTGGGTCCAGGTCAGGCAAGCCGATTATGGCGTTGTTTGATTTGCTTGGGCGCAGTTGGACGCTGGGCGTGTTGTGGCAGCTCTCTGAAGGGGGGCTTACCTTCCGGGCGTTGCAAGACAGGTGCGAAAAGGTGTCCCCAACGGTGTTGAACCGCCGACTCAAGGAATTGAGCGCAAGCGGCTTGGTATGTCGCGGCGAAGAGGGCTATGCGCTGACAGAGGCTGGGCAGGAGTTGTTCGCGCTTTTGCGCCCGTTTGGGCCGTGGGCGCAGAGCTGGGCGGTGATGTTGGAAGACATGGACAGCGACTAGCCGCCGCCAATGATTGCCCCAGCGGCAAACACCAGCGCGCCGCCCAGCACCACTTGGAACGTGGCGCGGCCAAAGGGGGTTTTCATAAAGCGGTTCTGGATCCAGACGATGGCCCAAAGCTCCACAAACACCACGATGATGGCGATGATGGTTGCGGTCCAGAAGTCGGTGATCAGATACGGCAAGGCATGGCCCAGGCCACCCAATGTGGTCATGATGCCAGAGGCAAAACCGCGTTTTACTGGGGAGCCACGTCCAGAAAGCTCACCGTCGTCGCTGGCGGCCTCCGTGAAGCCCATGGAGATGCCTGCGCCGACCGAGGCGGCGAGGCCAACCAGAAAAGTGGTGTGTGTGTCTTGCGTGGCAAAGGCGGTGGCAAAGATCGGCGCTAGGGTGGAGACCGAGCCGTCCATGAGGCCGGCAAGACCGGGTTGTACCCAAGTCAGAAGAAACTGGCGGTTGGCTTTGTCGTTTTCCTCATCCCGCGCGGCGGGGTCGAGGTGTTTTTCTGCCATCTCAACAGCGGTGTTTTGGTGGCCCGCTTCGGCGGCGGCCAGATCTCCCAGCAGCTTGCGAGTCTTGGCGTTGCTGACTTGCTTCATGGCGTTGAGGTAGAAGTTTTCGGCATCCTGCTCCATGCCAGCAGCCTGCGCACGGATGGCCTCCAATGACAGATTTGCGGTCAGCCATAGGGGCGCACGGCTGTGAAATCCGGCGACATGTTCGCGACGGATCAAAGGGATTGTGTCGCCAAAACGGGCGCGGTGTTGGGCTATCAGCGATTGTCGGTGGCTGTCTTCTTCCGCCGCCATGTCATCAAACACCTTGGCGGAGGCGGGGTAATCCTCACGCAGGTGTTGGGCAAAGCTGCGGTAGATGCGGGCGTCATCTTCTTCAGACGCAATGGCCAGAGCAAGAATATCTTGTTCGCTGAGGTCTTTGAGACGTTTGCGGGACGGCAGAAAGCGCATAAGAAGCTCCAGTTTAGAATAATTCTAAACAATCATACCGTTTTGTGAGGTGCAAGCGCTTGCTGCAAAGGAAGCGCACGGTGTATTGTACCCATCACACTCACCGGGAGGCCGGACAAGCCTATGAGAGATCTATGACGGACACTGTGGCGATCCTGAAAAAGGGGCGCAAGTTTGCACAGGTGGTGGCCAGCGCACGGGCGTTGTTCATGTCCCATGGCTTTGAAAGCGTGAGCATGGATGTGATCGCGCAGAAGGCCGGGGTCTCTAAGGCGACGTTGTATAATTACTTTCCTGACAAACGCATGTTGTTTGCAGAGGTGGCGCGGCGGGAGTGCATTTTACAGGCAGAAGGGCTTGAGGCACAGGTGGACCTTGAGCGGCCTGTGCCAGAGGTGCTGGGCATTGTGGGTCGTGGACTGATGGAGATCATCCTGTCTGACTTTGGCCGCAATATGTTTCGGGTCTGTGTGTCTGAGGGTGAGCGGTTTCCGGATATTGGGCGGCAGTTTTACGAAACCGGCCCGGGGATTTTGAAAACCCGCCTGATTGAGTTTTTCTACATGGCGGAAGAGCGCGGCGAATTGCAAGTTGATGATTTTGGCCTCGCGGCGGATCAGTTTGCTGAGTTGTGCAAAGCCGGGCTGTTTTTGCGACAGGTGACCGGGGTGCAAACTGATTTTGCGCAGGGCGAGATTGATTATGTCGTGGATGGCGCGGTGGAGATGTTCATGGCGCGCTATGGGGCGCGGCAATAGCAATCTGAGCTGACGCCACCGGTCTGAGAAGGCCGTTTCAAGTATAAGTTGATAGATTTGGGCGGCAGCTGTGTTAGGCTACCGCCAATTGACTTGCGCGTATGGCGTGAATTTATGGCCCTGCGCGTCCCAAAATACCTTTGCTTAGATTGTTGCTTGGAGGATGCCATGCCTAAGGCTCTTTGGAACTCACGTAAGACACGCTATTTTTTAGCCGCCCTTTCTGTGACGGGTTTGACGCTTTCAACCAGCGTCGTCGCCCAAGAATATAGCACCAAAAAAGAAGACACCGAGGTGGTGCTCGCGCCGGATGGGTATTCACCCTACGCGGGCCGGAATTTCCCGCAGGTGCCGCTTTGGGGGGATAGCCATTTGCACACGATGGTGTCTGTGGATGCGGGCACCATGACGCGGTTGTCACAAGAAGATGCCTTCCGCTTTGCGCGCGGCGAGGAGGTGACCACCACCCACGGACTGCGGGCGAAGCTGTCGCGGCCCTTGGACTGGTTGGTGGTGTCAGACCACGCGGAGATGTACGGGCTGATGCCGCAGCTTTTGGGAGGGGATGCAGAAATCTTGTCCACACCCAAAGGCAAGGAGTGGTATGAAAAGCTAACGGCCGGGGACCCTCAGGTCACTTTTGACACCGCGATGGAGATTGTGGCCTCGCTGTCCGGGGATGTGCCGCCAATTGATAATCCTAAGGCAATAAAACACGCATGGGAGAATTACACGGCGCTGGCAGACAGGTTCAATGAACCTGGCGTGTTTTCGGCGATCATCGGTTATGAGTACACCACCGAAGGTGCCAACAACCTGCACCGAAATGTGCTGTTCCGGGATGACAGCGTGCGGGCCAATCAGACTCGGCCGTTTTCTCAGTTTGATAGCAAGAACCCTGAAGACCTGTGGGCTTCCCTGGCGGAGTATGAAGCCCGAACGGGCGGCGAGGTCTTGGCAATTGCGCACAACGGCAACCTGTCCAATGGGCGGATGTTTTCGATGAACGCCTGGGATGGGTCCGAGCTGACAAAAGAGATTGCCGAGATGCGGGCGCGGTTTGAGCCGATTTACGAGCCGACACAGATCAAAGGGGACGGTGAGGCGCATCCGTTCCTAAGCCCGGACGATGAGTTTGCGGATTTTGATACCTGGGATGCGTCTAATCTGAACGGCACCGAGGTCAAAACGCCGGAGATGCTGGCCGCAGAATATGCGCGAGAGGCACTCAAACGTGGCTTGAAAATTGAGCAAGAGTTGGGCGTGAACCCGTTTAAGTTTGGCATGGTGGGGGCGACTGATTCCCATACCGGCATGGCCACGGCGCAGGAGGACAACTTCTTTGGCAAACACTCCGGGGTGGAGCCAGAGCCGGAGCGGTGGAAGCATATTGTGATTGAGGCACCGGACCCTGACTTGTCGATTTACGGCTGGAAACAGGCGGCAGGGGGCCTTGGCGCGGTTTGGGCGCGGGAGAACACGCGGGCGGCGATTTTTGACGCGATGATGCGCAAAGAGACCTATGCCACCACCGGATCGCGTATGATGGTGCGGTTCTTTGGCGGGTATAATTTCACGGACGAAGATGCGTTGAGCCGCCTGCCTGCGGATGCGGGCTATGCCAAAGGGGTGCCAATGGGCGGTAATTTGGCGATGACCGAGGATGGCAAGGCGCCGACCTTTTTGTTTGCGGCGCTGAAAGACCCGTTGTCGGGCAATCTGGATCGGATTCAGATTGTGAAAGGTTGGCTGGACTCGGCCGGAGAGACCCAGGAGCAGATTTATGATGTGGCTTGGTCCGGAGAGCGGGAGATAGGAACGGACGGAAAGCTGCCGGACGTGGGCAATACGGTGGATGTGGCCAATGCGACCTGGACCAACAGTATTGGCGCGGCGGAGCTGATTGGGACCTGGCAAGACCCGGATTTTGAGGCCAGTCAGTCAGCGTTTTACTACGCGCGGGTGATTGAAATCCCAACGCCGCGCTGGACCGCCTATGAGGCCAAGCGCTTTGGGGTGGAAATGGGTGCTGAGGTGCCGATGATCACCACGGAGCGGGCATATACGTCGCCAATCTGGTACACACCGGGGTAGGAGCCTATTCTCCGCGCAGGGCCTGAGCCAGATCGGCGTTTTCCAGCACGTAGTTGCCAAAGCTGGGGCGCCAGACAAGTCCGCGGTCGCGCAGCACATCGAGGGCTTTTTGCACGCCGCCTTTGGAGTAGGGCTTGCGGTCTGGACCTGCGAGGGCCTGGCGGGTGGCGTCGGTGTAGGGCGAGAACTGGATGCCTTCGACGGCCATTTTGCGCAATACGGCCTGTTGTAATTTGGTGAGCGTGCCGATTTCGGCAAGCAGGGCTTCACGCATCTGGTGTTTTTTGCGCAAAGCAATGGCGCGTAGGGCGGCGTCGCCTGCGGTGGGCTCCAGGATCAGATCCCGCAGACAATCGTTGAGGATTTCCGGGCGGCGACCGAGTTCGTCAAACACGGCCTCCACAGTGGCGGCGGTGAGTTGGGCCTCAGGTGCGAGCCGGGCATTGATGCGGTGTGTCAGTGCAGTGCTGTAGCTGCTGCTCAGCGTGGGAAAGTCACGTACGCGGGCGCCAAAGAACGGGGCTTGCTGGTCGTGGATCAGCGCGGCGAGCTTGTCGCGGTGGGAGCCGGTCATCACCAGATAGAGATGATTGGGCAGGCCGGATTGGTTCACCGCGTCGCGGGCGGCTTTGAGGGCGAACATGGCGTTTTTGCCGGCCTCGGTGGCGAGGCTTTGCTGGGCTTCGTCGATGATCAGCACCACGTCTTTTTGCGTGGCTTCACACAGCAGCAGGAGCGCATCGGGAATGGTGCCTTCCCACTGGCCAGCGGACTTCAAGTTCACGCTGAAGCCCAGCGCGCCGACGGAGGTGAATGGCACGTTGCGGTGTAATTTGGCGATCAGGCTGTCGTTGTCTTTGAGCGCATTGGCGAGGCAGGCAGTGATCAGCTTGGCCGGATCAGAGCTGCGGTCGGCCCAGAGATCGACGTAGAGCACGCATTTGCCTTGCTGCTCCAAAAGCGGTGCAAGGTCACGACGCAGGAAAGTGCTTTTGCCGGTGCGGCGCGGGGCGGCAAGGAACAGCCCAGCGCTCTCACCCACCAGAGGATCGGGATTGAGCAGGCTGGCGACCTGTTCGGCCTCAAACGGGCGCGGGATGTGGTGGTCTGTGGGCATGGGTATCCTGCGGTAATTTTAGCAGTGGTAGGGTAATCTAATTAGGAGTACTTTGGAATACCCTACGAAGAACAGGATTTAAGGCGACGCGGAAAGCGCTAGCTTTTCTTGGTGGCGAGGGCGACTTCTATGTGGTTGCCATTGCCGCTGGTTTTTCGGGTTTTGAATTGCGAGAGATTTTTTACAAGGTCACTGAGTTTCGGTTGCCCATACGTGCGCGTGTCAAAATCCGAATGGGCTTCGGCGATCTTGTGGCCGATCGCACCAAGTGCAAACCACTCCCCGTCTTGATCGAGCTTGTCCATGGCGGCGCGGATCAAGGGCGCCGCCTCATTGGTTGGGCGCTTGCTCGAGGTGGTGGCTGCCCCGGTGGTTGGTTTCTGTTCTGGTTCAACGATGTTCTCGATCAAGATGAAACGATTGCAGACGTTGCGCAGGCTTTCTGGGGTTTTCTGTTCTCCGATTCCAAACACGCTTAACCCTTGTTCGCGGATGCGGCTGGCGAGCGCGGTAAAGTCACTGTCTGAGCTGACCAGGACAAAACCGTCAAACCGGCCAGAGTGCAGGATGTCCATGGCGTCGATCACCAGACCAATGTCCGAGGCGTTTTTGCCCTTGGTGTTGGCGGATTCCTGATGTGCAACGAGGCCAAGGGTACGCACCGGATCCAGCCAGCTTTGCAAGGCGGGGGAGGCCCAGTCGCCATAGACTCGGCGTAGGGCTGGCTCTCCTAACACAGTGATTTCTTTAAGAATGGCGGAGGCGTGCTTGGCGGGGATGTTGTCAGCATCAATCAGGACGGCCAGCAATGGGCGGGTACGGTTGGGCATAGGTTTAAAATCAATCTATAAACAAAAAGGCGCGCCACGGGGGCGCGCCTGGCTATTTCAAAGATGGCCCTTACGGGATCAAAACTCAACCACTGCGCGAATGGATTTTCCTGCGTGCATCAGATCAAAGCCGTGGTTGATCTCATCAAGGCTGAGCTTGTGGGTGATCATCGAGTCGATCTCGATCTTGCCGTCCATGTACCAATCGACAAACTTGGGTACGTCGGTGCGGCCTTTGGCGCCGCCAAAAGCGGTGCCTTTCCAGACACGACCGGTCACAAGTTGGAAGGGACGGGTGGAGATTTCGGCACCAGCCGGGGCCACGCCGATGATCACAGAGACACCCCATCCTCGGTGGGAGCATTCCAGCGCGTCGCGCATGACCTGCACGTTGCCGGTGGCGTCAAAGGAATAGTCCACGCCGCCAAACTGGTCTTTCTCAGTCTTGGTGATCTCGACAATGGCGTCGACCACGGACTGGTCGCCCAGCTTGGACGGGTTCACAAAGTCGGTCATGCCAAATTTCTTGGCCATCTCCGCTTTGTCGTCATTGAGATCCACACCGATGATGGTGTCCGCGCCAGCCATGCGCAGGCCTTGGATCACGTTGAGGCCAATGCCGCCGAGACCAAAGACCGCCGCAGAAGAGCCGATCTCCACGCCGGCGGTGTTGATCACTGCGCCGATGCCGGTGGTCACGCCGCAGCCGATGTAGCAGATTTTGTCAAACGGCGCGTCGTCGCGCACCTTGGCGAGCGCAATTTCCGGCATCACGGTGTGATTGGCGAAGGTCGAGCAGCCCATGTAGTGGTAGATCGGCGTGCCATCGAGCATGGAAAAACGCGTGGTGCCGTCTGGCATCAGGCCCTGACCCTGGGTGCCACGGATGGCGGTGCAGAGGTTGGTTTTGCCTGACAGGCAGGAATGACACTCGCGGCATTCCGGCGTGTAGAGCGGGATCACATGATCGCCGGGTTTCAGCGTGGTGACGCCTTCGCCGACTTCCATAACGATGCCTGCGCCCTCGTGGCCCAGGATCGATGGGAACAGCCCTTCGGGGTCCGCCCCGGAGCGGGTGAACTCATCTGTGTGACACAGGCCTGTGGCCTTGATTTCAATAAGAACCTCGCCGGCCTTGGGGCCTTCCAGGTTCACGTCCATGATTTCGAGTGGTTTGCCGGCTTCCAAAGCGACGGCGGCACGGGTGCGCATCATTTTGCCTATCCTCCCTGTTTGCAGTGAAGCGTGGTTGAAAGATCTGGTCTTTGCAACCTTATTGGAGGTGTAGCAAGGCCCTGTCCGTATTGCACGGCAGGGGCGAAGCAAATTTAAGTGTTTGCGACAAGGAGTGAGATTATGCGGTTTGTGGTTTTTGCAGCAGCTGGCTTTGTAGGCCTGGCAGCGTTGACAGCATGCAAGGGGGAAGACGTGGCGGAGGCAAAAGGCAGCACCACCTGTGATCCGGCGACGTTTGAGTTCCTCGTTGGTCAGAATAAAAGTGCGCTGGACGGCGTGACTGTGCCGGAGATGGTGCGGGTGATGGCGGAAAATTCGCCAGCCACCATGGATTTCCATGAGAACCGGCTGAACGTTGTGCATGATGCAGACGGCAAGATTTTGCAGGTCAGCTGCGGGTGATGACATGACAGGGTGGCCCTCTTCTAAGGAGGGCCATCGCCGTCTTTAGTCCTTCTTTAGGCGGTAGTTTTTGTGGCAGGCCTTGCAGGCAAGGCCAACGCCACCAAGGGTGCTGGCCAGCGCCGCACGGTCTTTGAAATCCAGCGCAATAGCGGCTTTGGTCAAGTCGTCAGACTTGGCGCTGAAGTGAGCCCAATCTTCCCAAATTGTGGGCAGGGCTTCGGATTTTGGGTCCGTGGCCGGGTTTTCAAACAGCGCGTTGATTTTGCCGGATTGTATCACAATGGTGTCGCGCGCCATGCGGGCTTTGGCCTGATGCAGGGGGATTTCCTGTTTGGCCATGCTGATCAGCGTTTTGAAGGCGGCGCCAATTTTCTCCATTGCCATCATGCGGGCCATGACCTCTGGGTCTTTTACGCCGTTGTGGGCGTGGGCCGAGGTGGTGATCAACACAGCTGCAGCAATCAGGATGTGGCGGCGCATTTTGGCTCCTTTGGTTGGCTGCTCCTATGCAGCCCATGGCAGGGGTGGGAATCAAGTGGAAAATATGAGAACATAAGGTGAACAAACATCACGATTCTGTTCAGTCTGCTGCCTATGCCAAACCGTCGTATTCTTTCCCTGTGGTTCCCGCGATTGGGGGCCGAGCGCCTAATCCGAATGGAGCGGGGCACCTTTGATGCGCCTTTGGCGGTGCTCCGGGACACCGGGCAGATGCAGGTGATTTGCTCCCTGTCAGAGCAGGCGGAGCGGGAAGGGCTCACGTTGGGGCAGCCATTGCGGGATGCGCAGGCGATGTGTCCACATCTGATCACGCGGCTTCGGAATGTGCAGGCGGAGCAGGGCTTTGTGAAGGTGCTGACGCGCTGGGCCGGGAAGTATTCGCCTTGGGTGGCGGCCACGGAAGAAGATGCGTTGGTGCTGGATGTGACCGGCAGCACACATCTGTTTGGCGGCGAAGAAGGCGTGCTGACCCAAGTGGGAGAGGATTGTGAGGATCTGCAGCTGACGGTGCGGGCTGGATTGGCGGACACATTGGGGGCGGCCTGGGCGTTGGCGCGGTTTGGGGCGCAGCCGGGGCTGGCCCATCGCAGCGGAGATGACATTGATCAGGAGGCCCCGGCCACGCGGTCGCGGGCGGCGAAGCGGCGCCATTGGACACGTGGGGGCACGGCGCCGCCTGCGGTCAGTGGCACAGCGGATGTGGGGCGGATTGCCTTGCCGGGGCAGGCACGGGAAGCTTTGGCGCCCTTGCCGGTGGCGGCGTTGCGGCTGGAGGGCGACACGCAGGCGGAATTGGCGCGGCTGGGGCTGCGGCGGATTGGGGATCTGACCGGGCAGCCGCGGGCTGGAGTGGCGCGCCGCTTTGGCAAAGGCTTGGTGCTGCGGCTGGATCAGGCGCTGGGCGCGGTGCCGGAACCGGTGAACCCCGCGCCGCCGGAGACGTTTTACGCGGTGCGCATGAGCTTGCCGGACCCAATTGGGCTGGAAGAGGATGTGGCGGCAGCGGTGGACAAGGTGCTGGGGCCGCTGTGTGAACGGCTGAAGAAGAAGTCCAAAGGCCTCCGCGTGGTGCGCTTGCAGGTGTTTCGCACCGATCAAACCATGCAAAGCGTGGAGGTGGGGCTGGCACGGGCGACGGATGATCCGGAGCGGGTGCGGCCTTTGCTGCGGATGAAGCTGACCGACATCGATGCGGGGTTTGGCATTGATATGCTGCGGCTGGAAGCGGTGCGGGTGGAGACCTTACATTTGCGCCACACGGCGGGGCATCTGGAGGCGCGGCAGGCAGCAGATAAGCGGCTGAGCCAAGGCCAAGCGCTGGAGGATTTGATTGGCCGCATTGGCGCGCGGGTGGGGCTGGAGCAAATCACGCGGCGGCATCCGGCCTCCAGCCACATTCCGGAGAAAACCGCGCAGGTGTTGCATGCGGCCTGGTCCGAACCCTGGGAGCAGGCCTGGCCGGAGGGGGTGTTGAAACGGCCATTGCTGTTGTGGCGGCCGGAGCCGGTGCATGCGCCGGAGGTGCCGCGCTTGCCCGAGGTGTTTCGGTGGCGGGGACGGGATTTGGCTGTGGCAGACGCGCGCGGGCCGGAGCGGATTGCACCGGAATGGTGGCTGGATGAGCCGGAGTGGCGCAGTGGGGTGCGTGATTACTGGCGGGTGACCTGCAAAAACGGTGAGCGGCTGTGGCTGTACTTTGCCCATGGCGGGCAGATGTCGGCGGGCTGGTTTTGTCAGGGCAGCTTTGCGTGAGGGATCGGACAAAGCCGGAGTGCCCCAAAAATAAAACCGCCCCAGAGGGCGGCTTTATTGGGTCTTAAGAAAAGTGCCCTCCGGCGGAGCAGACTGGGTGGGGGCAATAGTGCCGCGCCGCCGGAGGTAGCGTTTCGTTTCGCTATGAAGCCAAGATGCCGGTCAGTTGCGGCAACAAAAGGAAGGCACCGCGGCCTTTTCCGGAAGAATCTGTGGCCGGAATGGGGCATGGTTAATAGGCGTGTGATGTTCAGCAGGCTTGATTTTGACGGCAATTGACGCAAGGCTAAGGGCATGAATGCCCAAACACCCTCTGCATTACACCCTCCCCCCAAACCACCAGAACAGGTTGCGTTTCATCGCACGGAGCTGTTTGTCATCATGAACCTTTATGGGCGCATGGTGGCGGCTGGGGAATGGCGCGACTATGGGATGTCGTCTTTGCGCGAAGTGGCCGTGTTCTCGGTGTTTCGCCGGGCGGCGGAAAATCCGCTGTACCGGATCGAGAAACGTCCCAAGCTGCGCACCAAGCAGGGGCTGTATGCGGTGATAGGCATGGATGGCCAGGTGCTCAAACGAGGGCATGACCTTAAAACCGTGCTGCGGGTGCTGGAGCGCAAGCTCATTCGCGCCGTGGAGTGAGCCAGCAGGCAGGAACGCCATGACAGTTTTTCGCAACGCCACCCAGGAAGAATTGGTCCCCATTTTGGAGTGGGCCGCACAGGAGGGGTGGAACCCCGGACTGCAAGATGCGGCGGCGTTTTGGCAGGCGGATCCGGAGGGATTTTTTGTCGCCACGGTGGGCGGCGAATTGGTGGCAGCGATTTCGGTGGTGAACCACACAGAGGGTTTTGCGTTTCTCGGACTGTATATCGCGCATCCGGCGTCTCGCGGCCGGGGCATCGGCTATGGGCTGTGGCAACACGCGCTGAAACATGCGGGCACACGTGTGGTGGGCTTAGATGGCGTGCCGGATCAGCAGGCCAACTACGCGGCGTCGGGGTTTGCGTTGTTCAGCGCCACAACGCGGTTCACTGGCGCGGTGGCTGCGGTAGAAAGCGAAGGTATCCGATTGGCGGCGCCGGAGGATGTGGCGGTGTTGATTGACATGGAGGCGGCGGCATCAGGCGTGCGCAAGCCCACGTATTTGCAGGCGTGGTTTACGCCTGCGGAGAGTCGTCAAACATGGGTGGCACAAGGCGAGAGTGGTCTTGCCGGGTATTGCACTGCGCGACGCTGTCGTGAGGGCCTAAAAATTGGGCCGCTTTTGGCGGAGAGTGAAGAGGACGCACAGGCGTTGATCGCCCATGTGGCAGCCCAAATGAGTGGGCCGGTGACCTTGGATGTTCCGGACACGTCGGGGCCGTTGAAAACGATGTGTGAAACGTTGGGCCTAGCGCCTGGATTTGCCACCGCGCGTATGTATCGCGGCACGCCGGTGCCGGTTGGGGCGGCGCAGGGCGGATACTTTGCCGTAAGCACGCTGGAGTTGGGCTGACGTCAAGCTAGGGAAGGGGCCAGCCCCTTCTTGATTTTGCCAATTCATCCCCGAGATATTTGGGGAATGAGAAAGCAAGATATCAGCGCGTGGCGAGGTGCTTGGCCATTACGCAGAGCAGCTCAAACATCACCGAAACGCCCAGGAAGGCGGTGCCGCCGGAGCTGTCAAACGGGGGCGAGACCTCAACCATGTCCGCGCCGATGATGTTGAGACCGTCCAGTTTACGCACCACTTCCAGTGCTTGGAAGCTGTTGGGCCCGCCAACTTCGGGCGTGCCGGTGCCGGGCGCAAAGGTGGGATCGACAAAGTCGATGTCGTAGCTGACGTAGGTCGGCTGATCGCCAACAATTTCGTGGGCCTCTGCCATGACGTCGTCCAGACCACGTTGAAAAAACTCTTCGATGCGGATCACACGAATGCCAACGGACTTGGCAAAATCGGTGTCCTCGTCATCATAGGTGCTGCCACGGATGCCAATTTGCACAACCCGTTTGGGATCCAGCAGGCCTTCTTCCACCGCGCGGCGGAACGGGGTGCCGTGGGTGTACATCGTGCCGCCAAAATAGCTGTGGTAGAGGTCCGTGTGGCTGTCAAAATGCACCATGCCGACGGGGCTGTCTTTGGCGAGGGAGCGCAGGATGGGCAGGGAGGTCAGGTGGTCGCCACCTGCGGTCAAAGGCGTGATACCTTTGGCCAGCGCGTCATCAAAGAAGGCGGTGATGCGCTGCATACTGTCGGGAATGTCAGCCGGATTAGGGCCAACGTCACCGAGGTCCGCGCAGTTGATCAAATCAAAGGGGCGCACGCCGGTCGCACCATTTTGGGCGCGGATCATGGTGGAGGCGTCGCGCAGTTGGCGCGGCCCGTGACGTGGCCCGGGCCGATTTGTTGTTCCGCTGTCCCAAGGTACGCCGATCAGACCCAAATCCACCTCTTCGATGCGCGTGTGATCCAGATCCATGACGGGCAGGCGCATAAACGACGGCACGCCGGCAAATCGGGGCAGATCCATACCGGAGATGGGCTGAAAAAAACCGTTGCTCATGAGGAGGCTCCAAAAACGGGGCGTTTGTGGGAGGTCACAGGGCCGTCACCTTGAGATTGGATGCGGGCGATGGCGGCGGCAATGGGCTCATAAGCCACGGCCATATGATGCGCGTTGGCGTGGATCATGGTGTCTGCGTCAGTGACAATTGCGACGTGGCCTTTCCAAAACAGCAGGTCGCCACGTTGGTAGGGGCCAGTGGCGTCCGGGAAGGCAGCCTCTTGTTGGTCGCTGTCGCCGGGGCAGGCCGTGCCACAGGCCAAAAGGGCGGCTTGTACAAGGCCGGAACAATCGATGCCAAATGAGGAGTTGCCTCCCCAAAGGTACGGTGTGCCGATCAGCCGTTCTGCGACGGCGGCGGCGTCGGGTTCGACGTTATCTATTGGCGTGAGGTGCTGATTGGGCACATAGAGATCGCGGGTGACCTGGCCGCCGTCCCAGGCAATGCGGGACCAGTTGTCGTCTTCCGAAAGGACCACAAGGCGGGTGCCAAAAGACAGGGGGGTCACGTGGCCCATGGTTTTGAGGCCGGGCGTGGTTTTGGCGTAGCTGCGTGCCGCGGAGACGCTGTGGGTTGGGGTTTGTTTTGGGTGGCTCAGAAGATCGCCAATATCGACCCAGCCAACGTAGCCGTCTTTTTCCGTATAACCAAAGGCCATGCCGTTTATGGTGTGCACCACGTGGACCACTTCGCCACGTAGGAGTTGGCGTTCGCGCGTGCCTTGTGGGCCGGACAACAGGTCGGTGACCACCATGGCGACGCGGTAGGGTGTGGGTTCAACAAAACGGTCGGCGGTGACCAAGCCACGCAGGTGTGCGGCGGCAACTTTGCCGGTGCTTGGGGTCAGGCGTTTATCCATCAGAGCGACAACACCTCTGGCAAGGCGGCCAAGATGGCGCGGGCGCCCATGCCAACACCACCTTTGGGACGGGCGGGGGATGGGGTTGGGTTCCAGCCGTAAATGTCAAAATGCGCGTAGCGTTGGTCTTTGGCAAAGCGGCGCAGGAAAAGCGCGGCGGTGATGGAGCCGGCAAAGCCGCCAGCGGGCGCGTTGTCCAGATCGGCAATGCCGGGTTCGATCATCTTTTCATACGGCTCCCAAAACGGCATGCGCCAGACAGGGTCCGCGACGGAGGTGGCGGCTGCTTCTAAAGCGGACACAAAACCGGCATCATCGGTGTAATACGGCGAGAGGTCCGGGCCAACGGCCACGCGGGCGGCACCGGTGAGGGTGGCCATGGAGAGCATCATGTCAGGGTTCTCTTCTGACCCCAGGGCGAGCGCATCGGCCAACACAAGGCGGCCTTCGGCGTCGGTGTTGTTGATCTCAACAGTGAGGCCATTGCGGGCGGTGAGGATGTCGCCCGGGCGGAAGCTATCGCTGCTGACCGAGTTTTCCACGGCGGGGATCAAGACGCGCAGTTGCAGCGGCAGATTGAGCGCCATAATCATGTGGGCGAGGCCCAGCACAGTGGCGGAACCGCCCATGTCCTTTTTCATCAGCGCCATGGAGCCGCCGGGTTTGAGGTTTAATCCACCGGTGTCAAAGCACACACCTTTGCCAACCAAAGTGAGCGTTGGGCCTTCTGAGCCCCAGCGCATGTCGATCAGGCGCGGCGCGCGATGTTCGGCGGCGGCGCGGCCCACGGCGTGGATCATCGGGAAATTTTGCTCGAGTAGGGCGGCACCTTTGGTCACGGTGCAAATGGCGCCGTAATTCAGGGCCAGCGCACGGCTGGCGTCCTCAAGTTCTTGCGGGCCCATGTCAGAAGCCGGGGTGTTGATCAGGTCGCGGGTGAGGGCCTCGCCGGCGGCCATGGCCTCAACTTTGGCAGCGTCCACGCCAGAAGGACAGATCAGTTTTGCAGCAGCACCGGAGGCTTTGGCGTAGCGGTCAAAGGCGTATTGCGCCAGCAGCCAACCGAGGGCTTCGGTTTCCAGATCGCCTGCGGGCAAGCCACTGACAAGAGAATACGTGCCTGCGGGTAGGGTGGCCGCTGCGGCGGCCAGTGCAAAGCGACCACGGGCGCGGGTGTGCGGCGTGCCAAATCCGGCGACTGCCATGACAGGTGCGCCGGAGGCGTCTGGGATCAAGATGGATTTGCCAATGGTTGGTTTGAAGCCGGTGGCGATCAGGAAGGTGCGCGCGGCTTGGGTTTGGGCATCGCGCCAGGCCTCATAGCTGTCGCCGTCCACCACATGCAAGGGGATGGACGGGCCGCTTTGAGCAGAAGCAAATGTGAGGGACATGGCGCACCTTTCTGACCGGTCGTAAGCTGTTTGACCTCCAGCCTAACGGTTGGTGCGCCCCCTGCAAGCAGGATTGGCGCACCGGTCAGATGTAGCTGCGCTTCAGATCCCAGATTTCCCGCAAGGCGCCTTCGCCGACACGGATCAAACGTGCATGTGTGGCCGAAAGCGCCACGCGATCACCGCGATCACAGCAGGACACCACGTCACCTGCGACCTGCGACAGCGCGGTCATGCAAAGACGCCCGGCGATCAGCTCGACCAACGACATGGTGTCAGCCAATTCTGACAGGTTGTCAGCGTTCAAATGATGCTCGCCCATGGTGAGATGATCGGTCAGCGATTTGACCAATCCCATGAAGGTTTCTTCGGCCTCATCTGGATTCATGCGTATAAAGACACGGGCCAATTCGTCTTGATCGACGACGGCCTGCTCGCTCATTTTCAGTTTTGCCACTTGTGACATATCTCACCCTAAGTTTTGTCCGTTTCACCCAAACGGTTAGGAACATCTTTGGCGTGCAAACCTTCTCAAAAAGTTTCTACGGCGTATGATTATCCCTCGAATTACAGACAAATATGCACTATTCCCCCTGAAACCGCGTGAGGAGATACCATGGATCATGTAAAGCCCCTGCCGTCCTATTTGGTGCAGCGTTACCAAGGGTGGAAAGCCACCACCTATGAGGAAAATCAGAGCTGGTATCGCCATTTGGGCACCGAGGGACAGCATCCCCGTGCGATGATTATCAGCTGTTGTGACAGCCGCGTGCATGTGACGTCGATTTTTGGGGCGGACCAAGGGGAATTTTTTATTCACCGTAACATTGCCAATTTGGTGCCGCCGTTTAAGCCGGATGGCAATCAGCACGGCACCAGTGCGGCTGTGGAATATGCGGTCACCGCGCTTAAGGTCGCGCATGTGGTTGTGTTGGGGCACAGCCAATGTGGCGGGGTTCAGGGCTGTATCGACATGTGCAAGGGCAACGCCCCCGCGTTGGAAGCCAAGGACAGTTTTGTGGGCCGCTGGATGGATGTTTTGCGCCCCGGCTATGAAGATGTTGCGGACATTAAAGACAGTGCAGAACAGGCACGGGCGTTGGAAAAACGGTCGGTGTTGGTGTCGCTGGACAACTTGATGACCTTCCCGTTTGTAAAAGAACGTGTGGATGCCGGTGCGCTGACGCTGCACGGGTTGTGGCACAACATTGCCGAAGGTGGGCTTGAAGCTTACGACAGCGGCAAAGACGGGTTTTCGCAGGTTTAAACCATCCCGGTTTGCATTCGAACTTAGTACTTAAAAAGCCCGCGAATTACGCGGGCTTTTTTTGCGTTGCGGCATCGGTTAGCGCAGAATCATTTCTGATGGCCATTGGATTTTGTGGGACAGTTCGACCTCGAAGCTCTCGCCCGCATCAAGCGACCGTTTCCACATCAGAATGCCACGCTGATCTTCGTGGTTGGTTTCAGTGGGCGCGGGCGAGGATTGATGTGTGATCACCAGGTCTTCCTGTTCGCTGAAAGGCACGCGTCCCAGCAGACGCAGGTCCCAAGCACGGCCGGTGAGGTTTTCGGCGGTCAACACACGGGTTTCACTTTGTTCGTTGCGGGTGGTGAGCACGCCTTTGTCACCTGTCACTTTGTTGGTGATTTTGTCCGACAAGCGCAGGCCGTTGATTGGTCCAAAGGAGAAGTCGACACTGTCGCCTTCGGCAATCAGTGGCATGGTCTGTTGGCCGATGTAGGTGCCATTGAGGAAGAAATTGGCCTCATAGCTTGGCAGGATCAGCTCCCCTGCGTCGTTGGTCACTTCGGCCATCAGGAAGGCGGTTTCGTCCCGCATCGGATTGGCGAGCGCGTAGGTTTTTGGAGTCAAATCCAAGGTGCCAAGCGCGAGGTGAAGGGCGTCAGAGGCGGAGGACACCGACACAGGGGTGGGGTAGACGTAAGTGGCGTTGATGCCGTCGCCAAAGCTGTGGGCGGCTGCGTATCCGGCAGAATCCTCCAGTATGGCAGTTTCTGCCATTGGAGCCGCTTGCATGCTGAGTTCGGCAAGGCGGCCCGCGTTTTTGGGCAGAACCGGCCGCTCCTCTTCGATGTGACGGCGCCAGGGGGAGAGGCCGCTGGGCTCGGATTGTTCGTCCGGGCGGCTGGTTGAAAGGGTGATCGCGACGTCGGTCCAGTCCTCATCGGTAAACTGGCTCACAAACGCACCTCGTTCGATGTTCAGTTGTGGTGTCTCGACGTTGTTGAGGTGCACATCATATGCCGGGACCCAGCGGGCAAACTGCGTGAGGTGAGACAGGGTCAGCGTGCCCTCAGACGCGGCCTCCGCAGAAATGGAAATCGCCAACATCGCGTTGTCGCTTTCACTTGGGGTCAGCGCGTCGACGGTTTGCTGGGCGTTCGCATAAGCTTCCAGCAGGTCTTCGAGCGTTTTTGTGGAGGCACGGGCCTGCCGTTCCGCGGCAGCAATTTCCTGACGGGCGGCAAGGGTTTCTTGCCCAATCAAGGCCAGCGTGGCGGTTATGGTGTCCGGCGTTGCCGCCGTGTCCGTGGGGCCTTGCAGAGTTGAGAGGTAGGCAAGGCGGGCTTTGGCGGCATCGGCTTTCATGAGCACATCCGCGCGACCGTCCTCTGCAGCGCGCAAGTCTGCCTCGGCTTGTTCCAGTGCGGCTTTGGCCGCGGTCAGCTCCGGGCTATCTTCTTGGGCATTGGGCAGGGTGCGCTCGTGGCGCACGGTCACGGCCCCAAGTTTGGCACCGTCCAAAGCCACCCGCACGGACATCGGGTCCAGGCTTTCGGGCAGGTTGGTGATCAACAGCTCATGGGTGCCGGCAGGGGCCGAGAAAGGCACGGCGCGGGTGAGGGTTGCGCCTTCGGAATAGAGTGTGGCCGCGGTGACGGGGGCGTTGAGACGGATGTCGTCTGCCCAAAGCGGCGTGGCAAGTGGGAAAAGAGCTGTGGCAAAAATCACGTGTTTCATCAATCACCTGTGTGTTGTTTGAGGTGAGACCAACACGGACAGGCGAGAGTGGCAAGTCAGGTTTGCGTGGGGAGCAGGTATTGGGCGAGGAGTTGCCGGAAACGCAGGGTTTCACCCATGAAAAAGGGCGCCCAAGTGGACGCCCTTTGCATTTCAATTTGGAAAGGACTTAGCCTTTCTTGAGCACTTCGCGGCCCAGCGTTTCGGCGATTTGTACCGCATTCAGCGCCGCGCCTTTGCGGAGGTTGTCAGACACACACCAGAGGTTCAGGCCGTTGTCCAATGTGCTGTCCTGACGGACGCGGGAGATGAAGGTTGCGAAGTCGCCAACACATTCCTTGGGGGTCACGTAGCCGCCGTCTTCGCGCTTGTCGATCACCATGATGCCCGGGCTTTCGCGCAGGATGTCACGGGCTTCGTCTTCGTCAAGGAACTCTTCGAATTCGATGTTGATTGCCTCGGAGTGGCCAACAAACACCGGCACCCGCACACAGGTCGCTGTGACCTTGATTTTGGTGTCGAGAATTTTCTTGGTTTCGGCGACCATTTTCCACTCTTCTTTGGTGGAGCCATCGTCCAGGAAGACATCGATGTGCGGGATCACGTTAAACGCGATCTCTTTGGTGAAGGTTTTGGGTGGCACGTCTTTGGTGGGGTTGTAGACCGCTTTGGTCTGTTCCCACAGCTCGTCCATGCCGTCTTTGCCGGAGCCGGACACCGACTGGTAAGTCGACACCACAACGCGTTTGATTTTTGCGCGGTCGTGCAATGGCTTCAGCGCCACAACCATCTGTGCGGTGGAGCAGTTTGGGTTGGCGATAATGTTTTTCTTGGAATAGCCGTGGATGTCGCCTGCGTTGCACTCCGGCACGATCAACGGCACGTCCGGATCGTAGCGGTAGAGTGAGCTGTTATCGATCACAACACAGTTGGCGGCGGCAGCGCGCGGCGCGTATTTTTTGGTGGCGTCGGAGCCAATGGCAAACAGCGCCATGTCCCAGCCCGCAAAATCGAACTGTTCAATGTCCTGAATCTTCAGGGTTTTGTCGGCAAACGTGACCTCGGTGCCCTGGCTGCGGCGGCTTGCCAATACAGCAATCTCATCCACGGGGAACTGACGTTCCTCCAGAATGTTCAGCATTTCGCGGCCCACGTTGCCCGTGGCGCCAGCGACGACGATGCGATAACCCATCTGAGGTCTCCATTTCTAACGACGCGCCCTCTTAGCCCTGTTTGGCCCAAGAAAAAAGGGGTGGGAGGCGTGAAATTGCTGAAGCGGGTCATTCCGGTTTGCGATGAATGCGCGCGGTGCCGTTTTTTTGATCAATCCATGCGGTCTTCAGAGAAGCAATAGATCAGCGCGCCAAGCAGGAGCAAACCGGCCATCAGACCAAACAGGCTTTGATAGGCCAGCAGGGGATCGGTGGGGGAAATTGCGGCGTGTAGCTTGCCGGAGCCAAACTGCATCACACCCACGCCGCCAATGCCAAACAGGTTCATCAGGGTCACGCCTCGGCCTGTGAGATGTGCCGGGAAGAAACTGCGGGCGTGGGCGATGAGCACAGGGAAACTGGCCCCGGCAAAGCCGATAATGGACATCAGCAGGATCGAGCGGAGGGGGCTGGCATCGGCAAAGACTGTCAAACCAATCAGGGTGATGGCACCCGTCAGGTTGCCGCCGATGATCACCCATTTGCGACTGCCTAAGATGCGATCAGCCGGGCCGTAGGCAAAGGTGCCAATGATCATGGCAAGGCCCATTACCAGTGTGGCCTGGCCAATCTCACTGGTTGTGAGGTTAAACACATCTGACAGGTAGGGGCCAATCCAGAGGCCGCGAATGCCGGCAGCGGGCATGTAGTTCACGAACATCAGGGGGAAGAGCAGCCAGAGAGCTGGGATTTTCAAGAGGTCCAGCACGGAGCCTTTTTCGGTGCCGTTGGCTTTGGGCGGGTCTTGCACCAAGGCCCAAAGGCCAATTGCGATGCTGGAGCTGATCGCGGCCAGTACCCAGAGGGTGGCGCGCCAGCCGATGGTTTCGGCAGCCCAGGCAGTCGGGTAGGCGGCGATCAGGTTGCCCACGGAGCCGACACCCAACATGAGCGCGGCCAGTGTGGCAAAGCGGGCCGGTGGGTACATGCGGGCAAAGATGAAGTAACTGGCCATCAGCACCGGGGAACAGCCAACGCCGATGAGGCCCATGGCGATGGTGATGTGCAGCGGTTGCGTGGCCATGGCAAAGAGTGCTGCGCCGCCACCACCGCCAATCAGCAGCAGGACGGCCGAAGTACGGCGTGGGCCGATGCTATCGAGCGCGGCACCGACCGGGATTTGCATCGCGGCAAAGACAATGAACCAAAGTCCAGAGGCAAAGGCGAGGTCGGCGGGTGTGGCGCCGATGTCGACCTCAAGTACTTGCGTAAGCACCGCCAGAAAGGCGCGGAAGAACTGGCTCAGCACATAAGCCAAACACAACAAAACCAAATCAATGCGCATGTTAAGTACCTCCCCTTCGCTGCGGCGACAGGACCGCAAGCGACAGGGAATTGCAAGAGGCGGCTGTTACTTGCCGCGCAGGCGACCAACAATGCCTGTGGGGAAGAAGTAGACCGACAGGATGAAGAGCACACCAAGCCAGAGCAGCCAGCGGTCTGCGTTCAACAGGTCTGGCAGGAACGGCAGGGCGGAGACGCTTTCACCGGCGAGGCTGAGCACGTTTTGCAGGTAGTTTTGCGCCAGCACAAACAGGGTGGCGCCAATCACAGCCCCGTACATGGTGCCCATGCCGCCGATCACCACCATCAGCAAGATGTCGATCATGATCTCCATGCTGAGCGTGGTGTCCGGGCCAACGTATCGCAGCCATATGGCGTAGAGTGCGCCAGCAAGGGCGGCAATGGCGGCGGACAGGCAAGTTGCGGCCACGCGGTAGTGCACAACGCGGTAGCCAATGGCCTCAGCCCGGAAGTCGTTTTCGCGGATGGCTTGCAGGACGCGCCCAAACGGGGAGTTCACCACACGCAGCATCAGCAGGAAGAGCACAAAGCAGGAGATGAAGACGAGGTAGTATTTCAGCAGTTTACCGTTGGCTTTCACGCCGAAGATCTCGCCGTCCATGAACTTGAAGGCTGGGCCAAGTGCGCGGGGGATTTTGAAGGACAGGCCATCTTCGCCGCCGGTGAGGCTGGAAAGCTGGCTGACCAGCACAGCGACAGCAGAGGCCACTGCAAGGGTGATCATCGCGAAGAAGATAGCGCGGACACGGAGCGAAAATAGGCCGATCACCAAAGCCAGCAGAGCTGCGAGACCTGCGCCTGCAACAGAGCCCACCAGCAAGCTGTC
The DNA here is from genome assembly GCF_913054185.1 of uncultured Shimia sp. Taxonomy (GTDB): domain Bacteria; phylum Pseudomonadota; class Alphaproteobacteria; order Rhodobacterales; family Rhodobacteraceae; genus Shimia. Next base: position 36,694 of record NZ_CAJXIV010000011.1, read on the forward strand.
AAAGCCAGGGCCCATACGTGAGCTGGCTAAGGCGACGCCATAAGCGCCAAGCCCAAAGAACATGGTGTGAGCAAAGCTGACGATGCCGCCGTAGCCCAGCAGCAGGTCATAAGAGGCCACCAACACAATGAAGATGCAGATGCGGGCGGCGGTGTCCACAGAGCGCACGCCGGGGAACAGGAACGGGGCCAAGGCGAGGCACACAAGGATGGCGAGCAGGACCGCCAAGAGGATGGGCGACCGTGGGGTGTCGCCGGAAACAAGGGTTTTCAGCATGTCTATTTCGCCTTTACCACGGGAATCATGCCCATTGGGCGCCACATCAGGATCGCCACCATCAGGGCGATGTTGGAAATCAGGGCGGCTTTGGGTTCTAGAAAGGCCACGTAGTTTTGTAACAGGCCCACCATAAGCGCGCCGATGAAGCAGCCTTCGACCGAGCCAAGTCCGCCGATGATCACCACGATGAACACAAGGATCATGGTCTGGTTGCCCATGTGGGCGGTGATGACTTCCTGGTAGAGGCCCCAGAGGACACCGCCGAGACCTGCGAGGGCAGAGCCCGCGACAAAGACACCAATGAAAACCATGCGGAGATTGTAGCCAAGCGCCTGCACCATCTCGCCATTCTCCACACCGGCGCGCACGATCAGGCCAATTTTGGTGCGGCGCAGGGTGTAACGCATAGCGAGGAAGACCACGAGGCCGATGCCCACAGCCACAAGGCGATATTTTTCAAGCGCGGCACCGGCGAAGGTGATTGCGCCTTTCAGCGCTTCGGGGCGGGTGATGTAGATCTCTTCCGGCCCCCAGAGCACGATGATCAGCTGCTCGACCACGATCAGGCCGCCCATGGTGACCAAGATTTGTTTGAGGTGGTGGCCATAGACCGGCTTCACAATCACCCGCTCAAAGGCGTAGCCCATGAGGCCAGTCGCGGCCATGGCGCCAACAATGGTCACCATCAGGGCAGTCAGATTCCACAGCAGGTTGGGCGCGCCGGTCATGTGCTCCAGCAGGAGCAAAAAGGAGACGCCAACAAAGGCCCCGACGGAGACAAAAGCGCCGTGGCCGAAGTTGATGACGTCCATCAGGCCAAAGACCAACGTTAGGCCCGAAGCCATGATGAAGATCATCATGCCCATGGCGAGGCCGGAGACGGTTAAAGTGAGCCAGCTGGAGGTGGCAGGAATGGCGACGAAACCGGCAATCACAAGGCCGACAACCAAAAGGATCGGCGCATAGGGGGCAACCCGCTCTGCGAGGGACATTTGCGCCATCGTGGGGGCGTGTTTGGGGGCGGCGCTCATGGGCGGACCTCCAGTTGAAGTGTGTTCATTGGCATCAGTGAGCCTCCATGCTGAGGCCCATCAGGCGCTCTTGCAGCTCGGCATCTTGGGTCAGTTCGGACATCTGGCCGGACCAGGCCATGCGGCCGTCGTCCATCACATTGGCGCTATCCCCCAAGGCTTTGGCTACGGCGAAGTTTTGCTCTACCAAGAGGATGGATGCGCCTTGGTCTTTCAGTTCCTTGATGGCGCGGGCCATGGTGGTGATGATGGCAGGCGCAAGGCCTTTGGTCGGCTCGTCTATCAGATACAGCGCACGCTCTTCGATCATGGCGCGGGCGATGGATAGCATCTGTTTTTGGCCACCAGAGAGCGTGCCTGCGTCTTTTTTCCAGAAGGTTTCCAGTGCCGGGAAGACGGTGAAGAGCCATTGCAGGCGGGCCTCGTCAATCGCGCCGGAGACAGCGGCGAGGATCATGTTTTCCTCCACCGTCAGGTCGGCAAAGATGCCCATGTCCTCGGGCACAAATCCGATGCCTGCACGGGCGATCGCGGGAGTTGGCAGTTTGGTGATGTCCTGACCGTCAAACGTGACGCTGCCCTGATGGGCGCGCCAGTGGCCGATGATGGTGCGCAGCGTGGTGGTTTTGCCCACGCCGTTGCGGCCCAAAAGCATGGTGACTTCGCCACGCGGCACGGTGAGCTCGACGCCTTGCAGGATGTGATACTGCGCGATGTTGGTGAAGACACCCTCAAGTTTCAGGATGGGATCAGACATTGGCGAGGGCCTCCTCAAGATCGCGGCCCATGTATGCTTCTTGCACCACGTCAGACGCCATGACCTCGGCAGGATCGCCATCGGCCGCCAGCGCGCCGTTGTGCAATACGATGATGCGGTCCGCGAGGGTGCGGATCACGTCCATTTTGTGCTCCACCAGTAAGATGGCGCGGTCTTTGCGGGTTTTGAGTTCGGCGATCAGGTCGAGCACTACGGGGGCTTCGTCCACGCTCATGCCAGCGGTGGGTTCGTCAAACATATAGACCAGCGGGTCCAGCGCGATCAGCAGGGCGACCTCCAATTTGCGTTGGTCGCCATGAGAGAGTTCAGAGACAACCTGATCCGCTTGATCGGTCATGCGGATGCGCTCGAGAATCTCGTAAGCTGGGCCGGTGAGTTCGGCGTGGCTGTCGGCCATGGACAGGATGTTGAAACCGCGACCGGCTTTGGATTGCACCACAAGGCGGATGTTTTCCAACACAGAAAGATTGGGAAACAGGTTGGTGAGCTGGAAGGCGCGGCCAATGCCGCGGTGGGTACGCTGGGCTACGGACATGCGGGTGATGTCGGTGCCATTGAGTTTCACACGGCCTTCGGAGACGGGAATCTGACCAGAGATCAGATTGAAATACGTGGTTTTGCCTGCGCCGTTGGGGCCAACAATTGCGGTCAATTCGCCAGCATTGAAGTTGCAGGTGATGTGGTCGACCGCCACGTGACCGCCAAAGCGCACGGTCAGGTCGGTGGTTTCCAGAATGGGGTGGGGCATTTTTGTGGTCCCTGAGAGGGAAAGGAGGCTGGCCCCGGCACAAGATCCGGAACCAGCCATGGAGGTTAGGGAACGGTCTTAGTTGCGGACCGGGATGGGCAGGTCTTCGAGCTTCAGCTCACGCACCAGCTCCGGGATGGCCCATTCGACGTTGTCATCCACTTTGATCTTGAAGTGGTACATGGTCTGCATCGCCTGGTGATCTTCGGCGCGGAATTTCATGGTGCCTTTGGGGGTCTCCCACTCCATGCCTTCCATCGCGGTGATCAGCTCTTCGGTGTCGGTGCCGCCAGCCTTTTTGATGGCCTCAACAACGGCGATGCCTGCGGACATGCCCCCTGCGGTGAAGAAATCTGGCGGGGTGCCAAAACGCTCCTGGTGAGTTTTCACCAGCCAGTTGTTCACATCGTTTTTGGGGATGTCATAGTAGTAGTAGGTTGCGCCTTCGAGGCCCGGGAAGTCTTTGTAGGCTTTCATCGCGGCGAGGATGTTGCCGCCTGTGGCGATCTCAACGCCAAAGCGGGACGGGTCCATGGCCTGAATTTTGCCCATTGGGTTGCCGCCACCGGCCCAGATAATGAACAGTTTTTTGTTGCCTTCAAGGTTTTTCATCGCAGTGAAAATGCGCTCTGCCGCGGCGGTGAAATCGGTGGTGTCGGTGGGCACGTATTCTTCATGCGTAATCGATTGGCCTTGGCCTTCGAGTGCTTCGCGGAAGGCGGAGATGCCGTCACGGCCAAAGGCGTAATCTTGGGCCAATGTGGCGATGTGCACGTCTTCACCAGCCAGAGCGATGGCGTTGGCCACGGCGTCTTGCGAGCTGTTACGGCCGGTGCGGAAGATGTAGCGGTTGTAGTTTGCGCCGGTGATGCTGTCGGCCACGGCGGGCTCCACGATCAGCAGCTTTTCATATTCTTCTGCCACTGGCAGCATTGCAAGCGCCACGCCGGAGCTGACGGGGCCAACGGCGAGGTCCACTTCGTCGTCGCCGTATGCTTCCTCGAGCAGGGCTTTGCCATTGTCTGGTTTCAGCTGGGTGTCTTTTTCGATCACAACAATTTTTTCGCCGTTGATCTCCATGGTGCCGCCGGTGGCGTATTCTAGACCCAGCATCAGGCCGTCGTGGGATTGTTTGGCGTAGGCCTCATAGGGGCCGGTTTTGCCATATACGTGGGCGATCTTAATGTCTGCGGATGCGGCGCTGGTCAGCGCCAAAGCAGAAATCGCGCCCGAGATGAGCCATTTCTTCATGAGTGTTCCTCCCTGAACTCAACCGCAACTTGGGATCACGGCGATTGTGGCCATGGTAGGTGGCAGGGGGGAAATGGGTCAATTCGGGGAAACTACGTAGGTCTGCAGGACGATAGAACCATACCAATTTGGTCGGTGCCGTTTTGCACATTCTGATGCGTGTGACGCTGCGGAGGCGAGGGAGGAAAGCCAAACAAATTGCCTTTTGAACTATTCCGGTGCATGTAGGAGGTATGACAGGCAAGACCAATATTCCCGATACATCTCAATCGCTTCCAATCGCGCTGCTGCGCGCCAGAGAGAAGGTGATGAAACCGGCACGATTATTGCTTGCCGATGCTGGTGTAACTGAACAGCAGTGGCGTGTGGTGCGTGTGTTGGTTGAAGAAGGCCCTATGGATCCCACCACCATTGCCGATCGGGCGGTGTTGTTGTTGCCCAGCCTGACGCGGATTTTGCAGAAGCTCGAAGAAAAGGGCTACATCACGCGGGCGCGGGATGAGCAGGATGGCCGTCGGCAGGTGATTAATGCCACCTCAGACGGGTGCCGGTTGATTGCGGACAACATTCCCGCAGCCAAGAGTTATGCGGGCAAGCTGCGTGACCATCTTGGCACGGACCGTTATGAGCAGCTTTTGGAACTGCTCAACGATCTGAACGAGATTGAGCTCTAAAACCTAGTCGAGACGGGCTTTGTCCGGATGCGCACGATTGATGTCCAAGACTGGCGCGAACTCTTTCGGATTGCGCGCCAGTAGTCATACAGCACTGTGTTCATGGGGCGATTCTCACCGCTGGTGGCCGCTGTTTTGCGCCGCTGCCAGGGCTTCGGTGAGTACGTCGTTGTTGCCAATGTGGTTGGCCAGCAGGAAGATCAGCCGAGCGTTAAGCGCGTCGCTGGTGGATTTTTCAAGACCGTCATGGGCGCGGGCAAGGGCGTCAAAGAAGCCGTCGGCGTTGTCCAGATTAGGATTCAGGATCAGCTTGTCAGACATCAGATCACTCCTTGCCTGTGGCGCGGCGCAGAGCAGCGCGGAAATGGGGCTCATCAAAAGATTCACGGCGGGCGGCGACGTGTTGGTCCGGTCGGATCAGATAGACACCAGAGGGGGCATCGCCGAGGTATTGCCGTTTGAGCGTGAGGGATGGGTCGTCGCGCACCGACAGGGCGAGGCGGGTGGCAGTGACGCCGTCTTCCTCAAAGCCGTCCGGCGCGTCTGCATCGATGGTCAGCAGAATGAAGTCATTGCCCAGTTTGCCAAGCAGGTGGTCGTCACCCAGTGGTGCATCCGGACAGGGGCTGCCGGGGCGGGTGAGGTCTGGTGCGGCCAGTGCGTCCGCCGAATTCAGCATACTGCCGTCATAGGTGCAGGGCACTGAGAGACGACCCGAGTTGACCACCGGCTGCGCAAATGCGTGATGTGCCGAAAGGTCCAAAATGGCGTCACGCAGAATGCGGCTCATCTCTGATTTGGGTGTGATGAACTCGGTGGAGCGGGTGGAGTTGAGGATATTTTCATCTGCGCCGTGGACCCGCTCGATGTTGTAACTGTCCATCAGGGTTTCTGGCGCTTTGCCGTCCAGCACCAGTTTCAGTTTCCAAGCAATGTTGTCGGCGTCTTGAAGGCCGGAGTTGGCACCACGTGCGCCAAAAGGGGAGACTTGGTGAGCGGAGTCGCCAGCAAACAACGTGCGGCCGTGGCGGAAGCGGTCCATGCGGCAACATTGGAAGGTGTAAATGCTGACCCATTCGAGGTCGAACTCTGCGTCATCCCCCAGCATGGCCTTGAGACGCTGCATTACGTTTTCCGGGCGCTTTTCACGCTCTTTGTCGATGTCGCGGCCCAGTTGCAAGTCGATGCGCCAGACGTTGTCGGGTTGTTTGTGCAGCAGGGCGGATTGGCCGCGATTAAACGGCGGATCAAACCAGAACCAGCGCTCGGAGGGGAAGTCAGCCTTCATCACCACATCGGCGATCAGGAAATTGTCTTCAAAGACCTGTCCGTCAAAGTCCAAACCCAGCATCCTGCGGGTGGGGGAGTTGGCGCCATCACAAGCCACCAGCCAGTCTGCCTCAATCGTGTAGCTGCCTTCGGGGGTTTCCACTTCGAGTTTGACGTGGTCGTCGTGTTGGCCAATGGCCTCCACCTTGTTGCGGCCACGGATTTCGATGGGTGCGCCTTCACCCTGCAGCTCGCGGATGCGTTCGACCAAAACTTGTTCAAAGGTGTATTGCTGGAGATTGATGAAGGCAGGGTTTTTGTGGCCTTCTTCTTCGGTCAGGCTGAATTCATAAACCTGACGGGTGTCAAAGAAGACTTTGCCGGTGTCCCATTGCACGCCACGTTTGACCATGGCGTCGCCACACCCCAAACGGTCGAGAATTTCCAGTGGACGTTTGGCAAAGCAAATCGCACGTGAGCCAAAGGACACGCGGTCGTTGTCATCCAAAATGACGGTGTTGATGCCTTGCTGCGCCAGATCGATGGCGGTTGCGAGACCTACGGGGCCAGCACCAATGATCACCACCGAGTGGCGGACAGGCATACCTTCGTCTTGATCCGGGCTGCGCTCATAGGCGTAGAGCGGGACGTCAAAAATCTTGCTCATGGGGCTCCTCCTCCCAATAACGGGCGCGTTTGTTGGGGCTTAGCGTGGCGCTCCATGGGATGGCGCGCCACGACATAGATCAAGGACGCGGGGAATCTTCTTTTGCTTTAGCCGCCTTCGATTGCTTCGGAAGATTCAACTGGTTCGTAGTTTTCCGCATCATTGCTGTCGTCGGTTTCCTCGTCGACACGTCGAGTGTAACTTTTTTCGTCAACCCCAATGGATGCAGCAAAAAAGCTAGAGGCCGCAAGAGTGGGAACGACCCAAACCATTTTGTCACTGAAATATGCGGCCACGTAAGAAGGCACCAGAACCACCAGTGCCTTGAGAGCTGCGGTTCTGAAATGCATTACCTTCATCAACCTAACCTTGTAAATCGTTCCACATATCAATGTCTCGTTGTGCCGTCCAAATGCGTGGCGTGTCAATGCCGCGGGCTTCGTCATAAGCGCGGGCGACGTTGAACGGCAGGCAGTGCTCATAAATCGCGTAGTCGGCAAATTTCGGATCACACTCGGCACGCACGGCGTCCCAGGCTTCTTTCAGGGTGCCGCCACGGGCCGCAACTTTGGCGGCGGGGCGGTAGGTGCTCTCGACAAAGTCACGGGTGTTCTCAATCGCGGCGTTGACCATCTGTTTGCCGATCAATGCGTCGCCGCGACCGGGTGCAATGGCGTCCACGTCAAAAGATGCAATATTGCCGAGCGTGTCGCCCCAATCAGCAAAATGCCCGTCGCCGCAGTAGCAGGCGGAGTGGTATTCGACGATGTCGCCGGTGAACATGACGTTCTGGTCCGGCACGTGGATCACGATGTCGCCTGCTGTGTGGGCGCGGCCCAGGTGCATGAGGTCAACGCGGCGGTTGCCGAGGTAGACTGTCATGTCGTCGGAAAACGTGGTGGTGGGGTAGGTCAGGCCGGGGATGCTTTCGTGGCCTTCAAACAGACGTGGGAAGCGTTGGAATTCGCTGTCCCAGTCTTCTTGTCCACGTTCCACCACCATAGCGCGAGCGGCGTCGCCCATGATGATCTGGTCCGCACCATAAGCCGACGCGCCAAGCACGCGCACGGCGTGGTAGTGGGTCAACACCACATGGGAAATCGGCTTGTCGGTCACGGAGCGCACGCATTCAATAACCTTGTTTGCCAGACGCGGCGTGGCCTGTGCCTCGACAATCATCACGCTGTCATCGCCGATAATCACACCGGAGTTTGGATCACCTTCGGCAGTGAAGGCGTAGAGGCCGTCTCCAACTTCGGTGAAAGAGGTCTTTTTCTCGGTCATGTCCCCTTGGGAGGCGAAGGCTTTGGCCATGTTTTGAGGTCCTGTTGAATGATATGTTGTAAGGCTTAAGCAGCTTTGCTGTCGTGCATATCGTAATCCAGCTGCAAAATGCCGCCGGGTTTTTGGCTGGAGGTCTTGAGGGTCAAGTTGTGTTGTGCGCCTTTGGCAAAGCAGGGCAGGCCGTCGCCCAACAGCGTCGGCATAACAAAGACGGAAAGTTCGTCAAACATGCCGCTATCCAGCGCCGCGCGTTGGGTTTCACCGCCACCCATGATCCAGACTTTTTGGTGGCCGTTGGCCTCAATGGCGGCGCGTAGGCCATCAATGGGGCCAGCGGCAGTGATATGATCACCTTTGTAGTCGTGGCGATGCGTGAGCACGTAGCCGGCACGGTCGCCGTAAGGCCAGCCCCAGCCCATCACCTGTCGGTAGGTGGCGCGGCCCATCAGGACCGCATCGACCTCATTGATAAACGCATTGTAGCCGCCTGCGTCTTCGCAGCTACACTCCGCCAGCGCTGCATTGAACGGGTCCAACCAGCCCACCTCGCCATCCGGGGTGGCAATAAACCCGTCCAAACTTTGGGCGATGTATCCGACATAGCGAGGCGAAACGGTCATGGTGATTACCTTTCGAAAGGATCCGAAAGCGCGGGCAGAAGCGTGCCGGTACAGTCACCAAATCCGATTGTGTACCCGTCCCCTTTGGCCGCGCCATGGAGGGTGAGCGTGTCTCCATCTTCAATGAAGGTACGGGTTTCACCACTATCAAGGGTCAGCGGTTCTTTTCCGCCCCAGCTGAGCTCCAAAAGGCTGCCGCGTTCCGGTTTTGTAGGTCCGGAAATGGTGCCGGAGCCCAGCAAATCGCCTGCGTTCATTGGGCAGCCGGAGGTGCTGTGATGCGCCAGTTGTTGCGCAGCGGAGTAGTACATTTGATTGTAGTTGGTGCGGGCGATTTCCGTTGCCTCTGTGCCTTCGGGTGCCATGCTCACCGACAAATCGATGTCATAGAGCATCGGGCCGACGTCTTTGAGGTGATCGAGCAGCTCAAATTCACGCTTGGGCGTATCAGTGCGGAAGGGCTCCAGCGCGGCTTTGGTGACGATCCACGGGGAGATCGAGGTGGCGGTGGCTTTGGCTTGAAAGGGGCCAAGCGGCTGGTATTCCCAGGCCTGAATGTCGCGCGCAGACCAGTCGTTGAGCAGCACGTAGCCAAAGATCATGTCGTCGGCTTCTTGCACGGTCACAGGGTGGTCGGAGAACTGGCCAACAATGGCGCCCATTTCCAGCTCGATGTCAAAGCGGCGGCAAGGCAGGAAGGCAGGGGTGTCGTGATCTGGCGATTTGAGTTGCCCCCAAGGACGGCGGACATCGGTGCCGGACACCACGACAGAAGAGGCGCGACCGTTGTAGCCAATCGGGATGTGCAGCCAGTTTGGCGGTAGGGCATTTTCGGCACCGCGGAACATGGTGCCCACGTTGGTTGCGTGGTGGCGACCGGCGTAAAAATCGGTGTATTCGCTCACCGCCATCGGCATGTGCAGCGTGGCGTCGGCCAAGGGCAGTGAGAAATAGGTCAGGGCTTCTTGGACATCTTCGGGGGCGTCCGCTGAGAGCATCTTCTGAAGCTTCGTGCGATAGCCCGCCCAAGCCTCTGGACCCAACTCCATAAAGTCGTTCCAATACGGCGCGTCCAGAACATCGGCGTCCGGATCAGCGCGCAGGGTGCTGATTTCTTCCAGGCCAGTGAGGTCGATGATGCGGTCGCCAATGGCGGTGCCGCAGCGCAATTCGCCGTCATCGACGGAGAACACACCGTACGGCAGGTTATTAAGTGGGAAAGGGCAGGCAGCGTCGTTGGCGCTTGCGACCCAGGATTTTAACAAAGACATGCGCGTTTCCTTGTGTTGCGGTCAGTTGAGCGGGATTTTCATCCCGTCAGTGCCGATGAAAAGAGGACCGGACCACGTGCGGGAGGTTTCGTCCTGCCAGTGGGTCTCGGTGAAGTTGGGATCGTCACAGGGGACGAGGTGATTGAGGGCAAGGCGGACCACACCAGCCTCTGTGGCAATACGGCCTGCCTCGGCGGCGGGGGTGTGGCTGCGTTCTAGATGGATGCGCAAACGGTCATCACCGTTACCCACGCGGGCGCAGAGCGCGTCGATGCCCGCTGACAACATCGCCTCATGCACCAGAAGGTCGGCGCCTTTGGCCAGATCGGCCATGTCCGCAATAGGCGCGGTGTCCCCGGAGAGCACCACGCTGTGAGACGCACTGTCAAACCGCAGGGCAAAGCTGTCGGTGATTGGCGGGTGTGCGTTGCGCAGGGTGGTGATTTTAAGTGGGCCCAGGTCCATCTGACCCGGTTCCAAGACATGGATTTGGGCCAGACGCGCCAGATCCGGACGGCCTTCGTCGCGCAGCCGCAGCTCCACGTCAAAGGACATCGCATTGAGGAAACCGGCCCAATAGTGATCCAGCCCTTTGGGGCCATAAATTGGGATGGGCTTGTTTAAGCCTGCTGTCCAGGCAGTGTGCAGAAGGGGTCCCAGTTCCAGATAATGGTCGGAATGCAGATGTGTGATCAAGATCGCGTCAAGATCGGTCAGGGCCACACCTGCATCGCAAAGGCCTCGGCTCACGCCAAGGCCCGCGTCCACAAGAATGGTAAGCCCATCCATCTGCACAAGGATCGAGGTGGGCATGCGGGTGCCGGGCCGGATGGCTGGACCGCCTTTGGTGCCCAGAAGAGTGACTTGGTTCAACTGGAGGGTCTCCCGCGGTTGTTGGTACTGGGCAATGGTGCGCCCGGAGGGCACACCCTACGTAGTGTGTGCATTCATTGCACACCGTTACATCATTTTTTGCCCGGGGTGCCGTCGAATTTCTTTTCGATGTCTGTCCAGCAGTCGATGTAGTCATCCTGCACCGGGGCCTCGTTGGCGGCAAATTGGGTGATGTGCTGCGGGAAGCGGGTCTCGAACATAAACGACATTGTGTTGGTGAGCTTATCGGGGCCGAGATTGGCGTTGGAGGCCCCTTCAAAGGCGTTTTTGTCTGGGCCGTGCGGCATCATCATGTTGTGCAAGCTCATGCCGCCCGGGACAAAGCCTTCCGGTTTGGCGTCGTACTGGCCGTAGATGTTGCCCATCAGCTCGGACATGATATTTTTGTGATACCACGGTGGACGGAAGGTATCCTCTGCCACCAGCCAGCGCTCGCGGAACAGCACGAAGTCAATGTTGGCGGTGCCGGGTTGCCCCGAAGGCGCGGTCAGCACTGTGAAGATCGAGGGGTCTGGGTGGTCAAACAGGATGGCGCCAACCGGGCAATAGGTGCGCAGATCATATTTCACCGGCGCGTAGTTGCCGTGCCAAGCGACAACGTCCAACGGCGATTGATCGATGTCGGCGCGGTGGAATTGGCCACACCATTTGACGGTCACAGTTGAGGGCACTTCGCGGTCTTCATAGGCGGCCACGGGTGCTTTGAAGTCACGTGGATTGGCCATGCAGTTGGCGCCAATCGGGCCACGGCCGGGCAGCTCAAACTTCTGACCATAGTTTTCACAAACAAAACCACGCGCCGGGCCTTCGAGCACTTCCACGCGATACACCAATCCGCGGGGCAGGATGGCAATTTCTTTTGGTTCCACGTCGATGATACCCAACTCGGTCGAGAAACGCAGCACGCCCTCTTGGGGCACAACCAGCAGTTCGGAATCGGCGGAGAAGAAATAGTCATCCTCCATTGAGGTGTTCACCAGGTAAATATGCGTGGCCATGCCAACCTGTGTGTTCACGTCCCCGGCGGAGGTCATGGTGCGCATGCCGGTTATCCAGGTCAGCGCCTTTTCGGTGTGGGGCACCGGGTTCCAGCGGTATTGGCCAAGGCTGCCCAACTCTGGATCAACATTGGGGGCAGACTGCCAATACGGCACGTCGATTTTCTCGTAGCGGTTGTTGTGCTTCACTGAGGGACGAATGCGGTAACACCATGTGCGTTCTACATTTTCAGCGGTGAAAGCTGTGCCGGAGAGCTGCTCACCATAAAGGCCGTAGTTGCATTTCTGCGGGCTATTCATGCCCTGCGGCAAGGCATCTGGTAGTGCCTCGGTTTCATAGTCATTGCCAAAGCCGGGCATATAGCCTTCATGCGGGCCTGCCATGGAGGGGGCCTTCTGCATGCGGGTCGGAACTGTGTGTTTGGTCATCGGGTCGCTCCTGAGTTCGAATTTGGTTGCGGTGGTAATAGTCGTTTTTGTAACTAACAAGCAGGAGGACGCGCACACCATGACAAATTCTGAAGACTTCGATTTACAGGCCTTCCTGCCGTATCTGCTGAATCAGGCAGCGGAGGAGGCTAGCCTTGGGTTTCAGAAGGTCTACAAAGATCGCTATGGACTGTTGCGCAGCGAGTGGCGGGTGCTGTTTCATCTTGGAATATTTGGGCGGCTGACGGCCACCGAGATTGGCGCCAAAGGCAAGGTGCACAAAACCAAAGTAAGCCGTGCGGTGCAACGGTTGGCTGACCGACGCTTGGTGCAACGTGCGCGAAGCGAAGAAGATCGGCGGGTGGAGTGGCTGGAGCTCACGCCTGCGGGTGAGAAGGTGTATCGTGACCTTCGCGATGTGGCGCAAGAGTACGAGGGCAGTTTGCAGGCGCAGCTGAGTGAAGATGAAGTGCGTGTGCTAAAATCATTGTTGTCCAAACTGGCAGGGCGCTTTTAATGCCGCGAATCGGTGTTCGGTGAAACGGTTTGTGAGCAGAGGCAGCGACAGTTTTCTAGCTCATGCGGCATTGTTCCGACACTGGGGACAATAGGGTCTCGATTTGTGGAAATACTGTGCAATTGCAGCAAATCGCTTGAGTCGGCACAGGGGGCTATGGCACCCTGAACCAACACTAATGGATAGGTCCGGGAGTATTCTTATGGGTCTTAAGAACAAAATGAATGCCGCAATTCTCGCGGCGACAACTCTGACACTGAGTGCCCCTGCTGCGTTTGCGCAGGATGCTGGTGGTTGGTACGGCTGGTGGTGGCGCTGGTGGGGCGGCGGCAACACGGGCGGTGGCGACACCGGTGGTGGGTCCAACGCGGTTCCAGAAATTGATGCGGGTGCGGGGCTTTTGGCCGTTGCGGCCGTGCTTGCGACCCTGGCGCTGGTTTGGGAACTGCGCCGTCGTCGCCAAAAACAAAGCTAAGCCAGTCTCAACAGGCTGAGGAAACTTAGGTGGGCGCTCAGATGAGCGCCCATTTTGCTGTCAGCAGGGCGGCAAGCGCGATGGTGGCGTTTGCCACGATATGCGCAGTGATGGCATCCGAAGTTTCAGACCGGCGCAGATAGAGCAGGCCAAAGGCCACACCCGCCAGCGTTCCGGCGAGAAAACGGTCGTGCATCAGGCCAAACAGCAGGCTGGAGACCGCAACAGCCACGACGGCCCAGATCAGCGAGTCTCTGTGCAGCCGGCGCAGAAGGTAGCCGCGGAAAAACAGCTCTTCGATGATGGGTACCAAGAGAATGGTGCCAAGGAGGCGTGTGGCAATCCAGAAAAGTGTTGGTGCCTCTGCCTCCGGGAGTTTTTGTTCAGGCGCTGTGACAATCCAGATGCCGCCGATGACCAGGCCAACAAGCGCGGCTTCAAATGACGGGCGCTGCCACAAGTCGCGCAAGGCTGGAAGAAAAATTAGCAGAGGCAGGGCCATGAGGGCCGCGCGCACCGGATAGCCTGCTTCCGGATCAGGCCAAAACGCAGACACAAAAACGCCAGACAGCATCATCACAATAAAGGGGACAATCTTGGCGGCGAGGGTGTCGTGCCGGATGGCGGCTGTTGGGTGATTTGGCAGCGGATTGCGGTGCAACCATTGAGCACGATGGGCAATTAGCACAATCAGCAAAGCCAAAGCGGTGAACATCAGCCAGCCCGCATAAGAATGAAACCCATTGAGAGCGTGTTCTGGCGAAACACGCGCGCCGATCACAATCAGAATGGTGATGCGCAGGATGTTGAAAAGCCAGCTGGCCAAGACCGCCAGTGGGAACAGGATCAGCCAGAAGCGTTTCTGGCGAAGTTCGGGCCGCATCAGGATGGCGTAAAACCCCATAAAGATGGTGATCAGAGCAATGCCTTCGACACCGGAACATTGGCTGGCGATCTGCACCCAAAAGCCTTCGACGCCAATTTCATAGGTGGGCGGATGTACCCCCACATCAAAACCGGTGAGCGTTAGGACAAGAAACACAAGGAAGAAAGTCAGGCTGCTGAGCGTGCTCCATTCCCACAGAGGGCGCATGAGATCGGCAAAGTCGGGGACCAGAAACCCCGTGAGCAAGGCAAGCGGTAACAGGTAGCTGTCATTGCGCATCCAATTCCGCCAAACACCCAAAGGCGTGACCCAGAAAATGGCACCTGTGGCGGTCAGAAGGCCACCTGTGGTCAGCAAGATAAGGGTTGGTGTGAAGGCGCGCGAGATTTCCGCCGCGCCAAACAAAACTAGCGGCAAAAAGATGAACGCCAAGCCAACAAGGTGAACCAGCATCCAGATATGGTGGCCGGGGTGCGCTATCGCCCGCTCCGCAAGAGCGCGATAGCCGGTGGGGCGCAGCCAGAAATACAGAGCCATCACAGTCATGACGGCCAAGCCGCGCGCGGTCATTGAACGCAGTGCGCGGCAGGCGACCTCGATCTCGGTCTGGCGGCACTCAATAGAGGCCATGACTTGATAGGCAAGGATGACCAGCAGCAATTCAGCCACGGCCAATGCGGCCATGGTCATCAGGCGCGTGGGACGCGCGGGAGGCTGTGCCGCTTGGCCGCGCGTGTCCATGGTTTTAGAAGTCGACCGATACCCCGGGCAGATTCAGCGCTTTGATCAGTTCGCGCAATTCCTGCCGGGCGGCTACGTTGGAGATATTGAGTTGCTTCACGCCTGTGTCGCGCAGATCAAGCAGTGTGAGGCCGCGAGGAAACAGCTCACGAAAGACAACCCGTTCGTTGAAGCCTGGCGCTACGCGGAAGCCGATGCGCTTGGCCAAACGGTCGAGTGCTTTGCCCATTTTCTCTTTGTTGACCATCTGTTGCGCGCCCATCCGGTTGCGCATGACAATCCAGTCGATGGGCTTGAGGCCCGCCTGTGCACGTAGTTGGCGGGCGTTCCAGACCATTTCAGAATAGACCGAAGGGCCAATGATCTTTTCGCCGTCAGCATCAATTTTGGCGAGCAGGTCAAAGTCGACAAAGCTGTCGTTCAGCGGCGTCACAAGTGTGTCGGCCAAAGAGTGCGCCACCTGGCTCAACCGGGTGTGGGAGCCAGGGCAGTCGATCAGGATAAAATCGTTGTTTGGTTCCAACATCGAAACCGCAGCTGACAAGCGGTGATCATAGATATTTTCGCCGGGTTGCAGCGCGGCTTGATCGACTTCGGGCAGGTCGTGGTAATCTGGGCTGGGCAGCTCTAGGCCGGCCTTTTGTAGGAATTTCCGACGGTTGGCGACGTAGCTGCCAAAACTCTTTTGCCGCAAGTCCAGATCGATTCCACCCACGCGGTGGCCCATGCGTGCCAGTGCGGTGGCGACATGCATCGACAGGGTGGATTTGCCCGCGCCGCCCTTCTCGTTTCCGACCACAATGATATGTGCCATTCCCGTTGTCCCTGCTCGTGTTTCAGTGCCGCGGCTCTTACGGCGCGGGTTTGTTGGTGTCTACTATATGTTGTGATTATCCACAGGAAAAGCGATTGATGCGCTAGGCGTCGCGCCAGGTTCCGGTTTCCAAGCCATCAAGTGACCAATCACCAATTTGTGCCCGAATAAGTCGCAAGGTCGGATGGCCCACAGCGGCGGTCATGCGGCGGACCTGGCGGTTGCGTCCTTCGCGGATGGTTAGGGAGATCCATGTGTCGGGAATTGATTTTCGCACCCGGATTGGTGGGGTGCGTGGCCAGAGATTGGCTGGTCCATCAATGCGTTGCGCCTTGGCGGGCTTGGTTTTGCCGTCCTTGAGGTCAACCCCCGTGCGCAGGGCGGCAAGTGCTGCATCGTCTGGCGTGCCTTCTACCTGCACCCAATAGGTTTTGGACATTTTGTGACGAGGGTCCGCGATGCGGGCTTGGAGCTTGCCATCGTCGGTGAGCACCATGAGGCCTTCGCTGTCGCGGTCCAAACGGCCTGCCGGATAGACTTGGGGCACGTCGATGAAATCCGACAAGGTGCGGCGGGTGCTGCCCTCAAGGCCTTTGTCGGTAAATTGCGACAGCACATCGAAGGGTTTGTTGAAGAGTATCACGCGGGTCATGAAGACCTCCTACACGGGCGTGCGTTGGGGTTGCAAGTTTACTGTCGCTGCGATCTTGTGCGCGGCACGCACGCAAGGGGATGATTATGGAATTTGAAGACATGAAGCCGGAAACCCTGTTGGCGCAGGCCGGGGGCGCCATTGATCAACAGAGCGGGGGCGTGGTGCCGCCGATCCAACCGGCGACCACCTTTGCGCGAGATGAAAATTACAACCCTCTGAATGAAAACAACATTTACGCCCGGCCTCACAATGATGTGGCGCGTCAGGCTGAGGCAGTTTTGGCGCAGTTGGAAGGCGGCGCGGCGGCGCTGTTGTTCCCGTCCGGCATGGCGGCAATTACGGCGCTGTTTCGTACGGTGCCAACCGGCGGCCGGGTGATCGTGCAGAGCGGGATTTATTGGAATACCACCAAGTGGATTCGGGATTTTTGTGAGCGCCGTCAGATTGTTATCAACGAGGTGGACGCAAGTGACACAGCGGCATTGACTGCGGAGTGCGCTAAGGGACCGGCCAACGTGGTTTGGGTGGAAACACCGTCCAATCCGTGGCTGAAAGTGACCGATGTCACAGCGGCCAAAAAGGCGGCGGAAAGCTGCGGTGCACTGCTCGCAGTGGACAGCACGGCGGCCTCGCCCATTTTGACCAACCCATTGAAATTGGGCGCAGATATTGTGATGCACTCGACCACCAAGGTGATCAATGGGCACTCAGATGTTTTGGGAGGTGTGTTGGTTTGCAAAGAGGTCACGCCGGTTTGGGAAGAGATCGAAGTGGATCGGGCCAGCGCGGGTGCGGTGATGGGGCCGTTTGAGGCGTGGTTGCTGTTGCGCGGGATGCGCACGATGGCGTTGCGGGTCGAGCGTATGGTGGATAACGCTATGAAAATAGCGCGTTTTTTGGAGGATCATCCCAAAGTCGACAGCGTGTTGTTTCCTGGCCTTGAGAGCCATCCGCAACATGATTTGGCCACGGCGCAGATGCCGGGTGGGGCGGGGTTTCTGATGTCTTTTCTTGTGAAAGGGGACAAAGAGGCTGCGTTGCAAGTGGCGGGAAAGATGAAGCTTTTCCATCGCGCCACGTCGCTGGGTGGCGTGGAGAGCCTGGTGGAACATCGCCACACCATTGAGCCGCACACCGGCATTCCGGAAACGTTGCTGCGCATCTCCGTAGGGGCGGAACATGCCGAGGATCTAATTGCAGATTTGGGGCAGGCGTTGGGGCAATAAGGGCCCCAATTTTCACGTCGGTTTAACGTCTGTATCGCGGCTGTATTGCGACGGTGGCGATTGCGAGAGAGTCTCGGTTTTGGATGTGCAATTTTGCACGGATTGCTGCGACGTTCTGTCTCTCATGCCAATAAATTGTTAAGGCGTTTCGAAGACTATTGGCGCTGTACGAACGGGTGCAAACCCCAACGCAGCAGCGGACCAGACCTTGAAGAAACGTATCGAAAACCCAGCCCTGATCACCCCTGCCTATGAAGATGGGGGTCTGTTCAAAAAACCGCCAACAGAATTGGTGGTGAATCTGATTCCAAAATTTTCGAAAAATTCCCGTGGCGATGTGATCATCAAAGGCCTGGTGCAAAATGACGTTGAGATTGATGTGATTTTTGCAGGCCGCCGAAAGCGGGAAGCCGCGGAGCTGGTGACGCTTTTGAAACGCAAGTGGGACAACGCAAATTATCGCGCCGCCAAAACGCCAACGCGCAAAGATGTGCGTGTGCCGACGCGGGTGCAGGGCTCTTGGCGCATGCGGGTTGCGGAAGATGAGCACGAGCAAGACCTGTACACTAAGGAGTACCAGCTGTTGGTCGCGCGGTGGGCGTTTAACGCAGACAATGGCGAGTTTCGCAGCTTTGGGGAACCGCCGTTTCAGCAACAGGTTGTTGAAACGGCCGCGGACCCTAAGGGCTAAGGTGACGCGCTGGCGCTGGCGCCACGCCGCTTAACACTTCAAAATTTGAGCTGAGCAGGGTGCGCCGTGGGGCGGTGACCCTGCGCTTTGCGTTTCGGGTGCTGTTGCGACTCAGTTGACTTATCGATCCATCGATTCTATCTAACGATTGTTAGATGAAATGCTGCAACTGAAAGGCCGCGCAATGACCTCAAAAAATTCAATCACCGTGAAAGCCCCTGCCTCCGCTGCCTGGAAGTTGATTGGGGATGACTTTGTTGCCGTGAACCGCTGGATGGCGGCCATCCCGCGCGCCGAAGCGATCGAGGGTCCGGCCTTGCCCGGTGCGCCCGCAAAGGGTCGCAATTCCTACCTGTTCCACAAATTTGCGCCTATGTACCAAGAAGAGGTGCTGACCCAATTTGACGCGGCGGCGATGACCCTCAGCGTGGATGTGACCCTACATAAAGGGTCCAAAGCCATGCCTATGAAAGGCTACACGTCTACGGTGATTGTGCGGCCTATCAATGATGCAACCTGTGAAGTGACCTGGATTGGGGAGGCCACGCCAAAATGGTTTGCCAAACCGATGCGTGGGATGCTGACCAAAGGTCTGGATGCGGGCTTCATTCGCAGTCTGGAGGAGATTCAACACTTTGTGGAGACTGGTCAACCGCACCCCAGAAAGGTAGAAAAAATCAAATCTGAGGCGGCGGCACACGCGGCCTGATCTGCGCGATGGGCGCGGCAATGGGAGGTCATATGCAGGACATATCCATCAAAGCGCGCTTGATTGATGCTGGCAAAACATTGTTTGCGGACCGGGGCTATGCTGGGGCCTCGGTGCGTGAAATCTGTAAGGCGGCGGACGCCAGCTCAACCATGATCCACCATTACTTTGGCACCAAAGAAGGGTTGTTCAACGCCATCATCGACGAGTTTACAGCGGCGACGTTTGATGTGCCGCTGCGGCTGATTTCCAAGCCCCCTAAGACAGCAGAGGAAATGCGTCTGCGGTTGGAGATGTTTGTCTCCGAGACCTTCCGGGCGCTGATTTCACAGGCAGTGGTGTTCCGCATTTTGGTGCGGGAGAGCCGCGGATTTGTGGGCGGTGCGCGCTATCATGAGGGCTTTGCGGGTTACCTTAAAGAGGCGCAGGCGGCGGGGTTTGTTGATGTGGAGCTGGAGGTGGAGCTGATCACCGGCATGGTGCTGGATCGGCTCGGCAATCAAATCATGTATGCGGCCACGTTTAAGGGGGACGGCAAGACTGTGCTCAACGACGAGGCTTATGCGGAAGAGTGGTTGGCGGCGAATACACGGGTGTTGTTGTTTGGGTTGGCGGGGAAGGCTGCTTAGTGGCGCGTTGATCGCTTGAAGAAAGGCCGGGTTCCGGTCTTTATGAGCGCAAAGATAGTTCGCGCAGGAGCCGCCCATGAAACTCGAATTTCACCACATCAATTTTGTCTCCAAAGATGTGGATCGGCTGCACGACTTTTACACCAAGGTTCTTGGGCTGGACGATATTCCGCAAGACGAGTTTCCACGCACCGAGGCGGACGGCGAAAGCGGCTATGACGGGCAGATCCGCTTTGCCACCGACGGGGATATGCAGATGCATTTGGCGGAGCGGCGGCTGGATGTGGCCTTTGTAAACGGGCAGGTGATCAATCCGGTAGACCGCGGGCACATTGCCTTTCGCACCGATGATTTGGCGGCGTTTCTGAAAGTGCTCGAGGAGAACGGCGTGCCGTATTCTGACTACGGCACAGCCTTTGCCAAAGAATGGCATCAGGTGTTTTTTCAGGACCCTGAGGGCAATGTGATTGAGGTGCATCAGCAGGTGGGCGGCGCGTAAGAGGCACCGCCCGGTTGGGTCAAGTCAAGAGCGCCAAGTCCGCTTGATTGGTGGGCCGCCGTGTGGACATGGTTTCGGCGTCTTTGCCGTCCAGGGTGAGGGCGAGGTCTTTGTAAAAGCCTGTGTTGTCAAACCACCAGCGGTGGGAATTGATTGTGGTTTGCTGCGCGTCTGGAACGTGTTTCTTGTACTGCTCGTTGCAATAAATATCCCAGTGCCCCTTGGTGATGAGTGGTGGCATGCCGACGTGGCCGGCGCGTTCGCGCCCGCCGTTGATCAAGCCGCCTGACAAAGCCAGAACCATGTCGCGGCCGCTGTAGTAGTTGGTGAAGCGCTTGCTGCGTTGTTTGAGCACAAGCCCGCCCCAAGCGCCTTTTTCCAGCCATGCTGCGTCGATGTCGGCGGAGCAGAACATGGTTTGTTCAACGCCCCAATGGCCCACGGAGTCCCCAAAGTCCGAAAAGCCGCGCAAGACCACAAGCCCACCCATGGAATGCGCGATCAGGTGGATTTTTGGGCGCGGAGACAAGGCCAAAAGCGGTAAAATCCCATCTCCTACCAGGTGCGGGGCGGTCTTTTTGGCGTCAGAGCGATCTTTGTTGTAGGCAAAAATGGTGCCGTCGCTGGGCCAGTCGTAGGCAATCACTGCGCCGTCAAACCCCTGCGCTTTGACGCCGGTTTCAATTTTTCCAAGCCGGTCCAGCATGTCTTTTTGTGAGGTGTTGAAGCCGTGCACATAGATCAGGATCTCTTTGGTGCCGCCCGCCTGTTGCACCTGTTTGAGCCAATCGGATTGCGAAACAATGCCGCCCGTGTGGACAGAACCGTCGTTGTTCTGACCGGTCATAGAAACATAGCGGGTGAGGGCGGCGGGGTTGTCGGTAAATTTCTTCTTTTGCGCGTTGTATGTGCGGCGCGAGAAAAACAGAGCCATCGTTAATTCCTTTCACTAAATGACAGGAGTTTGGCACGGAAAGCGGGATTGGCAAAATTTGGCGATCAAACGGGCAGTCTCTGGCCCTATACACTTGTGTCGCGCCGCCCTAGCGTGGCGCCATGACACATCCCATTCTCGACAGCCGTTACAGTTGGATTCGCCTCGCCATCACACTTTTGATTGGCGTGT
Organism: uncultured Shimia sp.; assembly: GCF_913054185.1. Taxonomy (GTDB): domain Bacteria; phylum Pseudomonadota; class Alphaproteobacteria; order Rhodobacterales; family Rhodobacteraceae; genus Shimia. Next base: position 57,855 of record NZ_CAJXIV010000011.1, read on the forward strand.
TTGCCAATGTGGGCATGTGGGCGGTGATTGTGGTGATGCCTGCGGTGCAGGCGGAATTTGGCATCGATCGGGCGGATGCCTCATTGCCGTATGTGCTGACGATGGTTGGCTTTGCGGTGGGCAATTTTGTCATTGGGCAGGCCGTGGATCGCTGGGGGGTGACCAAGGCGTTGATTGGCGCGGCCGTGCTCAGCGCGGTGAGTTATAGTGCGGCGGCGATGAGTGGCTCAGTGCTGATGTTGTCGTTTGTGCATCTGTTTCTGGGCTTTGGCACGGCGGTGGGTTTTGGACCGCTGATTGCGGATGTGTCGCTGTGGTTTCAGAAGCGGCGTGGCATTGCTGTGGCGGTTGCGGCCAGCGGGAATTACCTGTCCGGCGCGATTTGGCCGGTGCTGCTGTCCGGCGTGTTGAGCGATTATGGCTGGCGGGCGGTGTTTGTGGTTTTGGCGGTGATGACAGTTGCGGCGGTGGTGCCGCTGGCGTTTTTGTTGCGCCCAAAAGTGCCAGCGGAGGCCTTGGCGGCGCAGGACAGTGCGGCGCAGGCGCGGCAGGCGGGGGCGCCGTTTAAACCGGCGCCGTTGATGTGGATTTTGGGGCTGGCCGGGATTGGCTGCTGTGTGGCGATGAGCATGCCGCAGGTGCATATTGTGAGCTTTTGCGTGGACCTTGGCTATGGCGCCGCCGTGGGGGCGGAGATGCTCGCGCTGATGCTGATGGGCGGGGTTGTCAGTCGCTTGATCAGCGGGCTGGTGGCGGATCAGTTGGGCGGTGTTCTGACACTGTTGATTGGGTCAATTTTGCAGATGGGGGCGCTGTTTCTATTCCTGCCATTTGATGGGCTGGTGCCACTGTATCTGGTCAGCCTAGCCTTTGGTCTGGCGCAGGGCGGCATTGTGCCCGCCTATGCACTGGTGGTGCGGGAATACATGCCCGCCAAAGAGGCCGGGAGCCGCGTGGGCTTTGTGATGATGGCCACCATCCTGGGTATGGCGATAGGTGGTTGGATGTCGGGGTGGATTTACGACGTGAGCGGCAGCTATGAGCTGGCGTTCATAAATGGGATTGCGTGGAATGCGCTGAACATCGCGATTATGGGGCTGATCTTGCTGCGCACACGAGGAAGACGGGTGGTCACGGCGTGATTGCAAGCGGCGGTGCGTTTGCCAGAACCGGGCGGCGGGTTGACAGGCTACGCTGCGCCTCGTCGGTTTTGCCCAATTTCATCAGCACATTGGCGTAAGTGAGCTCGAGCAGGTCACGTTGGGCGCGACTGCCGCCAAGACGCTCGGTTTGTGCCATGACGGGGGTAAGGTTGGTTAGGGCCTCTGCCCAATCGGATCGGGCAATTTGACCCCACGCGGCAGCCATGGGTTTGATCAGGTCCCCGGAATAGCCTTTTGCGGTGTCTGCGATGTAGGCGAGGCGATCGCCTTCGCCAGCCATGGCGTGGCTGAGGGCAGCATGAAGGTCCGCAAAGCTTTGGCCGGTTTCGGGGAAACATTGTGCCGCGTAGTCGCTGAGCGATTTCCAGCGTGTGGCGGCGACGTCAAATCCTGCCAGTTGCGCGCGATACAGGATGGCAGCTGTGTCGGTTAGCACATTGATCGGCAAACTTTTGGCACCGTCGGGGCCCACGCGGGTGTCCACGGCTTCCCACATCGCGGTTTCATCGCCCTGTTGCAGCGCCCAGAGAGCGACGTGCCAGTTGAGGTGCCCATGCAGGACGCCGCGGTCGTCGTAACTTTCTAACCAGTTGGAGAGGTAGGCACGGCCTTCTGCTGTGGCGCCCGCCTCATATTGGGCGTGGGCCTTGAAATGAGAAGCGTTGGCGTTGCGTGGGTTGGCTGCGAGGGATTGCTCCATCAGTGTCAGGGACGAGTCGATTTGCCCGGTTTCGCAGAGTGAAAGCGCGTGCATGGATGTCATCCACCAATCGTCGCCGTAATGTGGCAGCAGCGCAGTTGTGTAAGCCAGTAATTCAGCTTCGCGTCCAACCTTGCCGGAGAACCCTATAAGGCCAAAGACGTTGGAGCAAAGCTGTGCTGCTAGGGCGTCGCGCGGGTGGTCTCGGACATGCTCCCAGACAGCGCTGCGGGCTTCGGCGGCTTTGCCAGATAGCATCAAGGCAAACAGATTGATGTGCGCTTTCTCGCGTGGCGAGGACTGGGTTGCGCAAGCTTGCGCCTGAGCCAGCGCCGCTTTGGCGGCTGGCATGTCGCCCGTCATCATCAATGCACGGGCCTTGCCCGCATGGGCGATGGCAAAATTGGGATCTGCGGTTGTGGCGTCGGCGAAGGCGTCAACGGCACCAAAGTTGGCTCCGAGGAACAGGTGCACTGCGCGGTCATAGCTGGATTGCGCTTCCGCTGAAGATGTCGAAATTGGATTGTCATAATGATCTTTGAGCATGTGGGCCTCCGGCGGGTACGCTCCGAAAGATCACAGTCTGGCATGTGATGGCAGGAACACAAAGCAAGGATTGGCTGCTTTGTTACAATGAAGCAGCCCGTAACACTTCTTGAGCTCCCCAGATGAGGCCGAGCGTGAGCTGGGTGCTCCCGCTGGCTGGCACTTGCATGGTTCCGCAGGTGTGTAAAACCCCCAGTGCTTTGGCTCTTCAAACCTCTAGGGTGTGGTGGTGCAACGATGTGTGGGTAGGGAGGCCGGTATGGTTAGGGAATCTGGATTTCAGGTCAGCGAAAGTGGGCCGCAGTTTTATGACCAATATGTGCGGGTCTTTATGGCGCCGTTTGTTGAGCACTTGATGGCGGTGGCGATTAAGCCAAATCAGCAGGTTTTGGATGTAGCGTGCGGGACCGGGTTTGCCACACGCCGGGCCGCGGCCTGTGTCGGGCCAGGCGGAGCTGTGATTGGCAGTGATATCAATGCGGCCATGCTGTCTCTCGCCGAAACCCTTGAGGAGGCGGAGGGCGCTGCGGTGCGATGGCAGGAGGCGTCAGCACTGGACCTGCCATATGAGGAAGACACATTTGATGCGGTGATCTGCCAGCAAGGGGTGCAGTTTTTCCCAGACCCGACAGCGGGGGTAAAAGAGATGGCGCGAGTCGCCCGCACAGGTGGGAAGATTGCCGTGACGGTTTGGGCACCTCGGGCGCAATCGCCTTACCTAGAGACCGTGTTTGGTGTGCTGGAACGCGGGTTTGCCTTAAATCCGGCGGCTGCGAAAGCCACATGTGTGGAGGCTGGAGAGGCCGCGGTGCAAAGCTGGTTTGAAGGGGCAGGCCTGGCGCAGGTGGCCATTGAGAGCGAAACGGTGGAGGTTATGTTACCGCCGTTTGAGGCGTATGTGGCCAATCACATTCGGGCGTTGCCGCCGGTGGTTGTTGGAAACTTCTGGCAGGCCGATGAGGTGGTTCGGGATCAGGCTTTTAACGAAATTCGAGAGGCCCTTGCGCCGTACCAGAAGGCCAGCGGCTATGTGGTGCCCTTCACATCATATGTGGCGTCTGCGCAGCTCTAGTTTTGACTTGCCCAACAAAAAACGCCGCCCCGAGGGAGGCGGCGTTTTCTGTTACGAGGGTAACTGTGCTTAGAAGCCCAGGCCTTCGTATTTCTTTTTGAACTTGGAGACGCGGCCGCCGGCATCCATCAAGCGGGTGGAGCCGCCGTTCCATGCAGGGTGCACGGATGGGTCCACGTCCAGCGCCAGCTGGTCGCCTTCGTTGCCGTAGGTGGAACGCATCTTGACGATGGTGCCATCGGTCATTTTCACGTCGATGAAGTGGTAGTCGGGATGAGTGTCTGCTTTCATAATACCGCTCCTTACGCTTTTTTGGCTTTGTAGGTGGTGTCTTCTGCGATACGCGCGGACTTACCACGACGGGAGCGCAGATAGTACAGTTTGGCGCGACGTACACGACCACGACGCACTACAGTGATGCTGTCGATGTTGGTCGAGAACAGCGGGAACACACGTTCCACACCTTCGCCAAAGGAAATCTTGCGAACAGTGAACGAGCCAGCGATGCCGTGGCCGTTTTTACGGCTGATGCAAACACCTTCGTAGTTCTGCACACGGGTGCGCGAACCTTCGGTCACTTTAAAGCCAACACGGATGGTGTCACCGGCTTTGAAATCGGGGATGTCTTTCCCCAGCGTAGCAATCTGCTCCGCTTCGAGCTGTGCGATCAGATCCATTGGATCATCTCCTATGATGCTTGTGGTTATATCCACAAAGGTTTGATGCACCTCAGAGCTCTTGGTCTTCTTCCGGGTCCGCGTATAGCGCCCGCCAGAGTTCAGGTCGTCTTTTCTTGTCTTGTGGTACTGATTTTTTGCCATCTTCGACGAAGAAACCGAGGATACATGCAATGCACAGCACGCCCGAACGACTCATAAGAGACGCGGACAAGCGGTGTGTAGGGCAGTTGGCCCAAGCGTGCAAGGGGTTTGACAGTGTGATGCGACTCAAGTAGTTAGTTTGGCGAACTATATGGAATTCACATGTCTGATCTCGCCAAGAAACTGCAGAAAGTGCACCAATCTTGCCATCGGGCCTGGGCCAAAGCGGCGCGGGACTTGGAGCTGAGCTTCAGTGAGTTTGAATATCTCAGTGCGGTGCAGGAACAGGCGGATTTGCAGCGTTATGAGGACAAACACGGCCAGCATTTGCAGGACATTGTAGAGGCATTGGGCGTGACCAAAGCCAGTGCCAGCACGATGATTGCGAAGTTGGAAACACGGAATTTGGTGTCGCGCTTTCAATGTATGATGGATGCGCGGGCGCAGCATATTGTTCTGACTCCCGAAGGTCAGATGAAGCTGGCGCGAGGGGCGCGTGTCTATGAGCAGATCGCGACCCGGTTGGAAAAGGACCTCGGTGAATTGCCAAGCCTGTAGCAGGGCGGAGTGGTGGCTGGAGGGTAACTTTCAACCCATAAAGTAAGTTAGGCTAACTAAATAAAGAAAGGAAATGATCATGGCGATGGAAAATCTTTTGTTGGGGCTCGCGATCCACCAACTGTTTTGGGAACACTTGCCGCACTGGGGCACGTGGTTCACGCGGGGCCTTAAGATGCTGCCGCAGCCGTTGCAGTCTCTCTACGAGCAGTGGCGTTGCCCCTACTGCGCAGGGTTCTGGATTGGGCTGGCGGTGCATGCAGCTACCGGTAATTATCTGTTTGCGGCCTTTGCCGATTTGCCTGCGTTCTGGGGCAGTCTTGGCACACCGTTGGCGTGGTTTATGGATGCGTTGGTGTTTGCGGCGCTCAATAAACTGGGGGTGCTGGCTGTGCACGCGATTGGATTGCCGGCGCTCAAGGGCCATCAGGCCAAGGAAGCGTTTTTGGCGGCCAAGAAAGCGGCTTAGGCGGGGCTTCGCCATTCAAAAAAGCTTTGCTTGCAATGAGATGCGCTCTCTCGGTTTACTGAGGGGGCGCAACGGTTTGGTTCAGGTGTGATATGCGAGTTTTCAAGACAGGTCTGTTGGCTCTACTGCTGGTGGCGAGTTGTGGCCGGTCTGTGCCGGATGATCCAGCGGCCCAGGCGGCAGAGCAGGCTGCGGCGGCAGAGGCGGCGCGGGTGCAGAGCTTGGCATCGCAAGTTGTGACATATCCCAAGTATGGCGATGCAGATCCACATGAGTGGGATCGGCGGCCACCGTCCACCTATCCGGTGCACGGCATTGATGTGTCGCGGTGGCAGACGGACATCAATTGGCATGAGGCGCGACGATCTGGTGTTAGTTTTGCGTATCTGAAGGCCACTGAGGGCGGTGACTTGGCTGATCCGATGTTTGACACACATCGTAGCGGGGCGGCCAATGCGGGCGTGCCATGGGGGGGATATCACTACTACTATTTCTGTCGTCCGGCGGAGGAGCAGGCGGCATGGTTCATCAAAAACGTACCGCGTGGCGCGCCGTTGCCCCATGTGTTGGACATGGAGTGGACGCCGCAGTCGCGCACCTGTCGTTTGCGGCCCAGTGGCAGCAAAGTGCGCAGTGAGGCGCGCAAATTCCTGTCGATTTTGGAAGCGCACTACGGGCGGCGGCCCATTG
>NZ_CAJXIV010000012.1 GCF_913054185.1 uncultured Shimia sp.
GGTGAAGACAGAGGACGATCATCAATGCGGCAACGCGCGGCACTTTGGGTACAGGTGCGGGTTGTTCTCAAGGCGACACGTCTGCAAGACTTCTGTTTGGCCTGAGAGCCGATAGTCTGCACACACCCCATCTGACCCAAAAGGTACAACCATGCATCGGTTGCGCAAAGTGATCCTGAGCTTTTCCACCCGCAGCTTTCTGCTCGGGCTTTCATTCTTTGCCGCGTCACTGACGCCCTCGCTCATCCCACGGGGGGCCACCGAGCAAGGCATCCTTGGCGGGGTGGTGATCGCAATAGGCTATCTGTTGGGGCAAACCCTCAGCCTAATCTGGCAGGCGGCAGACCTACCGCGGCTGCAAGGGCGAGTCGGAAAGACGTTTGATCTGCTGTTGGCGCTCGGCGTGGTGGCTCTGACGGGATGGATATTGGTCTATAGTCTGGAATGGCAGAACGAGCTGCGACAGAAAATGTCTATGGTGCCCGTAGAGGGGCGGCATCTTATTCAGCTTTCAGGGCTGACCACGCTGACGTTTCTGATACTCTATGGGCTTGGCGCGTTGATAGCGGCGCTGTTTCACTGGGTGCGGGGCAGGTTCTATCGCGTGATGCCACCAAGACGGGCCAATGTGCTTGGCGTGCTCACGGTGGCGGCCATTTTGTTTGTGGTGACGCGGGATGGGATTTTTGATCGGGTCGTGGCGTCGCTGGATCAGAGTTACGAGACGGCGCAAGAATTGTTTGATGTGGCTCCGCCCCTGCCCCACTTGGATTTTCAGTCCGGGTCAACAACCTCACTGATCGATTGGGCCGCGATGGGACAGCCCGGACGGGACTTTGTGTTAAGTGGGCCGGATGCCAAGGCGATTTCAGCTTTCACCGGCAAACCCGCACAAGAGCCGTTGCGTGTTTATGTGGGGCGGGCCAATGGCGAGACCCCGCGGGAGCGCGCGGAACTGGCCTTGGCGGAACTGATCCGCGTCAATGCCTTTGAGCGGGAGGTGCTGATTGTCACCAGCCCCACCGGCACCGGCTGGATGGATCCGGGCTCCCATGACCCGGTGGAATATATGCATGGGGGCGATATCGCGACGGTCAGTGTGCAGTATTCTTATCTACAGTCACCGCTGGCGCTGATCCTGGAAACCCGCACGGGATTGGATCAAGCCACGGCCCTGCTCGAAGTGGTGCATGAGTATTGGTCCGGGTTGCCAAAAGACAGCCGCCCTCGTCTCTACGCCCACGGGCTCAGCCTTGGAGCGTGGTCGTCGATGTATGCCACCAATCTGTTCCGTCTGCTGGACGACCCAATCAATGGGGCGTTTTGGGCCGGGCCGCCGTTCCCGTCGCGGTTCTGGCAGAGCATTCAGATCGCGCGCAACACCGACAGCCCTTGGGTGTTGCCAGAAATTGGGCGCGGCACACTGGTGCGCTACGCCAATCATGTTCACGATGCCTCAGAGGCTCCGCGCCCCTGGGGTGGGATGCGGATTGCGTTTTTGCAATATTCCAGCGACCCGATTGTGTTTTATGACCCCCGATCGCTTTGGCGTGCGCCGCCGTGGATGAACGATCCCCCGGCTGAGGATGTCTCCCGCCACCTGGTGTTCATTCCGATTGTGACCCAGTTCCAACTGGCGCTGGATATGGCGTTGTCGTTTGGGGCGCCTCCCGGCCATGGCCATGCCTATTATGCGCGGGATTACATTTCGCCTTGGGCAGAGGTGACGGCCCCAAAAGGGTGGACACGGCAAGACACACAGCGGCTGCGCGCACATTGTGATCTGGGAGTGGAGCTTGGCTGTCGCAACAAGTGAGGGCAAGGAGGCTTACGCCGCTTGGCGTTTCGCGGGATGTGCGGCGCGCTTCTTTGGCAGTTTGCGGATCGCAATCAGGCCAAGCACCACCGCGAGGTAGATGTAAGGCTCATATTCAAAGCCTTTGGTCTGCATGATGTAGTGCACGCCCCCCAGCGCCACGGCGAGATAGGTCAGCTTGTGTAACTTTCGCCAGCGTGGGCCAAGGTTGCGGATCGACAGGTTATTTGAGGTGATCGCCAACGGCAGCAGGATCAGCAGAGAGATCATGCCGACAATGATGTAGGGGCGTTTGATCAGGTCAGCTTTGACCTGGCTGATGATCTGCACGTCCAGAACCATCCACACCAGAAAGTGCAGCAAGATGTAGAAGAAGGCGATCACGCCCAGCGCGCGGCGCCAGCTGAGAACGTTGAGCTTGGTGAACCGGCGCAGCGGGGTGATCAGAAGGACGGCAATCAGCACCTGCAGGCCCGCCTTGCCCAGCGCGTGCTCCATGGCTTTCACGGGATCAACACCCAAGCCGCCGGTGAAGCCCGCATAGAGCAGCCATGCGGGATAGGCTGCGCCGATCAAGTAGAGCAGCCAGTTGGGCACTTTGCGAACCAGAGTATTGAGCGTGTTGATCATCATCCGCCTTTGCAGCAGCTGTCACCCGCTTGGATCGGAGGGCATGGCACGTCGCCATAAGAACAGAACACACAGCAATCCCCAGCTTTGGGACGCAGCACTTTGGCGCAGCCCGGGCACTCCAGAAAAAACTGGCAGGAGTCCGTGGGCATCTCAAACATCTGCGTGTGGGCGCAGTGCGGGCAGGTCAGCGTGGAGGTGAGGCGTGTTTCAGTCATCAGATCAATAGTTCTTGCGCAGGTCCATGCCATCATAGAGGCTTGCGACCTCTTTCTCATAGCCATTGAATTTCAGAGTTGGGATGCGTTTGGCAAAGAAGCCGCCGCCGATGGGGCGTTCTGAGGCTTGTGACCAGCGGGGATGATCGACCTCTGGGTTCACGTTTGAGTAAAAGCCGTATTCGCCCGGGATGGATTTGTTCCAGCTGGTGGGCGGCTCTTTGTCTGTGAGCGTGATGCGCACGATGGATTTGATCGATTTGAAGCCATACTTCCACGGCACCACCAAACGGATCGGTGCGCCGTTTTGTTTGGGCATGTCTTTGCCGTAGATGCCGGTGGCCATCAGGGTCAGCGGATGGTTGGCCTCGTCCAGGCGCAGGCCTTCGACATAAGGCCACTCCAGGAACGGCGACTTCTGCCCAATCATTTCGTCAGGGCGGTACAGCGTTTCAAACGCCACATATTTGGCGGAGGACTGCACACCGGCGAGGTCCAGCAGATCTTTCAGTTCAAAGCCGTTCCACGGCACCACCATCGACCAGGCCTCGACACAGCGGAAGCGGTAGAGGCGCTCTTCGATGGTCATTTTGGAGAGGATGTCGCCAAGCGCGTAGTCGCCCGGACGATCCACCATGCCATCGATCTTGATCGACCATGGCTGGGTGGTCAGGCGGTGGGCGTGTTTGGCGGGATCTTCCTTGCCGGTGCCGAACTCATAGAAGTTATTATACTGCGTGATGACATCAAAATCGGTGGGCGTGAGATCGGTGGCAGCGCGTGCTTTGGGCGCGAGGGCAGCGAGGCCAAGACCGGCCATGCCGGTCATCAGTTGGCGGCGGTTCAAGTAGGCGGACTTCGGGGTCACGTCGTCATGGGTGAGGTCATTGGTCCAGCGGTGCGCCATGCGGGGTCTCTCCTATTGCGTTGAGATCGTGATAGCGCAGGTCTGGGGCGTGACGCCACACACAGGGGGTCACGATGGTGTGGGGCAATTGTAACGTTTGACGTGCCTGTCCGGGGCAAACCATGGGGGCCAGCCCCCACACCCCCGAGGTATTTACAGAAAGAGAAAGCCCAGGAAGCTACATTGCGCCGGGGCGAGGGAAGACTTCGTTCATCGGTACCGAGCGGCCATTGGGTTGCACCAGACGCACGTGGCGGCGGCGCAGTTTGCGAGGTTCGCTCACGCCCACGGAATGGGCAATGACCTCGACCTCTTTCACCAAGGCCTGGGCATAACGGGCCACGCGGGGGGCCTTGCGGTCGACCACCAAACCTTTTTGAAAGCGCGGGTCGTGGGTGGTGATGCCGGTGGGACAGGTGTTTTTGTTGCACTTCAGTGCCTGAATGCAGCCCAGCGCAAACATGAAACCGCGGGCAGAGGTGACAAAATCTGCGCCAGCCGCCAGCGCCCAGGCGATGTCGCCGGGATTAACCAGTTTTCCGGACGCAATCAGACGGATGCGGTCTTGCAGCTGGAATTCTTCGCGCAGGTCAGCCACCAAAGGCAGCGCCTCGCGCACGGGCATGCCCACCAGATCCATCAGCGGCATCGGGGCCGCGCCTGTTCCACCTTCGCCACCGTCAATGGTGATGAAATCCGGCGCCATGTCAGCACCACGCCGGACAATGGTTTCAAACAGCTCCCGCATGCTGCTTTCTGCGCCCACCACAGTTTTGATGCCAACGGGTTTGCCAGTGACCTCGCGGATATGTGCGAGGAAGTCCAAGAGGTGGTCAAAGTTGTCGATCTCGCGGTGGCGGTTGGGGGAGATGCCGTCCTGGCCAACCTGCAGGCCGCGGATTTTGGCAATCTCCTCGGTGACCTTTTCGCCCGGCAGGATGCCACCTTTGCCGGGTTTGGCGCCCTGGGCCATTTTCACCTCAAACATGCGGATTTTGTCGTGACCGGAAATCTCGCGCAGTTTGTCGTCGTCCAGCCCGCCTTCGGCATTGCGCACGCCAAATTTGGCGGTGCCAATTTGGTAGACCAGATCGCAGCCACCTTCGTAGTGAAACGGGCTGACGCCACCTTCGCCGGTGTTGAGCCACACACCCGCCTGCGCCGCGCCATGGCTCAGCGCCTGAATGGCGGGTTTGGACAAGGCGCCGTAGCTCATGCCGGAGATATTGAAAAACGACGGTGCCAGATACGGCGTACGCGTGGTGGGGCCAATCAACAGCGGCTCGGACTTGGCATATTCATCGTCCAACGGCGGGAACGGGTCGTTCACAAAGATCGGCGTGCCCGGCACGTTGAGATTACGGGTGGAGCCAAAGGCAATGGTGTTGGACTTGCCCTCCCCGGCCCGCCCTACCCATTCGCGTTGGGCGCGGTTGAACGGTAATTCCTCGCGGTCCATGGCAAAGAAATATTGACGGAAGAATTCGCCCAACTCAGAAAACAAATGCCGGAAGCGCCCGATGACCGGGTAATTGCGCCGGATGGCATCTTCGGTCTGTCTGCGGTCGATGACAAAGAGTATGAGCGCGACCATCACCAGGAGCGCAAAGATCACCACAAATGTCAGGCCTAGAAAATTGACCACATCAAAGGCTGTTTCCATTGTGCTTTCCATGACTGGCTCCCTTGTGGCGCGTTCGACTTAAAGTGGAGCGTCCAAGTCAGAAGGGCAAGTCACGAATACCACGTAAAATTGTACAGCTCGAAACACGCCTCCCCGGACCACTTGTTGCCTGAAATGCACCCAAGCAGCCGAGACCTCAAGCGTCCGGCATTTATCTGAAAATCAAGCCGTGATATAACAACTCGCAGAGCGCTGGGGCGTATTTTTTTGCTTATTGTTTTGTGAGGACTTCTCCGTGAACCAAGATATCACTACAATTATCGAATCCGATCATGATGTCCGACAATCGGAAGTCGACCGTCGCCACGCCGACAATGTGTTTGATGCCCACTTAAGACGCCAAATGGCTCAAGACATGGCACCGGAATTGATTGTGCCTGAAACCTTGGGTATCGCGGGACCGTTTTCATCTGAGATTGAAGGGATAGCTGATGTCGTTGCTCAGGGGCACGATGCATTAAAAAACAGCAGCGAGACCAACGGATTAAAAAACAGACTAATCCCGAACAAAGCGTACGCAGACCCTGGAATCGTTGAAAGCCCTTTGTTTCAACTGGCCCTAAACCCCATCCTACTTGCCTCGGTGTCACGTTATCTTGGGTTTGTGCCAATACTGGCAACTGCCGATTATTGGTACAATCCCAACTCAAAAACCACTGATGGTAAACAGCAAGGATACCCAACCTCGCTTTACCATCTAGATTGGGCTGACAATCGCATTCTAAAGGTGTTTGTGCATTGCTCCGATATCACACAAAAAAACGGTCCGCTGAATTTAATCGACGCCACGGCGTCTCAACAAATACTCACCTCTATCGACTACCGGTTCCCTCGGCGACGCAACACCAGCGACGATCCCAAGACAACCAATGGGATTTACGTGAGCGACAGTTTTGTTCAGTCTAACGCCGCTCCCGAGATCGAAACCCATAGCCTAGTCGGTGAATCTGGCACAGTCTTTTTGGCTGACACTTCTCGGTGTTTTCATTATGGCGGCCGCAACATTGAAACCGGAAATCCACGCCTGCTGGGAGTGCTTCAATACCTCCGGCCAGGAGCACTGAAACTGGCTAGAAAACATGATGATATCGCACCTTTCCATCATTTGGCCCGTGCATCAATGTCACCTCTTGAACGATTGGTGCTTGGCACCAGCGCTGAGTGATCTCACCCATGATTTCGAAACAGAAGAAGTTTGTCTTTGTTCACATTCAAAAGACCGCTGGAAATTCCATTCAGCGGGCGCTGGAACCCTTTGGTGAAGACGCCATCGTGGAAAACCCGAAACAGCGAAAGCACAATGCAGAACTCGGGGCCATCAACCGCTTTGGGATCAAAGGAGCCTATATCAATGTTGGCAAACATGCAAAGCTGTCGCAGATCCACCAGCACTGGAATACTGAGGCGCTGGGAGACTGGAACCAATATTTGAAGTTCACATGTGTGCGCAATACTTGGGATCGGTTGGTCTCTTTATACTTTTCGCCACACTTTGGGCGCACGAAGTTTGACGCGCAGGACTTCCACCGCTTCATCGAGGACACCGCCAGTATGAGCCAATCAGCCTTTGTGATGGTTGATAGTCGGCTGGGTATTGATCGTTTTCTTAGGTTTGAGCATTTGGCGGAGGATTTTGGGGAGTTGTGTGCGCAATTGGGCATCCAGGCCACGCTGCCACACCTAAACCAAAGCGTCCATGCGGCCTACGCGCAATACTACGACCCGGAAGCCCGGAAACTGGTCGAAGACCTCTATGCGGAGGAAATTGAACAGTTTGGCTTTAAGTTCCAAAGCTAAAAGCTAGCCCATAAGAAGGAGAGGCGGGAACACCCCCGCCTCTCTAAAGTCTTTTCCTAATGCACGACGGCGTCATCCGGTTTTGGATTGTCGCTGCTGCCGACCCGATCGCCTATCAGAAGACCTTCGGCTCCAGCACTGACAGGCACGGTGTCGCCATCCTTGATGTCCCCGGCCAGCAAAGCCTCGGCCAGCGGGTTCTGCAACGCACGTTGCATCACGCGTTTCAGTGGCCGGGCACCAAAGACCGGATCATAGCCCTCATCAGCCAGCCACTTTTTGGCACCGTCATCCAGCTCCAGGCCGATTTTGCGACCGACAAGGCGCTTTTTCAGCAGGGCAAGTTGGATGTCGACAATGCCGTCCATGTCGCGACGTGCCAGTCGGTCAAAGATGATGGTCTCATCCAGACGGTTGAGGAACTCTGGCCGGAAATGCGCGCGCACGGCGTCCATCACATCCCGACGGGCATCCGCAGCATCCGCACCTTCGGGCAATTGGCTCAACGCTTGGGCCCCAAGGTTGGACGTCAGGATGATCAGCGTTTGTTTGAAGTCCACGGTGCGGCCTTGGCCGTCGGTTAGTACGCCATCGTCAAGCACCTGCAGCAGCACGTTGAACACATCCGGGTGCGCCTTTTCGACCTCATCAAACAGCACCACCTGGTAGGGGCGACGGCGCACGGCTTCGGTGAGCACACCACCTTCGTCATAGCCGACATAGCCGGGAGGCGCGCCAATCAGACGGGCCACCGCGTGTTTCTCCATGAACTCAGACATGTCGATGCGCACCATCGCATTGTCATCATCAAACAGGAACTCAGCCACGGCTTTGGTGAGCTCGGTTTTGCCCACGCCGGTTGGCCCCAAGAAGAGGAAACTGCCCAGTGGGCGGCTCTCATCATTCAGACCCGCGCGGGCGCGGCGAACCGCGTTGGACAGTGCAGTCACGGCGGAGTGCTGGCCAATCACGCGACGGTGTAGATCATCCTCCATGCGCAGGAGTTTTTCGCGGTCGCCTTCGAGCATTTTTGAGGTTGGGATACCGGTCCAACGCTCAACCACTTGCGCGATCTGTTCTGGGCGCACGGCTTCCTCAATGGTCATCTCGCCTTCAGCGTTTTCCGCCGCGTCGAGCTTTTTCTCCAGATCCGGGATCACGCCATAGCTGAGCTCCCCCGCGCGCGCGAGGTTGCCTTCACGTTTGGCGATGTCGAGATCAGCGCGTGCTTGATCGAGCGCTTCTTTGATGTCGCGCGCACCGGCCATTTTGTCCCGACCAGCCTGCCATTTGGCGGTCATCTCAGAAGAGCGATCCTGCAAATCCGCGAGGTCCTTTTGCAAGGTTTCCAAACGGTCCTTAGAGGCCGCATCATCCTCACGCTTGAGTGCCTCTTCCTCGATCTGCAATTGCAATATCTGACGGTCCAGCGCGTCGAGCTCTTCAGGTTTGCTGTCCACTTCCATGCGCAGGCGGGAGGCGGCTTCGTCCACAAGGTCGATGGCTTTGTCCGGCAAGAAGCGGTCGGTGATGTAGCGGTGGCTCAAAGTGGAGGCGGCTACCAATGCGGCATCCGAAATGCGCACACCATGGTGCAGCTCGTACTTTTCTTTGATGCCGCGCAAGATGGAGATGGTGTCCTCCACGGTGGGTTCTTCCACCACAACCGGCTGGAACCGACGGGCCAGGGCCGCGTCTTTCTCCACGTATTTGCGATATTCGTCCAGCGTTGTTGCGCCGATGCAGTGCAGCTCACCGCGTGCAAGGGCCGGTTTGATCAGGTTGGCCGCATCCATCGCGCCCTCAGATTTGCCTGCGCCAACCAGCGTGTGCATCTCGTCAATGAAAAGCAGGATTTCACCCGCTGCTTCGGTGACTTCGGTCAGAACGGCTTTGAGGCGTTCCTCAAACTCACCCCGGTATTTTGCGCCAGCAATCAGTGCGCCCATGTCAAGCGCCAGCAGTTTCTTGTTGCGCAAGGATTCAGGCACGTCACCGTTTACGATGCGCAGGGCCATGCCCTCGGCAATCGCGGTTTTACCCACGCCCGGTTCGCCAATCAGCACGGGGTTGTTTTTGGTGCGACGGCTCAGCACCTGCATGGCGCGACGGATTTCGTCGTCCCGGCCAATGATTGGATCAATTTTGCCTTCACTGGCACGTTCGGTCAGGTCCTGGGCGTATTTTTTCAGCGCGTCATAACCATCTTCGGCAGAGGCGCTGTCTGCGGTGCGGCCTTTGCGGATGTCATTGATTGCTGTGTTGAGCGTTTGGGCAGAGACATTGCCCCCGTCCAGCGCGTCTTTGGCTTTGGATTTCACCATGACCAGCGCCATCAGAATGCGCTCGACCGGGACAAAGCTGTCACCTGCCTTTTTGGCAAGTGCTTCGGCCTCCGCCAGCACTTTGGCGGTCTTGTTGTCCATATACGGCTGACCGGTGTCGCCGGACACTTGCGGCAGCTTATCAACCGCCGTGTCCACAGCCTCACGCACCATTTGTGGCGCGCCGCCAGCACGGGTGATCAAGTTGGCCGCCAGCCCCTGATCATCGTCCATCAATGCTTTTAGAATGTGCTCGGGCACCAGCCGCTGGTGGTTTTCCCGCATCGCAATGGTCTGCGCAGCCTGAATAAAACCGCGGGACCGTTCCGTGAACTTGCTCAAGTCCATGGCTATCTCTCCTTCTTATAAGCGCCCGGTTCAGATGTGGCGCCCGCTTTGCGGCACGCCCCGATTGTGGGCCTCAAGCATGATGTGGGCAACAGCGTGAAATGAATCAAGATGTCACACCAGGAAAAACGAGTGCTTTGGGAGGGTTGCACAAGTCAGTGCGAAAATGGTGCGAAAATTCCCCTAATTTGAGACAAATTTCGCCCTATTTCAGAATCACAATGCTTGAAAGAGCAGACAAGAAAGGGCCGCACCATGCATGTGACCGAGATTCAGATTTCCAACCCAACCTACCGCCAGACATTGGGCGAGCTGTCCGCTGTGGTCAGTTTAAGCGATGACTCCCGAGATGTTCGCCTGCATTGCGCTGTCCCCGCTGAGAACGAGCGCCCCAAAGGCGCGGGCCGTTTGGCGTTGATCAAAGAAGCGCTGCGTCAGCTGAGCCGCATGCCAGAAATCCGCGCCGGTCGCGAAGAGCTGTCTTTTGCACCGGGTGTCTATCCAAGCGAAGGCTAACTGGACGGGCCAGCTGTCTTTGGACAGACTGGTCCCATGGCAAAATTAGAAGATATCCGCATGCGCTCCACGTGGCGCGACATGCTTGAAGGTCAGCCCCAGCATTTGGGGCTGATTGTGTTTTTGTGGCTTGGCGCAACAGCTCTGTTGGTGGCCTCGCCTGGCGGACATCGGTTTCTGGGCCTCACGGCGCAGACCTGGGCGGTTACCAGCATCGGCCTGGCAATCCTGCATCAAGTGATTGTGGCGTTTATCTTTCGCGCAGAACTACACCGCAATCTGGTCACCCGCCTACATGGCGACGCGGATCTGTCCATCTGGACACGGATGTTTTTGCCTCTTTTAGCGGCGCGACCGATCACCATCCTGATCACAGGGCTGGCGGATGATGTGCCCATTGGAACTCCGCACTGGCTCAACATTGGGTTAGGGCTCCTCTTTGTCGCAATTGCGATCTACGGCATGCATTCGGTGCTGACATATTTCACCATCCGTCGTGCCGTGGGTGGGGATCATTTCCGCGAAGAGATCGCCGCCTTGCCCTTGGTCAAAGACGGCATCTTCAAATACACCTCCAACGCCATGTACGGACCGATCTTTCTGGGCCTTTGGGGCATCGCGCTGTTGTGTGACAGCTGGAACGCCTTGGTCGTTGCCGCGTTTCAGCATGTTTACATTTGGGTGCATTACTACTGCACCGAAAAGCCCGACATGGAGTGGATCTACGGCAACCGCTAAGCCTTGCGGCACAGGGCGCACGGCGTTAGAAGGCAGACGTTTGCTTTGCCCCTAGATAGCCCGGAGATACCGCCATGACCGCTGATGACCGTCTGATTGTTGCCCTCGACGTCCCAAACATGTTGCACGGCCAAGAGCTTGTTGACCAAATTGGTGATGCGGTGAGCTTCTACAAAATTGGCTTGGGTATGTTGACCGGTGGTGGTCTGGCGTTGGCCAATGAGCTGAAGCAAGAATATGGCAAGCGCATTTTTCTCGATATGAAACTGTTTGATATTGGCGCAACCGTGGAAGCAGCTGTGCGTGGCTTGGCGCAGTTTGATCTCGACTTCCTGACCGTTCATGGCGATCCCCATGTGGTGGCAGCAGCGAAACAAGGCGCGGCGGGTAGCAACCTTAAGATCCTCGGCGTGACCGTGCTGACCTCACTCGATCGCGGTGATCTGGACAACTGTCTGATCAAAGACGGTGCCATTCCGGATCTGGTGGTCGAGCGCGCGGGCAAGGCGTTTGAGGCCGGTGCGGACGGCGTGATTGCCTCCCCACAAGAAGCGGCCATGATCCGGGCGTTGCCGGAAGCTGAGGGCCGTTTGATTGTGACGCCAGGTGTGCGCCCCACGGGCGCCGCCTTGGGGGATCAAAAACGCGTTGCCACTCCGGCCAGTGCGATCAAAGACGGAGCAGACCACATTGTGGTGGGCCGTCCGGTCTGGACCGCAGACGATCCACGGGCAGCCGCACAGGCCATTGTGAGTGAGTTGGCCGTGCTTTAAGCGCAGGCAGCCATTGGCAGCGTGAAGTTATTCGGGTTTTCCGGATGCGTGTCGGCGAGGAAATCGGCGAGACGGGTCTGGAAATGCGGGATGCCTTTGGCGTGGGTGAGATACTCACGGGGCGACATCAGCTTGATACGCTGACCTTCATCGCCAAGCACAATGTGCTGTTCCATCTCCGCTGGCAGTTGCGCCGCAAAGAACCAGGTAAAGTGATTCTGTCGCTGGTAACGACGCGCCCAGATCACGTCGTGTTCTGACAGGGTCAGGCCAATTTCTTCTTCGGTTTCACGCAACGCGCAAGTCAGCGCAGCCTCGTCGCCTTCACGACCGCCCCCGGGGAAATCCCAATAGTCTGGCCAAGGAATGGTAGGAATGTCATCGCGCAGCACCGACACCAGCTTATCCCCGACAAACACAATCAGCTTGGAGCCGCGATAGGCCCTGTCAGGGAAGTTTGGGAATGCTATAGTCATTGTCTCATCCAAACGAAGTGGTCCAATGCCAGCAGTATGCCGCGATTGTCTTAACGAATTGGAAACCACAAAAAGGTGTCCAGAGTGTGGCAGCCTGCGTGTGACCTCTCATCCGGAGCTGTTTGAGCTGTCTATTGCGCATATGGATTGCGATGCGTTTTATGCAAGTGTCGAGAAGCGCGATAACCCGGAGTTGGTCGACAAACCGGTTATTATTGGCGGGGGCAAACGGGGGGTGGTGTCCACTGCCTGTTATGTGGCCCGCATTCGCGGAGTGCGCTCTGCGATGCCGATGTTTCAAGCGCTGAAGCTATGCCCCGACGCGGTGGTGATCAAACCACGAATGGAGGCTTATGTTGAGGTCAGCCGCGCCATCCGGGCGATGATGGACGAGATGACGCCGGTGATTGAACCACTGTCGCTGGATGAAGCGTTTCTGGACATGACCGGCACCGCCAAGCTGCATGGCGCGCCGCCTGCGGTGATGTTGGCGCGGCTCACAAAACGTATGAAAGACGAGCTGGGCGTGACCGGCTCGGTGGGGCTGAGCCACAACAAGTTTCTGGCCAAAGTCGCCAGTGATCTGGACAAGCCACGCGGGTTTTCGGTGATTGGCAAAGTCGAGACCAATGATTTTCTGCGCGACAAGCCGGTGCGGATGATCTGGGGCATTGGGCCGGTGGCACAGGAGAATTTGGAGCGGGCGGGCATTCGCACGTTCACCGACCTATTGCGTTGGGATCAGCAGGACCTGATCGCGCGGTTTGGCAACACCGGCTATCGGCTCTGGCATCTGGCGCGGGGATTGGACAAGCGCAAGATTTCGGCCCATGCGCCGATGAAAAGTATCAGTAACGAGACAACGTTTTTTGAGGACACCGCCAACACGGACATTCTGGACGGGCATTTGTGGCGACTCTCAGAGAAGGTCAGCGATCGCGCCAAGGCCAAGGATTTGGCCGGGCGTGTGGTGACGTTAAAGCTCAAACGCGCCAACTTCTCTAGCATTAGCCGGCGCGTCAGTCTGCGGGATGCGACCCAGATGGCGGACGCCCTTTATCGCACCGCACGCGGGTTGTTTGATCAGGTGGGGGACGAGGGGCCGTATCGGTTAATCGGCGTGGGACTCGCGGATTTGGTACCGGCGACACAAGCGGATTTGTCTGGCGACTTACTCGACCCGGATGCGACGCAGCGCGCAAAGGCAGAGCGCGCCACAGATGCCATTCGCGAGCGGTTTGGCTCTGATGCCATCCTCAAGGGGCGGGCAATGCGTTAGCCCATGCCCTCGGGCCAGCGGCGTGGGTATTGCGAGATGCAGAGCAGCACATCCGCGCCGGGCACCACTTTGCGCACATCCGCAATCATGGAGAGATTAAGCGTGTCGACCTCTTGCGGTGTGATCGCTTGTTTTGGGTTGTAGTAAACGCTGACGGTGTAGGTGCGGCCCAGTTTCACCACGGACATGTCTGTGACCTCGCCCGACAGATCTGCCACCGAGGCGCGTAAGGCGCGGCGGGCTTTGGCGATGATCTCAGGCTGTGCGGTGACGCCAAGCAATTCGCCCAACCCGCCACCAAGATCGCGCAGCACCTGGCGCACGGCCACCAGACAGAGGAAGAACACCACGATGCTGTCACCGATGGGGGCAATCGGCGCAAGGAAGCTGTCACCAAAGGCGTAAATCATGCCCAGACCCAGCGCGGTGGCGACCGTCATGAAGCCGTCGATGGCGGCGGCTTTGCTCTCCAGCTTGAGGATATCGCTGACCCCGCCGGTTTTCTTCCAGGTGTGGCGATGCACGCCCCAAAGGCCAAAACAGGTGGCGCTGATCACGATGAAGTAAATCAGCATGGGTTCGTAGTTGAGCGTCGGGATAGCCTCGCCCCGGATGTAGTTGAGAATGTTCATCACTGCCGATCCGCAGGCAAAAAGGATCAAACCGATCAGAGACAAAGACCGGAAGGTGACAAACACCGCCTCATCCGCAGCGTAGCCCAGAGGCCGAAAGCGGTCCGGCGCGGCGTCGATGTTTTTGCTGATCTTCCGACCAATAAAGGCAGAGGTGAACCCAATCAGAGAGAACATGCCGTCCATCATGATCGCGGTGGAGTTGGACAAGATCGCGGCCAAGACCCCTGCCCCGCCCATAAACAAGCTGCCCGCCATAGCGATGGAGAGCGCCCGCATTTCGCGGGCTTTGATGGTTTGGGTGTCCATGTCGGATCCTCGCACGTCGTGTTCCCGCCAAGATAGTGCCCGTGTCTAACTTTGCGAGGGGATTAGTAGACAAACGGGATCAATTTGGCTGTCTTTGCGGCGTAGGCATCAAACTCGGCGCCATACCGCTTGGACAAATAGGCATCCAAGCCCGGGATGTGGAAGAAGATGAAGCCCACGGTCATGAACAGCGGGACCACGAGAGCAAGCCAGGAGGTTGTGAGAAGGGCCCAGCCGGTGAACAACACCATGTCGCCAAAGTAGTTGATGTGCATGGCGTGCTTGAACAAACCGCCGGTGTAGCAGCGGCCTTTGCTCTCGGGGCGTTTCTTCCAGATCATACGTTGCAGCTCTGAACCGGTGTTGAGGTAAGAGCCAAAGGCGATCAGCCCCAGCGCCAGCATGTCCATGCCGCCAAATGGCAGGGCTGTGCCACGCAAAATACCTGCACCAAGCAGCAGAAAGCCAATCTCGAACAGGGCCATAAAGACCGACAATCCCAGAGCTTCCGACATCTCCACCTTGCGTTTGAGCAGGACAAACAGCGTGATCAGGTGCCTCAGGAAATAGAGCACAGCGCAGCCTGTCAACAGTTTGGCGCGGGCGGGGCCTGCCCACTCCAGCGTAAAGGCGAGCCAAAGGCAGAGGCCGACAATGCCGCCGTGCAAGGCTGCAAAGATCAGCTTAGGTGCGAAGGAGCGATCATGAGCGCGGTCAACCCCGCCGGTGGATGCAGAAGACGACATGGAGAGACCTTTCAAAACAGACAACCAAACGCGCGACACCCGTCCGCGATCTTGTAGAGGATGCCGGCCAACACGGCACAGGTCAGCACGACTTCGAGACGTAAGAGAGGAAGATTACGCGTTGGAAACATCTTTTTGGACCGCTTGGACGAAAACAATTTCCTCCTAGACCTTCGCAGCGAGTCGTGTCAAATGATTTTAGACCAAGTGGACGAAATAGATGCCAAAGATTGTTGACCATGAAGCCCACCGCGCCGATTTGGCGCTACGCGCAGCCTCCTTTATTTCCGAACATGGCTATGGGGGCGTGAGCATGCGCAAGGTGGCCACACATCTGGGCGTGTCCAAATCGGCGCTCTACCACTACTTCCCCACCAAGGAGGCGCTGTTTCTGGCCAGCACTAAGGAGGTGATGAAATCTATTGCAGTGCCACAAGTTAGCGGGACCACACACAAGGCCCAGATACAGGCGCTGACCCAAGCAATGGCACCGGGATTTGGCAGCGAAATGGCGCTGTTGTTTGATTATCTGCGTGGAAAATCGGCAGAAGAGATAGCCCAAGACGAGGCGATGCAGGTGTCAATGGCGGCGCACCATGCGGCGGTGGCGGAGATTGTCGGCGAAGACGCCGCGCAGGAGACGCTGGAGCGGATGATGGGGAAGCTGTTGATCGGGTATTTTCGGGGCCAAGTCGAGCTCTAGACGCAAACCAACATAGGGGTGCGCCTGCCTGGGTAGGTGCGAATGCACCTGCCGGGGGGGCAGGCAGGTGCAGCCCGGCGATGCCGGGCAAAAGGGTTTAAAAAGAAAAGCCCGCCGCAAGCGACGGGCATAGCCGAAGCACCCAAAAGGGCACCGGGCTCAGGGGAAGAGGGATTAGTCGTATTTGCGCTGATCTTCGATCACGATGCCGTCTTTGGGCAGGCTGCCCGGCGCCACAATCTCGATCTTGCCTTTGAGTTTCAGCGCGTCCGCCACGGAGGCTCCGTATGCGGCCTCGTCACCGCCGGCGCTTTCGATTTGTACGGTCATCACATCCATCTCGCCAGATCGGGTCGCAATCACGCGGGCCTTGGTGACCTCGTCGTGTTTCGCCACAAGGGCCGCAACCTGCTCGGGGCGGACAAACATGCCTTTGATCTTAGCGGTTTGATCGGCACGGCCCATCCAACCTTTGATGCGCATGTTGGTCCGCCCACAAGGGCTTTGCCCGGGGAGGATGGCGGAGAGGTCGCCAGTGGCAAAACGGATCAGCGGGTAATCAGGGTTGAGTGTGGTCACCACCACTTCGCCCACCTCACCTGGCGCCACTGGGGTGCTGGTGCCGGGGGTGACAATTTCCACAATCACACCTTCGTCGATGATCATACCCTCCATCGATTCAGATTCGTAAGCGATGGAGCCAAGATCTGCGGTGCCGTAGCCTTGCAGGCAGGTGATGCCGCGATCGGCGTATTCCTGACGCAAGCTTGGGAACAGCGCGCCGCCGCCAACAGTGGCTTTGGTGATCTTGAGTTTCTCACCCATCTCCTCGGCCTTATCGAGGATGATTTTGAGGTAATCTGGCGTGCCTGCATAAGCGGTGGTGCCAATATCTGCAGCTGCTCGGACCTGCATTTCGGTCTGGCCCACACCTGCCGGCAGCACTTTGGCACCCACGGCGCGCGCGCCGCTTTCAAACATCATACCGGCCGGGGTCAGATGGTAGCTAAAGCAGTTCTGCACGATGTCATTTGCACCGATGCCCACTGCGTGCAGTACACGGCCAAAGCGGAACCAGTCAGAGGTGTTGCCACCGGGTTCATAAATCGGGCCGGGGGATTGGAATACATGGGCGATATTGGGATTGGTCAGGTCGGCAAAGCCCCCCAAAGGACCATTGGATTTCTGCGCCGCGCCCAATTCAGATTTGCGCAGCACCGGCAGGCTGGCGAGATCTTCAACTGAGGTCACTTTGGCAGGGGCAGCATCCGCCAAGGAGGTTGCAAAACCCGGCAATTGTTTGGCTCGTGCGATCTGTGCTGGCAAAACAGCGGCCAGATCAGCGGCGCGTTGATCAGCGCTGCGGGTTTCCAACTCGTCAAAAAAGCGGCTCATGTGATGCCATCCTTTGTGGTTCGGTGCCGCAACAAGCGGCCAAAGTCTTCCTATGCGCCCGCCAAGACTGGGGGCGCGGTGGGGTAAGTCTGCCCGATTAGTTTGGGCGGGGTGGCGCACAAATACGTGCGCCGGCGTTGGGCTGCGCCTTAGCTCAGCCAACGCTTACGACGGCGATAAGAGCGCACGTCGCGGAAGGATTTCCGTCCGTCATCGCTCATGCCGAGGTAGAATTCTTTTACGTCTGGGTTTTCGCGCAGCTCAGCGGCAGGGCCGTCCATCACCACACGTCCGCTTTCCAGAATGTAGCCGTAATGCGCAAAGCGCAGCGCCACGTTGGTGTTCTGTTCCGCAAGCAAGAAGGTGTTGCCCTCTTTCTCGTTGAGATCTTTCACGATGTTGAAGATCTCTTCGACCAGCTGTGGTGCCAGACCCATGGAGGGCTCGTCCAGCAGAATGCATTCCGGCTTACTCATCAGCGCGCGGCCAATCGCAACCATTTGTTGCTCACCACCAGAGGTGTAGCCCGCCTGAGATTTGCGACGTTCTTTAAGGCGCGGAAAGTAGTTGTAGACCATTTCGAGGTCGGCGGCGACGTCACCACCGCTGCGGGTATAGGCCCCGGTCAGCAGGTTTTCCTCAACGGTCAGGTGTTCAAAACAGTGACGGCCTTCCATCACTTGGATCACGCCTTTTTTCACCAGAGACGCGGGGTCCTGATCGGCGATGGGTTCGCCCCGATAGTGGATCGAGCCTTTGGTCACCTCGCCACGCTCAGAGTGCAGCAGGTTGGAGATGGCCTTCAGCGTTGTGGTTTTGCCTGCGCCGTTGCCGCCCAGCAGTGCGGTGATGCCGCCTTTGGGAACCGCAAGGCTCACGCCTTTGAGCACGAGGATCACGTGGTTGTAGATCACCTCGATGTTGTTGACCTCCAAAAGGGTCTCTTGGGTGCGACCAGCGTCAAGCATGTGCGTTGTCTTTCATCTCACGTTCTAGGGTGTCCCGGCCGGTGTGCCCGGCCGAGACAAAGGTTTCAAACAGGCTTACTTACAGCCCATTTCGATGTTGTTTTCAGCAGCATAGGCGTTGGAATCTTCTGCGATCAGCCCACCGATCACGTCCTGGTCGGTTTCTGCAAACTCAGAGATCAGGGACCACGTCTGGCTGTCCGCATCCCACTGCGTCACACCAACGAGGCCTGGGCCACCGTGGTTTTCGCAGGACACGTCAAAGGACGGACCAAAGTTTGGCATACCCAGCGCGGTCATCTTCTCTTCGGTGATGGACAGAGCTTCCATACCGTCGCGCATTTGACCCGCGTTGATGTCTGCGGTGCCGTGGATTTCCTGAGCGGTTTTTGCCGCTTCGGCTGCGAGCATCGCTGCGTACATGCCACGGTTATAGAGAACGTTGCCGATTTGATCGCCTGCGCCCGCTGCTTTGCCGGTATCCACAACATGTTTCTGGATGTCGTCAAAGACAGGGAAGTCACGACCCACATTGTGGAAGGTCAGCGCTTTGTAGCCATTGGCTTTTGCACCTGCGGACAGAACGTCATGCTCAGCACCAGACCACCAGATACCGATGAAGTTTTCCATTGGGAAACGGATGTTGGCCGCTTCCTGAATGGCAACCTGGTTCATCACGCCCCAGCCCCACATCAGAACAGTGTCTGGCTTCTCACGACGGATCTGCAGCCACTGGGACTTCTGCTCCTGACCAGGGTGGTCAACAGGCATCAGGCTCAGTTCAAAACCGTGCTTCTTCTGCAGCTCTTCGAGCGTGCGGATCGGCTCTTTGCCGTAGGCGGAGTTGTGATAGACCAGCGCAATTTTGTGGCCGTTCAAATCGCCGCCATTTTCAGCCAGCAGATAGTTCACGGCGCCAGAAGCACCATTCCAGTAGCTGCCTGGGTAGTTGAAGGTGTGGCTGAACACTTTGCCGTTTGCAGCAGAAGTCCGGCCGTAGCCCATGGTGTGCATCGGGATGTTGTCAGCTGTGGTTTTTGGGATCAGCTGGTAGGTGATGCCGGTGGACAGCGGTTGATACACCAGAGCGCCTTCGCCTTTGGTGGATTCGTAGCATTCCACACCTTTTTCGGTGTTGTAGCCGGTTTCACATTCCAGCAGGCGGGTTGGAACGCCGCCGATGCCGCCATCACGCTCGTTGAGCAGGGTGAAATAGTCGGCATAGCCGTCTGCAAACGGGATGCCGCCTGCTGCGTATGGGCCGGTGCGGTAGCTGAGCGACGGGAACACAAGGTCCGCCATTGCTGGAGCTGCTGCCATTACGGCCGCTACGGCCATCGTTGCAAATTTAGTTTTCATCGGGTTATTCCTCCCATGGTTATTTCCGATGTGGATTGCCGAGGCCTCCCCGCCCCGGAATGGTTGGTTCTGGCCCCGCCTTAGTGCGGGAAGGGCCACAACCGCAGTTTCTGTTTGGCCACGCGCCAGAGTTGGGCAAGGCCATGTGGTTCCAAGATCAGGAACATGATGATCAGGCCGCCAACAATCACAAGCTGCAAATGCGCCACGATGTCGGTGGGCCAGCCAAGCATGTCCACGCCAACCACTTTCAGCACCACCGGCAGCAGCACCAAGAAGGCTGCGCCAGCAAAGGAGCCAAAGATCGACCCCAGACCACCAATGATGATCATGAACAGCACGAGGAACGATTTGGTGATGCCGAAGGCCTCGCCAACTTCCACCGCGCCAAGATACAGCGCAAAGAACAATGCGCCGGAGATGCCAACAAAGAAGCCGGAGACCCCAAAGGCGCTGATTTTTGCTTTCAGTGGGTTCACACCGATGATTTCAGCGGCGATGTCCATGTCACGAATGGCCATCCATTTCCGGCCTGCCATGCCGCGTGTCAGATTGCGCGCGATGAGGGCGCTGAGCACAAGGAACACGAGACAGAACAGATATGTCGCCCAAGCTTCAGTGTTTGGCCCGGTGACCGGCACGCCAAAGACCATCCGCTCTGGTGCGTTGATCTGACCAGATGCGGAATTGTTGTAGAACCACGGCACCCGGTTAAAGAGCCACACCAGGAAGAACTGCGCCGCAAGTGTTGCCACCGCTAGGTAGAAACCTTTGATGCGCAGAGACGGCAAACCAAAAATCACGCAGACAAAGCCGGTGATCCCGCCAGACAGGAGCACGTGGAAGAAGATGTTCACGTCCGGGAAGGAGGTCATTAGCTTGTAACAAGCGTAGGCCCCCACCGCCATGAATCCACCGGTGCCCAAAGACACCTGCCCACAGTAGCCCACAAGAATGTTCAGGCCGATGGCCGCAATCGAGTAGATCAGGAACGGCAGCAGAATGGCGTTGGCCCAGTAATCGTTGATCACAAACGGGATCACCAGAAAGGCCACAACCAGGGCAAGGTAGTACCCCACGCGGTCGATCTTGATCGGGAACGTTTGGTTGTCCGCCGAGTAGGTCTTTTTGAAATCGCCAGCTTCACGATAGAACATCAGGCGGTCTCCTCGTTGTATTCTTTTTCAAGGTGGGACCGGTCCGCCCGGTTCCGAGGTTTTGCATAGCCGGAGGTTTCCGCGTCGCGGACCAGCCGGAAGAAAGTCCAGGTGCCAAACAGCCCGCCAAACGCCGCCACTAGGGCGGCTGTGGTCATTTCTTCGGGCCGGGACACGTCACCAGTGAAGGCGAGGTAGCCAAAGACCCAAAAACCGGACCAAGCAATAACGTTCATGACAGCGAGCGACTTGGACATGTGTCAGACCCTCTCGATGATCTTTTCGCCAAACAGGCCTTGGGGCCGGAAGACGAGGAATACGAGGGCGAGCACATAGGCAAACCAGTTCTCGGTTGCGCCACCAAGGTTGATCACGCCGCCAAAACACTGACCGATGCCGAAGCAGTATTCGAACATCTTCTCGCCCACACCGATGATCAGACCACCCACAATGGCGCCCGGGATCGAAGTAAAGCCACCCAACATCAGCACCGGCAGAGCTTTCAGCGCGATCAGCGACAGCGAGAACTGCACGCCAGATTTGGCGCCCCACATGATGCCTGCGACCAGGGCCACAAACCCTGCAAGAGACCAGACCAGAACCCAGATGAAGTTCAAGGAGATGCCCACAGACAACGCGGCCTGGTGATCATCCGCCACCGCCCGCATGGCGCGGCCTTGCTTGGTGTATTGGCTGAATGCCACCAAGGCGATCACCAGCACGATGGCCACAAGTGTCGCCGTGATGTCGAGGTTGTCGATGAAGAAGCCCACGCCCCAGGCGTTATAGGCGGCATCGTCAATCGCCAAGTTCATGCCTTGGGGCAAGCACAGCTCGCCGGGCAGACAGAAGGTCAGGGTTTTGATTTCCGAGTTCCACATCAGGTCAGCAAAACCTTCGAGGAAATACGCCAGACCGATGGTGGCCATGAAGAGAATGATTGGCTCTTGGCCCACCAGATGGCGGAACACAAAGCGTTGCACCGCCCAGGCCAGCAGGATCATCACACCCACGGTGAGGATCAGCGCAAACGCCGAGGAAATGTTCCAGCCAAAGCTGTGTACGTGTGTGCCAAAGATCGCGTTGATCAAATGGGCAAACGGCACTTGACCGTTCTGAATGCCCACAAGGGTCATCGCGGCAAACAGCGCCATCACACCCTGGGCAAAGTTGAAGATACCGGACGCTTTGTAGATCAGCACGAAGCCCAGCGCGACAAGCGCATAAAGCACCCCAGACATGAGGCCGTTGGCAAAGACCTCCATCGCAAATACGAGTTGTTCAGACATCGCCTACGCCTCCGATTTTAACTTTGAGATCAAAGAGATGCTTAGTCATGTGCCACCCCCAAATACGCGTCGATGACGTCTTGGTTGTTGCGCACTTCGCTGGGTGTGCCGTCGCCAATTTTTTTGCCGTAATCCATCACGACAACCCGGTCTGACAGGTCCATAACCACCCCCATGTCGTGCTCAATCAGCGCGATGGTGGTGCCAAACTCGTCGTTCATGTCGAGAATAAAGCGGGACATGTCCTCTTTTTCCTCAACGTTCATGCCAGCCATCGGCTCGTCCAGCAGCAGAATGGAAGGTTCTGCGGCAAGCGCGCGCGCCAGTTCCACACGTTTTTTCAGACCATACGGCAGACGCCCAACCGGGGTTTTGCGGATCGCCTGAATCTCAAGGAAGTCGATGATTCTCTCAACTTTCTCGCGGTTCTCAACTTCTTCGCGTTCCGCTTTGCCTTTCCAGATGGCCTGCTCAAAGAGGTTGGCTTTCATCTGGCGCAAGCGGCCGGTCATAACGTTGTCCAAAACGGTCATGCCTTCAAACAGTGCGATGTTCTGGAAGGTCCGGGCAATGCCCTGCCCCGCCACCTGATACGGCTTCATGGGCGGGCGCTTTGCACCTTTGTACCAAACCTCACCTTCTTGCGGCACGTAGAAGCCGGAGATCACGTTCAACATCGAAGATTTGCCAGCGCCGTTCGGGCCGATGATCGCGCGGATCTCGCCTTCGCGGATGTCAAAGCTGATGTCGGTGATCGCTTTCACACCCCCAAAACGCAGCGTGATGTTTTTCATTTCCATCACGGTTGGGCCAATGGTGCGGCCGTCGTCCGTGACGTAGCTATCGTTGCTCATGTCATTCATTCCGCTGCTATCTTACTGGCCGTTGGCGCAACTTGGGCGTCGCGCAGCTCAAGCGTTGCACTGATCGAGCCTTTGCGGCCATCTTCATAGGTCACTTCGGTGTTGGTGGAGACACTGGCTGAGCCGTCATAAAGACCATCCACCAGGTCTTTAAATTTATCCGCCACAATCACGCGGCGCACCTTGCGGGTTCGGGTCATTTCGCCGTCATCCGCATCCAGCTCTTTATGCAGAACCAAGAAGCGGTGGATCTGACAACCCGCCAACATTGGGTCATCCGCCACAGAGCGGTTCACCGCTTCGACGTGCCCTTGAATGCTGTCGAGCACTTTTGGGTGGCCAGCCAGTTCCTGATAGGAGGCGTAAGCAATGTTGTTGCGTTCCGCCCAGTTGCCCACCGCTGTCAGGTCGATGTTGATAAAGGCCACACAACGGTCCTTGCCATTGCCAAACAGCACGGCCTCAAGGATGTCGGGGTAGAACTTCAGTTTGTTCTCAACATACTTTGGCGCAAACATGGAGCCATCAGCCATTTTGCCAACGTCTTTGGCCCGGTCGATGATGCGCAAGTGGCCGCTGTCTTCTTCAAAGAAGCCCGCGTCACCTGTGGCAACCCAGCCTTCGGCGTCCTTGGTGGACGCGGTGCTTTCCGGGTTGTTGTAATACTCCACAAACGTGCCGGGGCTGCGGTAGAAGATCTCGCCATTGTCGGCAATTTTGATTTCCACGTCAGGGCTTGGCACACCCACAGTGTCGGCGCGCACTTCGCCATCCGGTTGGGCGGTGATGAAGACGGTGGCTTCGGTCTGACCGTAGAGCTGCTTCAGGTTGATGCCCAAGGAGCGGTAAAATTCGAAGATTTCCGGACCAATCGCTTCCCCGGCGGTGTACCCCACACGCACGCGGCCAAAGCCCAACGTGTCTTTCAGGGGACCGTAGACCAGCACGTTGCCCATGCGATACTTGAAGTAGTCCCGCAGATTGCCGCGATAGAGATTCAATAGAATTGGATCTTTCGCTTTGAAATGCTCACGCGCTTTGCTGCCATGGCGCAGCTTGGCGAAAGCCATGCGAATGCCGTTTTCCAGCAGCGTTTCCATCGCAAAGCCAATACCCATCGCATAGCGGAAAGCATTTTTCACGCGGCGCTTCATATCCGGCTTGGCCAAGCTGCGCTTGGGCATGCCGTATTTCTCACCGGTGGTTTTGGCGAAGTCCATAAAGTGATGGAACAGGGCGTATTTCAGATCACCACTGTCTTCCATGCGGATCATTACGCTGGTCAGTGAGGTTTCAAAAATCCGCGGCGGCGCGAAATAGTACGTAGGACCAATTTCGCGCAGGTCGGTCATCATGGTTTCCGCTGATTCCGGGCAGTTCACACAGAACCCGCACCAGTAAGCCTGACCCACAGAGAAGATAAAATCGCCGACCCAAGCCATCGGCAGGTAGGACAGAATTTCTTCGTCCCCTGTCAGACTGTCAAAATCGGAGGAGTTCTTGGCACTTTCGATGACATTGCGGTTGGAGAGCACCACACCTTTGGGTTTGCCGGTGGTGCCGGAGGTGTAGAGCATCACGCAGGTGCTGTCATAATCGAGCTTCTCGCGGCGGGATTTCAGCTCACCAATCAGCTCGTCATGGGCCGCGCGGCCCTGCGCTTGAATGTTGCCAAACTCATGCAGCTGGCGATGGTCATACTTCCGCAACCCACGTGGGTCGACGTAGACCATATGCTCAAACTGGTGCAGCTTGTCTTGGATCTCGATGATCTTGTCGACCTGCTCCTGATCCTCAACAATGGCGTATTTCGCGCCACAGTGACCCAGAATGTATTCCATCTCTTCGGCGGCACTGTCGTTATAGACCGGCACCGGCACCGCACCCACGGATTGGGCGGCAACCATTGACCAATAGAAAGACGGGCGGTTGCGCCCGATGATGGCGACAAAGTCACCCTCTTTTACACCCAGATTGATCAGACCAAGCGCCAGCGCTTCGATCTCTTTCTCGGTCATTGCCCAAGTCCAGGTCTGCCAGATCCCGAACTCTTTCTCCCGGTATGCATCTTTGTCTGCAAACTGGGCGGCGTTCCGCTGCAACAGCGCCGGAATGGACGCAAGTCCCCCGGTCGCCTGTGACGACTGTGCCAAATTATCTTCCTCCCTTAAGCCTGTCGAAACAGGCCAAAATCGCGCAAGCGATTCTCCACCTCTAGTGGTGCGTGTTTCACCCTGTCGGTCAACTTTTTCTTAAAGTTTTCCCAATCCTTACGAATTGTAACAGGTCGCATTTCTTCCTTTTCGCGCCCCCAAATTGGGTGTTAGCGGTAGAGGAGAAGGAGAGCCATGATGGAGCGAGCCGCAGCGACACAGGCCATGACCGTTGCTGGTCTGAACCTAATCAAACAGGCGATGTCGATTTATGACAGCGATCTGAAGCTGGTGGTGGCCAATGCACGGTTTCGGGAGATGTTCTCAATCCCGCGTGTGCTGTCACAGCCAGGTGCACCGTTTCCAGAAACCATTCGTTTTCTGATCGAAAATGGCGAATACGGCGACATCCGTGATGAGGACAAAGAAGCTTTCATCAAAGAGCGCGTTGATCGTGCGTTGAACTTTGAAGCCCATTACTTTGAACGCCAACGCGCGGATGGGCGGTGGGTCTCGGTCGAAGGCTCACCTCTGCCCGAAGGCGGCTGGGTGGCGGTCTATACCGACATCACATCAACCAAACGCCAGGAGGCTTTGCTGCGGTCGCGCTCTGAAGAGCTTTCTGACCAATTGTTGCAATATGCCGAGGAGCTGTCTGCCACCAACCGGGAATTGGAAGCCACGGTCCAAACCCTTGAGGAAGTAAAGCGTCAGCTGATGGACAGCGAGGCCCGGATGCGACTGACCGCGGAAATGATGCCCGCGCATATTGCCCACGTGGGGCCGGACCGACTGTACACCTATTCCAACCGCCGGTTGAGCACGGTGATCCCCGGGCGGCCGTCTGACATCGTGGGCGTCCACGCCAGCGAGGCGTTGGGGGACAGCGCCTACAGCCATATCAAACCGCATATGGACAAGGCGTTCCGAGGCCAGCCTTCGGTATTTGAGTTCAACGAACATCCCAGCACGCGGCGTATTCGCGCCGCCTTTACGCCGGATGACAACGACGGCGCCGCCCGTGGCGTCTATGTACTGTCGATGGATGTAACCGAAGAAACTCAGGCACGGGTGGCCTTGCAACAAACCCGGCGGCGCGAGATTGCGGCGCAGATGACCAGTGGCCTCGCACATGATTTTTCCAATCTGCTGACGATCATTTTGGGCACGCAAAGCAAGTTGCGCAAAATGGATTTGCCAGACGATGCGCGGTCGTTGATTGAGGCAACCCTGGGCGCAGCACGGCGGGGCGGCACGCTGCTGGACAACCTGGCCAATGTGACCGGCCCACGGGTGCCAAAGCTGGCGCCAACAAATATGGTCAGTTTCCTGTCTGAGCTGGAAACCCTTGCACAGCCGACGGTGGGAGAAGAGGTCTCGCTGATCATTGAGAACAGCATCCCCGAAGGCGCGGTGCTGTTGGATCCGGCGATGTTGCATGACTCGCTGGTGAACCTGCTGTTGAATGCCGCCCATGCCTGCGGTCAGGGCGGCACCATCTTGTTGATTGCCGAGCTGATGCAGAACACCTGGGTGCAATTTACCGTACGTGATACCGGACCGGGGTTCTCAGACGCGGCTCTGGATCATGCACTGGACCCATTTTTCACCACCAAAGGTGCGGATGGCTCCGGTCTTGGGCTGGCAATGGTGTACGACATGACCAAGCTGGTGGGCGGCGACATCAAAGTGGCCAACACGGAAACCGGCGGTCAGGTGGTGTTGCGCTTGCCGCTGCGCCGTGCGGTGCAGGATTCGACCCCTGGGCTGGCGCTGTTGGTGGAGGACAACCCGGACTTGCGCGGGTTGATCCGCGACATGCTGACCGACATGAAGCACACGGTGATCGAGGCCGCCAGTGTGGACGAAGCCCGTGTGTTGCTGGACCAAGTGCCGGACATCACGTTGGTGTTGTCCGATATTTCACTTGAAGGCGACGCCACCGGTGTGGATCTGATCCGCGAATTGGGACGCGAGCGGGTGCCAACCTATCTGATGACCAGCTTGCCCCAGAGCCACGATCTCTATATCGAAGGCGCCGCGCGCGCGCCGGTATTGCCCAAGCCTTTTACCGCTGCGCAGCTTGACCAATTCTTACATCCGAAGTGAGCCCCACCATGACCGCCCCGCTTGTCACCATCCTCGACGACGAACCGGAAATCCGCATGATCCTGGCGGACGCCTTGGAAGATGCAGGCTTTCGCACCATGGCGTTTTCCCGGGCCACGGAGTTTGAAGCCGCGCTCAAATCCACCACACCAGATGTGTGTTTGGTGGATTTGGGACTGCCAGACAAAGATGGCCTGACTTTGGTGCATCGGCTGGCTTTGGAACTGGGCGCGGCGGTGATCATCATCTCCGGACGTGCGCAGGTGCAGGACCGGATCACTGGGTTGGAGCTGGGGGCTGATGATTACATCATCAAGCCGTTTGACCCCACCGAGGTGGTGGCACGGGTGCGCGCCCGGCTTCGCAAAGAGAAACCAGCGGCACCTGTGGCCGCCAACACAGCGGTGTTCAACGGCTGGACCGCTTATTTTGACCGCTACGTTCTGGTGGATGACATTGGCACAGAGACCACGTTCAGCCATGCGGAAGGCGAAGTTCTGCGGCTGTTTTTGGACAGTCCCAAACGCCTGATCAGCCGCGCTCAGATGCAGGAATCTTTGGGCGGGGCCGCTGGTGAAAGCTTTGATCGGGCCATGGATGTGCGGATTTCACGTCTGCGCACCAAGCTCAAGGAAGATCCCAAAAACCCACGTCTTATCAAAACCATCTATGGTGCGGGCTATATCTTTTTGGGCGATGTGAGCTGGCAATAACTCCTCTGCATTTGCGCCCCACATACTAAATCCACACAACATATAGCCAAACACCGCAAAATATGGTATATCTGCGGACAGTGGATAGCCAGAGCGCCCCGGATTTTCCTCCTTCCAATCTGTGTGGCGATGGCACATCCGCTGACGGGACGGCCGCAGGCGTTTCAGGGACAGGCGCGCGGTAAACATGGGGACCTTGCAAGAACAAGTTCACTCCCGCCTTCCCCGCAGACCAGACCATCGGCTGCGGGGAATTTTTCTGTGTGGCTTTGAAAACTGGACGCCTCTCCAAGCTGACTTGTCAGGCGACTTGGGATGGCTAGTGGCGCATTCAATCTACAAGACACTGGCGAAATGTGCTGTCGGCCTTGATCACAAGGCCCGCTTCTTCGATGGCCTGCTTTAATCTGTCGGAGAGGAACACCACTTTGGTCGCACGGCTATCGCGCCACAGGTCCAAATCGCCAGCCGCGCTTGGATCAACACACAGCCGGTATGTGTCGTCATTCTTAATTCGCCAGCGATGGCCGTTAGGGGTTGGCTCGACGCCGATTGATTTTTCCGGCACCAAACAATTTCGGTTTTCCCGGAAATGTAAAAAATACCAGCGCCCATCAACAGGCGTCGCTTGATCGGTTTCTCTTAAAGGAATGGCCTTTAGTCGTGTGGCCCCAAGGTTGAACTTTTGAAGCAAATCAAACATGGCGCCGGATATGACAACCAAACCGTTCTTTCCCTTAAAAACATCCCGCATCTGATCAGGGGAAACGCCTTCTTGATAGGTGGGATACATGTATTCTGGGTATTCTTCGACGCGAATGTCTTGCGGTGAATTTGGTATGTCTCCAGGCAGAACGAAGCCGTACCTTTGGGCAAGATCAACTGTTTGCTCGAGGGAACATGCTTCCCCATCAAAGCCAGGTAAGTGGAAGCTCACGTAAACCCCAGCCTCAGGGTCTGAAAGAAAACACGAGTCCCAGACTTTTTCATGAGCCATTTCGGCATACCCTTTTCGTTTGAAAATGATCTTTTTGAGGACTTCAATAAAACTGCCATGAGGGTGCGAGTAACGTAGGGAAAGTAAATCCGCGTGTAGGACAAAAGCTGCCTTACAAAAAAGGCTCCCGAAAATATCCGGGAGCCTCCTAATCCATCAGACGAACGCCTTACTTCACAGCAACCGTCTTCCAGCCGCCGTTTTCCACCACGGAAATCACAACCTCGTCCGCACCGCGGTGGTCGTCTGGGCCATAGGTGGTCTGCGAGCCGGTCAATTCGTCCATGTAGTCCAACGTCTCCATGGCGGCGATGAAGCCCTCATGGGTCAACTCAGGACCAGCTGCCTCCAAGGCGCGCACAAGCGTGTCCGCTGCGGAATAACCCAGCATGGCAAATCCTGACGCAGGCTGATCAAACTTGGCTTTGTAATCGGCAATAAATTTACCCGGCACCGGATCCGCTGCGCGTGCATAAAGATCCTGCCAGCCCGATGCGGCATACAATCCATCGGTCACGCCACCCGGCACCATCGCCACTGGCTCCAGGAAGCCTGCGGAGGTGTTGAGGAATTTTACGTCGGTCCAGCCCAGCTTCTTGGCGGTGCCCACAACGGTGATGCCCTGACGCACGCCCAGCGCCATGGTGATCACATCACATCCAGCGGCTTTGTGTTTGCCAAGCGAGCCGACAAAATCCAACTCATCCGGCTTGTGTGTGGTTTCGCTGCCCATGGTCAGACCCATGCTTTTCGCAACATCTGCGGTGGACTCAGCAATCTCTTTGCCAAAGTCAGACGGGATGTACATTGTGCACAGCTCTTTGGCGCCAAACTCTTCGGCTAGGTAAGTTGCACCAACCTGAACCTGGTCGTAGTAGCTTGAGAAGCCAATGAATTTATTGTCCATCGGCTCTTGCAACATCTGCCGTGCCGCAGAAAGCGGGCCAACATTGGGAATGCCTTTGGGATCGAGCAGTTTGAAACCCGCGACGTTCATCGGCGTGCCCAACGACAGCAACATGGCAAAGGCTTTGTCCCGGTTCAGTAGCTTGTTGTAGCCCTGCATCGCGCGCGGGATCTGATACCCGTTGTCCTCCACAACAAACCGGATCTGACGCCCGTGCACGCCACCGGCGGCATTGACCTCGTCAAAGCGCATGTTGGCGCCATTGACCGCCGGAACACCTACGGCAGCAAAGATTCCGCTGAGGTCGTTCACGGACCCAATCACCACTTCGCCATCGCTCACGCCTTGCGTGTCGGCGGCGACCTGGCTTGCCAGCGCTGCTGCGCCAACCGCCAGTACAGTCGTCAGTTTTTTCATAATTTCCTCCCGTTTAAAGTGTGGTCTGGGGCCACATACATGCAGCCTAGTACATTTCCTCTATGAGTCCCGCGTGTTTCTTCTCCACAAAACTGCGCTTGAGTTTCATGGTTGCGGTCAGTTCTTCATCTTCCGCCGTCAGCAACACATTGATCAGCCGGAAATCCTTAATCTGTTCGACGCGGGCAAATTCCTTGTTGACCGTATCCACCTCCGCTTGGATCAATTCCACCACATCCTGCGCCGCACAGAGCGAGGCAAAATCCGAAAACGGCACCTTGCGGTCTTGCGCGAATTTCTCAACGTTTTCCTGATCGATCATGATCAGACAAGACAGGTATTTGCGCGCATCGCCAATCACCACAGCGTCCGAGATGTAGTGACTGAATTTCAGGCGGCTTTCGATCTCTGCTGGGGTGATGTTCTTGCCGCCAGCGGTGATGATGATGTCTTTCAAGCGGCCCGTGATCGTCAGGAACCCGTCGTCATCAAGCTTGCCGACATC
Organism: uncultured Shimia sp.; assembly: GCF_913054185.1. Lineage (GTDB taxonomy): Bacteria > Pseudomonadota > Alphaproteobacteria > Rhodobacterales > Rhodobacteraceae > Shimia. Next base: position 30,729 of record NZ_CAJXIV010000012.1, read on the forward strand.
CCCCGTACGCAGCCAGCCATCATCGGTGAAGGTCTCCACAGTTTTCTCGTTGTTGCGCCAATAGCCTTGGAAGTTGTTCAGGCCATAAGTTTGGATTTCGCCGTCTTCGGCAATGCGAATATCAAAGCCCGGCACAGCTTTACCAACACTGCCCAGCTTGTTGTCATCTGGCACATTGATCGAGGCCAGCCCGGCGTTTTCGGTCATGCCGTAGCCTTCCAGAAGCTGCACCCCAATGGCCCAATACCAGCGGATTAATTCCGGGCTGATCGGGGCCGCACCGGTGCCACCACGGCGCATTTTGTCCATGCCCAACATCCGACGCAGATTGCGCAGCACAAGAAAATCCCAGATCGCATAGTTGAGCTGAACACCACTTGGCACCGGTTTTCGGTCCAGCAAGTAGTCGGCACGTTTCAGGCCCGCCTTGACCGCAAGATTGAAGCACAGCCGACCAATCGGCGTGGCCTCTTGCGCCAGCACCAGAACGCGAGAGTAGATCTTTTCCCACACGCGCGGTACGGCGGTGAAATGCGCAGGCGAGACCTCTTGCAGGTTGTCAAAAACGGTCTCTGTGCTTTCGGCAAAATTCACTGTGGCCTTGCCAGCAATCGGGAAATAGGCCGACACATTGCGCTCCAGAATATGGCACAGCGGTAAGAAGCAAAGCTGCTCATCACTGGCCATTGTCGGCAGCGCATGGGCACCAGACACACAAGCAGAAATCACGTTTTCCTGAGACAGCATCGCGCCTTTTGGCATGCCGGTGGTGCCAGAGGTATAGATCAGCAAGCCTGTGTCTTCGGGCTTGGCCTTTTTGATTTCCTCTTCAAAGACGCCATGGTTGTCCGCTTCATAGGCGCGACCGGTTTCATACAGTTCGTCCAGGAAAACACATTTGTCATGGCGCAAATCATGCAGGCCGTCCTGGTCCAGAATGATGACTTTTGTGACGTGGCTGGCTTGCTCTTCTATCTCCAGAAACTTGTCGAGCTGTTCGTCGTTTTCGACAAACAAAAAGCGGCTGCCGCTGTCGCGCAGCAGGTATTCAAGCTGGCTGGCCGAATCCGTGGTGTAGACGCCCGAAGCAATGCCGCCCACACATTGGATGCCCATGTCAGCGTAGAGCCATTCCTTGCGGTCCTCGGACAGAATCGAGACAACTTCGCCGCGTTCCAGACCCAGCGCCCGCAGGCCAAGGCCAATCCATTTGGCATGGGTCCAATAGTCTTTCCAAGAGTAGGCTTGCCAAATTCCGAGGTCTTTTTCGCGATGTGCGGTGCGATCGCGCAGCTGTTCGCAGCGTTTTTGAAACAGACCGACAACCGTGTCGCAGCCATCCACCAGCGCAGGCTTTTGCCCTGGTGTGGCCGAGACAATGACGCCATTGATTTCAATCTGCTCCGGTGGCTGGGATGTGGTTTGAATGTTCATGTTCATGCCTCCCCTCAGCGCCACGTTTTCTTACGTTTCCAACGGCGCTCGCCGCGTGCGCCGGTCTCTTGATGGCCCAGATAGAAGGCTTTGATGTCTTCACTTTCCATCAGGCGATCCGCTGTGTCGTCCATCACAATGCGCCCCACCTCCATGACGTAGCCAACATCCGCCAGCTCAAGCGCCACTTTGGCGTTTTGCTCGACCAGCATCATGGTCACACCTTCATCTTTGTTCAGACGTTTGAGAATGGCAAAGATCTCCTGCACCAACAGCGGCGACAGGCCGAGACTTGGCTCATCCAGCAGCATGATCTTGGGCCGCAACATCAAGCCGCGCCCAATTGCCAACATCTGTTGCTGGCCACCGGAGAGTGTGCCGGCCTCTTGGTGGCGGCGCTCTGCCAGAATGGGAAAATAGTCAAAGACCATCTGGCGGTCTTTTTCGATCTCCGCCTTATCCGAGCGCGTATACGCCCCAAGCGAGAGGTTTTCATCCACCGTCAGAAGCGGGAAAACCTCGCGCCCTTCGGGCACATGCACGATGCCTTGGCCCACCACTTTATGGGGTTCCATGCCTTGGATTTCGCGGCCTTCAAACACCACTTGCCCCTTTTCAGGGTCCATGATGCCAGAGATGGTTTTGAGCAAAGTCGATTTTCCGGCACCGTTGGCGCCCAGCACGGTCACCACCTGGCCTTTTTCCACTTTTAGCGACACACCACGGATGGCCATGATTGGGCCATAGAAGCTCTCGATGTTCTTGATATCTAGCACCGCTTCACCCATCACGCCGCCCCCGCGCCAAGATAGGCCTCTATCACAGCCGGGTCAGATTGCACCTGTTGTGGCGTGCCCTCAGCCAACTTGGCCCCGTCGGCCAGTGCCAGCACACGGTCAGAGACTCCGGAGACCAATCCCATGTCGTGCTCCACCATCAAGACGGTGATGCCCATCTGTTTGCGAATGTCGTCAATCCACCAGCGCATGTCCTGAGTTTCTTCGACCGAGAGCCCCGAGGCGGGTTCATCCAGCAGCAAAAGCCGTGGCCCAGAGGCCAGAGCGCGGCCCAATTCCACCACTTTGCGCACACCATACGGCAGACCGGCGATCATCTTGTCGCGATAGGGTTGCAAGTCGAGGAAATCGATGACCTCTTCGACCGCCTCACGATGGCGCTTCTCCTCACGCCGCACCTTGGGTGTGAACAGCATTTCCTGCACCAAATTGGTGTTGCGATGCCGGTGACGTCCCACCAGCAGGTTTTGCAACACCGTGGCATGGTCAAACAGTTCGATGTTTTGAAAGGTCCGCGCGATGCCAAGGTCGGCAACCGCATCCGCGTTGCGATCGAGCAAGTTGTGCCCATCAAAGGTCAGTGACCCGGCGTAGGGATCGTAGAAGCGTGAGATCAGATTGAAGACCGTGGATTTGCCCGCCCCATTGGGGCCTACAATGGCGTAGACCTCGCCTTCTTCCACGCTAAACGTGAGATCGTTCACAGCGACCACGCCGCCAAACTTGAGCGTTGCATTGTTGATTTCCAGCAAAGTGCTCATCTCAAACGCTCCGTTTTCAGGTAGCTTTTCTGGCGCTTGAACATGTCTTTGCGTGCAAACGGGAACAGTTCAAACCAGATGCGGATCTTCATCCAACGGCCATAGATGCCCATGGGTTCAAACAGGATAAAGAGGATCAGGATCATGCCAAAAACCCCGGTTTCCAATCCCGGAATAGCAACCGAGCCACCCCCCACAAAATCTTTGGTCATCGACAGAAACTGCGGCAAAAACGCCACCACAACCGCGCCAAAAAACGCCCCGTGGATGGAGCCAAGCCCGCCGATCACAATCATCATCAACAGCGTGATGGAGATCACGATGGAGAAGGTCTCGTTGTTAAACGCCCCTGCGTAGAAGCCCATCAGCGCGCCCGCCAGACCAGTGATCGCACAGGAAATTCCAAAAGCCACCGCTTTGGCGCGCGCGATGTGCACACCCATAGCGCTGGCGGAGACTTCGCTGTCTCGCACCGCGGCAAAGGCGCGACCCAAAGGTGAGCGCAATAGATTGCGATACCCCAAAGTGCAGAGAATTGTGACAGCCAGCACCAGCCAGTAGAACCGATCCGGCGTGGTCCACCGTTCAATTTCGATGCCAAAGATGGTGATCATCGGAGCAAACTTGCCCGACACGCCATCGGTGATCGGCTCCATCAACACAATGATGTCGTCCGCCAGAATGGAGAGCGCGATGGTGGCAATCGCCAGATAAATCCCGTGCAGGCGGATCGCCGGGATGGCGATGATGGTGCCCACCACGCCGGTCAGGATACCTGCCGCCGGAAAGGCAATCAGGAAGGGCCAGCCTTGCTCCATGAAAATGATGCAGGAGTAGCAGCCCAGCGCCAGAAAAGCCGCGTGGCCGAGGCTGGCTTGACCAGTTTGACCGGTCAGCAGCATAAGACCAAGACCCGCGATGGCCCAAATCAGCACGTTGGTGACTTCTCCGAGGAAGAAGTCGTCCAGCACCCAAGGCAGCACTACAGCAATCACAATCAGCGTCGCATAGACCAGAAAGCTCCACCAATCCGGGAAGAGCCGGATGTCATGGTTGTAAGAGGTTTTGAAATGTATCCGCATGACCTCAGACCTTCTTGATCCGGACCTGCGAAAACAGGCCATTGGGACGGAACACCAGCACAAACAATAGCAACGTATAGGGCGCGATCTGGCTGTACCCGGCAGGGAAATAGCGGCTTGCGAAAGGCTCAATAACCCCCACGATCAGCCCACCCATCAACGCGCCCGGTAGCGATCCAAAACCGCCAATCACAGCAGCCGCAAATGCTTTGATGCCCAAAAGGCCCGCATTGGGATCAATCGCACCTTTGGAGGCAAACAGGATGCCCGCCACGGCAGCCACCGCGCCAGACAAGCCCCAGATCATGCCTTGCACTCGCTTGACCGGGATGCCCATAAAGTAGGCCGCCATCTGGTTCTGGCTGGCCGCCTGCATGGCAAGGCCCAGCTTGGTGCGTTGGAAGAATTGGTAGAGGAAATAGGTGAGCAGCACCGTTACCACGATCACGGCTATGTCGGCCATGCCCAACACCACACCACCCACGTTGAAGTCACCAACTGCCAATGGGCTTTCCAAAGTCTGTGGTTCATGGCTCCAGATCGCGCCTGCGACAAAGCGAATGACAAAGCCCAGCGCGATGGTCAGGATCACCACCGCCGTTTGGCTTTGACCAAACAGATGACGCAAAACAAAGAAGTCGAGCAGATATCCAAGCACCGCCATAATGGCGATCGTTAGAGGCGCCGCGATCCAGAACGGCAGCCCCACATAATGCGCATTGGTGAGCCCCAAACACACAAACGCGCCAAGCATCATAAAGTCGCCTTGAGCGAAATTCACCTGTTCGGTCGCCTTGTAAATCAGCACGAAGCCCAGCGCGATCAGACCGTAGACACAGCCGTTCGCAAGCCCGCTGACAAGCAGTTGCACAACTTCCAAATTTTCCTCCCGTGCCGGTTTTGACCGGCTTTTTGTGCACTCAGTGTTCGGAGCGAACCCTTTTGCGTCAAGTCTCCCATTCCCCCGCTTTTACAAAGCTCCGTTACGTCACATCGCCACTCCATACGGCCTCGTATGTTAAATCCCTTTGGCGCACACTAAATGCCGCGCTGCCGCAAAAGCCACTCAGTGTGATGCCCTGCATCACCCAAGAACTCCGCCAAGGCGCGGTCGCGTTTCATAAACAATCCAAGATCCATCTCATCGGTCATGCCAATGCCACCATGCATCTGCACGCCTTCTTCGGTCGCTTGTTGCCCCACCCGCGCCATTTTGGCTTTGGCAGCACGGGTCAGGGTTTCCACATCTGCGCTGTCGGAATCCAACGCATTTAGGGCCGCCGCGATCAGCGAGGAAACCTGTGCCAACTCGCAATAAAGCTCTGCCGCGCGGTGTTGCAGCGCCTGAAGCTGTCCAATGTGAACACCAAACTGTTTGCGGGTGCGCAGGTAGTCATAAGTTTGATCCGCCGCCGCTTTGGCGATGCCAAGCTGCTCTGTCGCCGCGACCGCCCGGCCTGCTGCAAGGGTTTTGGCCAACGCCCTCTCTGCGGCCTGTCCTTGCGCCAGAATGTCGGCATCTCTAACGGCCACATCCTCCAACACCACAGTGGCGGCATTGCGAGAATCCAACATCACTTGAGATGTGAGGGTCACACCCGCTGCAAGCGGATCGACCAGAAGCAAACACAAGTCGTCGCCCCGCTTGGCTGTCACAACCAAACGATCCGCAAAGCCGCCATCCACAACGTATGTCTTGCGGCCGTTCAGCTTTAGTCCATCAGCCTCGCCAGTGACTTTGGTGACGACCCGATCTGGGCGGTGTTTGGCCGTTTCATCCAAGGCCAGCGCCAATACAGCCTCTCCAGCGGCCACCTTTGGCGCCCAAATTTTCTGGGCTTGGCTGTTTGAGGTGGACAGCGCAGTGCCCGCAAGGATCGCTGAGGACACAAAAGGACTGACAGTCAGGTTCCGCCCCAGCTCCTCGGCAATAAGCCCGGCTGCGCGATAGCCTAGCCCAATGCCGCCCAACTCTTCCGGCACAACAATGCCCATCCAGCCCATCTTGGCCAACTCGGGAAGGATCGCGATGTTTGCCGTGTCCCCGGTTTCCCGCAGGGCACGGAAGGCGGCGATCGAATGGCCGGCGCGCAAAAAACCAGTGGCGGAGTCGGCAATCAACTGTTGGTCTTCACTCAAGAGTTCCATGGCGCGCTTATCCCGGTAATTTCAAAACAGCTTTGGAGAGGATCGACAGCATGACTTCCGACGTGCCGCCTTCGATGGTGTTGGCTTTGGAGCGCAGCCAATCTTTGGCCACCTGACCCGCATCATTGGCCGTGCCTTCCCAGACCAAATCATCGCTGCCCCCAGCCGCCACCCTCAGGCTTTGACGGCGTTTGTTGAGTTCTGTGCCGAGATATTTGAGTTCTGCCGAGCGCGCGCCAAGCTCATGCCCTGCCCGCATGTACGCCCCGGTCATCTCCAAATGGGCGTCAAAACATATCTCATCGATCAAGAACTGCCCCAGATCCGCCCGCAGCATAGGGTCATCCAACCGCCCAGTTTCATCCAAACCAATTGCAGACACTGCATCTTCCGCCAAGTCGGATTTGGCAAACAGCGCGGAGTCAGATGCGCCAATCATCTCGCGTTCGTGGGTCAGCAGATATTTGGCAATCGTCCAACCCTGCCCACGTTCGCCAACAATCTGGTCCTTGGGCACTTTCACCGCGTCAAAGAAGGTCTCACAAAACGGCGACGCACCAGAGATCAGCTTAATGGGTTTGGTCGAGACGCCGTCGCTCTGCATGTCAAACAGCAGGAAAGAAATGCCGGTGTGTTTCCTTTCATCCGGCTCGGTGCGCACAAGACAGAAAATCCAATCCGCTTGGTCGGCATAAGAAGTCCAGATTTTCTGACCCGTCACCTCGAAATGCACACCTGTGTCCACACCTTTGGTTTGCAGCCCCGCCAAATCAGACCCTGCGCAGGGCTCAGAGTAACCCTGACACCAGCGGATTTCGCCACGTGCAATCTGAGGCAGGTAGTGGCGCTTTTGCGCCTCAGTGCCAAACTGCAATAAGGCGGGCCCCAGCATCCAGATGCCAAAGCTTTGTAAGGGCGGCCGCGCGTTGATGCGGTGCATCTCTTCGGTAAGCACCTTTTGTTCATCACCAGTCAGACCGCCGCCGCCGTATGCTTTGGGCCAGGCCGGCACGGTCCAACCTTTGGCGGCCATAACCTTCAGCCACTGCTTTTGGGCAGGAGAGCGAAACTCAAAGGTCCGCCCACCCCAACAAATGTCATCTTCGCCCATCGGCGTGCGCATCTCAGCCGGGCAGTTGGCCTCCAGCCACGCGCGGGTCTCGCTGCGGAATGTGTCGATGTCCATGCAAACGCCCCTCCCAAGGCCTCCGCCCTTTGGGTCGGAGATTGCACCTCTCAGGCAAACATACTACTGAGTATGCTGTCAACGCGGCGGCCCCGCACGACGTAACGTCATCCGTCGGCGCATCATGAGGTAGTAGACGTCATGTCAAACCCCACAAAACCCAAGATGAGTTCTTCGAGGGAAGAGATTCTGGATGCTGCGGCGGAGGTGTTTATGACCCTCGGTGCAGAAGCGGCGTCAATTGATGATGTGGCCCGTCATCTGGGCGCCACCAAAGGGCGCATCTACCATCACTTCCCCTCCAAAGGCGCATTGCTGGCGGAGGTGTGTTTGCGCGCGGCGGATTTTGTGCTGCAAAAGGTGCCGCCGGTGGTGGACCCAAATGCCACGCCAATTAATAATCTGCGCACCATGGTCCAGACGCATATTCCCGAAGTCCTGCGCACGCTGCCCTATCACAAGGTGATCATTCAATCTTACGTTGGCGTGCAACAGAAATCGACCACGGCACAGGAGCGAGCGCTGTTTGCGCAGATCCAGTTGGAACGCAAAGCCTATGAAACCCTGTTTCGGGACGTGCTTCAAGCCGGTATGGAAGACGGCAGTTTTCGGGTGCAAAACATCTCTGTTGCGCTGCAATCGCTGCTATTGCTGATCAATGCACCAGTGTTTTGGTATCGCCCGCGCGACAATGCGCCTGAGACTTTTGTGACCGAGCTCAGCGTACAGCTGGCAGATATGGCAGTGGCGTCTTTGCAGTAGCAGGGGCCAGCCCCTCTTGGGCAAAAGGCCCAATTCACCCTGAGGTATTTGGAGAATGAGAAGGCCCGTTAAGGCTTTTTTCACCAAAAGTTCTTACTGTGTTCTTGCGGTAGAGGCTGCGGAGCCGATGATCGTGAAGGAGAAAGCTGCCTTCTCAGAGACGTAAGCATCGCGCAGAGTCGACCGGCGTGTCTGGCAAGGCACTTTCGCTTTCTCTTTCTGCAAATACCTCCGCCGGAGGCACAAAATGGTGCCACCAGCGCGGGTGTTAGCGGCAGCGCATCAGCCGATCAGCCCAGCTTTCTGAAACAACGATTTGATGTCTGCCTCGGGCCGCGCGCCGTAGTGACTGATCACTTCTGCCGCCGCGATGCAGCCCATTTTGCCCGCCACTTCCAGAGACTGGCCAGTGGCCACACCATAGAGGAACCCGCAGGCAAACTGATCGCCCGCACCGGTGGCATCTACGGGCACAATTTCGTTCACAGCCACAGTGGCTTGCTCGTCGCCGCTGAGCAGCACCACGTCATGTCCGGAGCGGGTGCAGACCACCATGCCCGCATCCTGCGCAGCTTGCTCCAACGCGGCACTCAAGTCGGTTTGATACAGCGACTCCCATTCGTGTTGATTGCCAATCACAAAATCGAGTTCTTTCACCAAGCGGCGGAAATCATCGCGATGGCGTTCGACACAGAACGGATCGGACAGCGCAATGCCAGCCTTACCGCCACCGTCGCGGCAAAGTTTGGCGGCGCGTTCAAACGCCTTTTTGCCCTTAGGTTTGTCATAGAGATACCCTTCGAGGAACAAAAGCTGCGCCTGTCCTGCGACATCGTCGGAGACGTCATCGGGGCCAAGCTCCGAAGAAATGCCCAAATAGGTGTTCATCGAGCGCTCGCCATCCGGGGAGACAAAAATCATTGAGCGTGAGGTTGGCAACTCATCGCCTTCAACCAGCGGATTCACAAAGTCGGTGCCGTCTGCCTGCATTTCACTGGCATAAAACTGCCCCAGCGCATCGTTGCTTACGCGCCCGATAAATCCGGTCGACAAGCCCAGCGCGCCAAGCCCTGCAACGGTGTTGGCGACCGAGCCACCCGGCGCCTGTTTGCGATTGGTCATACCGGCGTAAAGCATTTCACCACGTTCTTTTTCGACCAGTTGCATGATGCCTTTCTGAATGCCCATCAGGTCCAGAAAGCTGTCATCAGATTGGCTGATCACATCCACAACGGCGTTGCCGATGCCAACCACTTGGTATTGGGTCATAGGTTTTTATCCTCAAATAGGCAGAGATCGCGGATGAGGCAGGTGCCACACAGCGGCTTGCGCGCCTTACAGACATAGCGGCCGTGCAGGATCATCCAGTGATGGGCGTGGAGTTGAAAATCCACAGGAATTTGGTCTTCGATGGCGCGTTCAACCGCCACGACATCTTTGCCGGGGCAGACGCCAGAGCGGTTACCAAAGCGGAAGATATGCGTGTCCACGGCCTGTGCCGGATAGCGCCACCACATGTTGAGCACCACATTGGCGGTTTTACGCCCCACGCCGGGCAGGCTTTCCAGCGCCGCACGCGAGTTGGGCACCTCACCGTTGAAGTCCTCCACCAGGATGCGGCTGAGCTTGATCACGTTTTTGGCCTTGTTGCGATAGAGGCCAATGGTCTTGATGTGCTCAATCACCGTCTCTTCACCAAGGTCGAGCATCTTTTGCGGCGTGTCAGCTATTTTGAACAGTTCTTTGGTGGCGCGGTTCACGCCGACGTCTGTCGCCTGAGCCGACAGAGCCACCGCCACCACCAACGTATAGACGTTGACGTGATCGAGTTCGCCCACGGGCTCGGCTTCGGCTGCCTCAAACCGGGTGAAGATCTCCCGGATGGTATGATAATCAAGTTGCTTTGCCATCGCGCTGTTAATGCACGGAGCGGGTGTCGCAGGCAAGGGGCCGATGTGGGCCATTCCGCGTCAACTCAACGTGGCGCTTAGTGTTCCACAAGTGAGTCGCGCCAGAATCATCAGCGATTCCTTTTGGCCACCCAGCCCAACAGCAGCGAAGATGTGGCCGCGGCGCAACAACCAGATGTTGCCACCCCGCGCAAAAGGCAGACAAAATCGGGGTTTTAGGGACGACTCCGGGCGGTTTTCGCCTCAAGATCGGCCGGGGATATCGCTGTGCACGGCTCAGCTTAGAATGGATCAAATTTTTTGGTAAGATTGTTTTAATACATGAACTTAGCAGCCTGTGGATAGATTCTTTTTGACGAATGCCTGAGTCAAGTTCGAAGTTCAGTTGCCGGATTTGGCACCAGCTTGCTAGGTTCTCTCAGCGATTCATTTCGCCTTGGGGGGGACAGACACCGACACACGGTGGCTTTGCCATACTGGGTGACTGAGACAGCCGCGCTTTTGGGGGTGCGGTTGCCATGGTTTCCGGGATGTTCACCTGTTCCACAAAGCAGCGCATCTGCGCGCCGATGACAAGACGCAACCGGAGAATAGGGACCTCCGGCATGGTTGTGTTTTGCCGGAAGCTGCTTGGGCTTTTACCAGCCCTCAAGGCACAACTGGGTCACACAACAAAGGCAGAGACCGGGCCCAGCTCGGCGCAAAAGACGTGTGAAGGAAAACGGGGACAGATGACTGACGACACTTGGGGCACCATCCGACAAGACCTACTCAAAACAGTGGGTCAGAATAATTTCAAAACCTGGATTGAGCCCGTCAATTTTTCAGAGCTGAAAGATGGCGTGGCCACCTTTCATGTGCCGACCAATTTTATCGGCAACTACGTGTCGCAAAACTATGGCGATCTGATTTTGCATCAGATGACCCAGAATGGCGCCGACGTGCAGCGTATGCAGTTCAAAGTTGCGGCCAAGGCGCCTGCCATGCGTCCGGCCGCAACAGCCTCAACGAAAAAGACCACCACAGCCGCATCCCCAGCTGTTGCCGCCGCCTCCGACGGCGCGGACATGGGCATGACCGGCGCGCCTTTGGATGCGCGGTTCACGTTTGACAGCTTTGTTGTGGGCAAACCCAACGAGTTGGCCAATGCCGCCGCGCGCCGTGTCGGCGAAGGTGGCCCGGTCACGTTCAACCCGCTGTTCCTCTATGGTGGTGTTGGCCTTGGCAAAACACACCTGATGCACGCAATTGCGTGGGAGCTTCAGGCGCAGCGCCCAGATCTCAACGTGCTGTACCTCTCTGCCGAACAATTCATGTACCGCTTTGTGCAAGCCCTGCGCGATCGCAAGATGATGGATTTCAAAGAGCTGTTCCGCTCCGTGGATGTGCTCATGGTCGACGATGTGCAGTTCATTGCTGGCAAAGACAGTACGCAGGAGGAATTCTTCCACACCTTCAACGCGCTGGTGGATCAGAACAAACAGATCATCATTTCGGCCGACCGCGCGCCAGGTGAGATCAAAGACCTCGAAGACCGCATCAAGAGCCGCCTACAGTGTGGTTTGGTTGTTGACCTGCACCCAACCGACTATGAGCTGCGCCTCGGCATTCTGCAGACCAAAGTAGACACTTACCGCGCGCAGTACCCGGAGCTGCAGTTGCAGGATGGCGTGTTGGAATTCCTAGCCCACCGGATCTCCACCAACGTTCGTGTGCTGGAAGGCGCGCTGACCCGTCTGTTTGCCTTCGCTTCGCTGGTGGGGCGTGAGATCACCATGGAGCTCACCCAAGACTGTCTGTCCGACGTGCTGCGCGCCTCCGAGCGCAAGGTCTCCGTCGAAGAGATCCAGCGCAAAGTGGCTGAGCATTACAACATCCGCCTGTCCGACATGATTGGCCCAAAACGTGTGCGCACTTTTGCCCGCCCGCGTCAGGTGGCGATGTATCTTTGCAAGAAGTTGACTTCGCGCTCACTGCCGGAAATTGGCCGCCGCTTTGGCGGGCGTGACCACACCACAGTGATGCACGGCGTGCGCCGCATCGAAGAGCTGCGCACCTCCGATGGGCAAATCGCCGAAGATCTGGAATTGCTGCGCCGCACGCTTGAAGCCTGAGTGTTTCCGGTCACACATTTGACCAAAACACCGCGCCCTCTGGGTGCGGTGTTTTCTTTTGGTCGCTTGGCGCTTGACGCTCCTTGCGACTTCACAGACAAACCTATGAAAAGACTTGTGCCGTGAGACCACCTCGTTAAGGTGCCTGTCCCGGCTATCGGAGGGTGATGGGATGAAAATCAGTATTGAACGCGCCGTGCTGCTCAAAGCAGTGAGCCAAGCGCAATCGGTTGTGGAGCGCCGCAACACCATTCCAATCCTCGCCAACGTGCTGATCGAAGCCGAAGGTGACACCGTACAGTTCCGCGCCACGGATTTGGACATTGAAGTGGTTGATAAGGCCAATGCGATGGTGGAACGCGCCGGCGCCACCACTGTGGCCGCCACCACGCTGCACGAAATTGTCCGCAAACTGCCCGATGGTGCCCTTGTGACCCTCACCGATGACAGCGCCACTGGCCGTCTGACGGTAGAAGCGGGCCGCTCAAATTTCTCGCTGGCAACCTTGCCGCGTGAAGATTTCCCGGTGATGGCCTCTTCTGAGTATTCGTCCAACTTCTCCGCGCCGGCGCCAGCTCTGCGGCGTCTGTTTGACAAAGCCAAGTTTGCGATCTCCACCGAAGAGACCCGCTACTACCTGAACGGTGTCTACCTGCACGTATCAGATGGCGAAGACGGCAAAGTGCTGCGTGCGGTTGCCACCGACGGACACCGCCTGGCCCGCATCGACACCGATCTGCCGGAAAGCGCGGCGGACATGCCTGGTGTGATTGTGCCCCGCAAAACAGTGGGTGAATTGCGCAAACTTCTGGACGACGACGATATGGAAATTGCCGTATCTGTGTCAGAAACCAAAGTGCGCTTTGCCACCCCCAGCATCACCCTGACCTCCAAAGTGATTGACGGCACCTTCCCCGACTACACACGCGTGATCCCTCAGGGCAACACCCGCAAGCTGGAAGTGGACGCCTCTGAGTTTGCCAAAGCTGTGGACCGTGTGGCCACCGTTTCTTCTGAACGCTCCCGCGCGGTCAAACTTCAGCTGGATGAAGATCGCCTGGTGCTTTCGGTGAACTCCCCAGACAGTGGCGCAGCCGAAGAAGAGCTGGTTGTGGCTTACAATGATGAGCGTCTGGAAATTGGCTTTAACGCCAAATACCTGCTGGAGATCGCCAGCCAGGTGGACCGCGAAAACGCCGTGTTCATGTTCAACTCCGCAGGCGACCCAACCCTGATGCGCGAAGGTGGCGACACCTCTGCCGTCTACGTTGTGATGCCGATGCGGGTTTAATCCGCTGACGCGGATGCCTGCGGCGCAGGTATTTGAAGAAAGAGAAAGCCGGGCCTGTGTCTGAGCTGTTTCTAAAATCCCTGAGCCTGTCTCATTTTCGATCCCACAAAAAGGGCGCGCTGAGCTGTGATGCGCGTCCTGTGGCGTTGTTTGGCCCCAATGGCGCGGGCAAAACCAACATTCTTGAAGCGGTGTCGCTGTTTTCGCCCGGGCGTGGCATTCGCCGCGCCAGCGCAGAAGAGATGACGCGACGACCAGAGGCCATTGGCTGGAAGCTCTCCGGCCTGTTGCAAGCCAGCACCCAGACCTACGAAATTGAGGTCCGCTCCGAAAACGGCGGCGCACGACAAGTACAGATCGACAGCAAAGCCGCGCCGCAGGTGCAGCTGGGCCGCGTGGCGCGAGTTCTTTGGCTGATCCCCGCAATGGACCGGCTGTGGATCGAAGGTGCCGAAGGGCGTCGGCGGTTTCTCGACCGTATGACACTCAGTTTTTACCCCGAACACGCCGATGCCTCGCTGGCCTATGAGAAGGCCATGCGAGAGCGCAACCGCCTGCTCAAAGACCAAATCAGCGATGCGCATTGGTATGTCGCCTTGGAACGTCAAATGGCCGAAGCGGGCGCGCGACTGCACCAAGCACGCGAGGCCAGCGTGGAGCGGCTGTTGGATGCACAGGCGGCGGCGCAGACTGCCTTTCCCGTGGCCGAGCTGGAATTGATCCAATCCGAAGGGTCGATGCCTCACACGGAAGCTGACCTGCGCGACGCGCTCGCCGAGAGCCGGTTCCGAGACATTGCGGCCGGGCGCACTCTCGTGGGTCCGCATCGTACCGACATGATTGGCACCTACCGCGAAAAAGCTGTGCCTGCCAAAGACTGCTCCACCGGCGAGCAAAAAGCGCTGTTGGTTTCACTCATCCTAGCCAACGCTCGGGCCCTCAAAGAGGATATCGGCGCAGCGCCCATCCTGCTGCTGGATGAGGTTGCCGCGCACCTTGATCCGGACCGCCGCGCTGCGCTGTATGACGAGATCTGCGCGCTTGGGGCACAGGCCTGGATGACCGGCACAGAAGCCGGTCTTTTTGAGGCGTTGGGTGACCGCGCGCAATATGTGGAAGTCACCGATGAGGCGGGAATTTCCAGCCTGTCGAGCGCGCGCTGACGGCCCTTTACGCGATCACAAAAATACACGTCATTTACGTGACATCCCTGCCCAAACCCGATATAAATTTCGGAAATGAAAAAGGGCGACATGTATGTCTGACAACGCGCAAAATACCGAGCAATATGGCGCGGATTCCATCAAAGTTCTCAAAGGCTTGGAGGCGGTACGCAAACGCCCAGGCATGTATATTGGGGATACCGACGACGGCTCCGGCCTGCACCACATGGTGTATGAGGTTGTGGACAACGGCATTGATGAAGCGCTGGCCAACCACGCCGACATCGTGAAGGTGAAAATTCACGCTGATAGCTCTGTCTCCGTATTTGACAACGGCCGTGGGATTCCGGTGGATATTCACCCCGAAGAAGGCGTGTCCGCAGCCGAGGTCATCATGACCCAATTGCACGCTGGCGGTAAGTTTGACAGCAACTCCTACAAAGTCTCCGGCGGTCTGCACGGCGTTGGCGTGTCGGTTGTGAATGCGCTGTCGGTCTGGCTGGAACTGCGCATCTGGCGCAACGGCAAAGAGCACTACGCCAAGTTTGAGCACGGCGACTGTACCGAGCACCTGCGCGAAGTGGCGGACTGTGGGGACCAGACAGGCACCGAGGTGCGCTTCATGGCATCCACCGACACGTTTTCCAACCTCGAATACTCCTTTGACACGCTGGAAAAACGTCTGCGAGAGCTGGCATTTTTGAACTCTGGCGTGCGCATCCTTCTGGAGGATGAGCGTCCGGTTGAGCCACTCAAGACCGAGCTTTACTACGACGGCGGCGTGAACGAGTTTGTGAAGTACATTGACCGTCACAAGACACCTCTGATGGAGGCGCCGATCTATGTGAAAGGCGAGAAAGACGACATTGGTGTTGAAGTTGCGATGTGGTGGAACGACAGCTACCACGAAAACGTGCTGCCCTTTACCAACAACATCCCGCAGCGCGATGGCGGTGCCCACATTGCTGGTTTCCGGGGTGCGCTAACCCGCACGTTGCAGAAATATGCCCAGGAAAGCGGCATCGCGAAGCGAGAGAAGGTCAGCTTCACCGGCGATGATGCCCGCGAAGGCCTGACCTGTGTGTTGTCTGTGAAAGTGCCTGATCCAAAATTCAGCTCCCAAACCAAAGACAAGCTGGTGAGCTCTGAAGTCCGCCCAGCGGTTGAAGGGTTGATGAATGAGAAGCTGGCGGAGTGGTTTGGGGAAAACCCGCAAACCGCAAAGATGATTGTCTCCAAAATCGTCGAGGCGGCGCATGCCCGCGAGGCTGCCCGCAAGGCCCGCGAACTGACCCGCCGCAAGACCGCGATGGATGTGAACTTCTTGGCTGGCAAACTCAAAGATTGCTCCGAGAAAGACCCCTCTAAAACCGAAGTCTTCCTGGTGGAGGGTGACTCCGCTGGGGGGTCTGCCCAAACAGGCCGTGACCGGAAGACACAGGCGATCCTACCGCTGCGTGGTAAAATCCTCAATGTCGAGCGCGCGCGCTTTGACCGGATGCTGGGCAGCCAGGAGATTGGCAACCTGGTGATGGCGCTTGGCACCGGCATTGGCCGCGATGAGTTTAATGTCGACAAGCTGCGCTACCACAAAGTGGTGATCATGACCGATGCGGACGTCGACGGGGCGCACATTCGGACGCTGCTGTTGACCTTCTTCTATCGTCAAATGCCGGATCTGATTGAAAAGGGCCACCTGTACATTGCTCAGCCACCGCTGTTCAAAGTGGCGCGTGGCAAGTCTGAGGTCTATCTAAAAGACCAAGCCGCGCTTGACGACTACCTTGTGAACCAGGGCATTGACGGCGCTGTGTTGCGCCTGGGGTCAGGGGCGGAAATGTCCGGGCACGATCTGGCCCGTGTTGTGACCGAAGCGCGTCAGCTGAAGCAAGTTCTGGACGCCTTCCCAACCCATTACCCACGCCACATTCTGGAGCAAGCTGCGATTGCAGGTGCCTTTGTCCCCGGCGCGGTGGAAGCCGATTTGCAAGGCGTGGCGGACAAGGTTGCGGCGCGTCTGGACCTGATTGCACTGGAATATGAGCGCGGTTGGACCGGGCGCATCACGCAAGATCACGGCATCAAACTGGCGCGTATCCTGCGGGGCGTGGAAGAAGTGCGCACGTTGGATGGACCGATGCTGCGCTCTGGCGAAGCGCGTAAATCAGGCACCTTCACCGAAAGCCTGCAAGAGGTCTACAACACCTCCGCATCTTTGGTGCGCAAAGACCGCAGCCAAATCATCAACGGCCCGCTGGATTTGATGGACGCCATTCTGGCGGAAGGCGAAAAAGGCCTGACACTCCAGCGTTACAAAGGACTGGGTGAAATGAACCCGGATCAGCTTTGGGAAACCACGCTGGATCCGGATGCCCGCACATTGTTGCAGGTCAAGGTCGAGGACATCGCCGAAGCGGATGATCTGTTCACCAAGCTGATGGGTGACGTGGTGGAACCGCGCCGCGAGTTCATTCAGAAAAACGCGCTGAGCGTGGAAAACCTCGACTTCTAAGTCGAACCATAAAACAAGAAAAGGCTGGCCCTCTGCAATGAGCGCCAGCCTTTTTTGTATCTCTTGTCAGCTTCAGACGTACTTAACAGCCAGCCGCGTTGTTTGCGACTGCACCACCAGCAACAGCGCCACCGGCTGTCAGAATGTCTTTGCCCGTGCCGCCACCAAGCTGGTTGCCCAACGCGCCGCCAACCACGGCACCAACCACGGTTGCCCCTGCACAGCCAACGTCTTTCTCGGTTATACCACCCGCACAAGCGGACAGAACAGCAAGACTACCAACCATGGCCGGGATCAAAATAAGTTTCATGAAAGCACCTCATTCGTTTTTTGTTTTCACCGTTAATATGGAGGTTTTTTTCGCCAATTTCAAAGGAGCACAGGCGAAAAAGCGCTTGCTCAACAGCAACAGTCATCTGCTAGGTCAAGCGTTCTGCAACATCAACCAAGGTGTGCCGGAACAGAGACTCGGCGGCTGACACCTGCCCCTCTGTGAGCGCCATCAACCCCACCGGACCTTTTGTCAGGGACGTGTCAAACTGCAGAGACACCAGCGCGCCGCTTTCCAACTCTTTGGCCACCACGCCGTTTGAAATGATCCAGATCGCGTCATGAGAGAGCGCATAGTTCCGACCAAAGGCGCCGGACACGCTTTCCACCACTGTCCCGATCTCGCCCACGCCTTGCGCCACCAGCGCCCGTTCTACCAAGGGACGGATAGCCGAGGCTTTGGGCGGGAAGATCACCGGCCAATCGCTGAGCCTGTGAATGTCCGGATGCGCCAGCAAAGGGTGCCCTTTGCGCACAACAAACTCGACATGTTCATCATAGAGCTGCGTAAAGGCGATGCCCTTCATCACCTCCGGCGCGCCCATGCGCCCGATCACCACATCCAGACGCCCTTGTCGCAGCTCATCAATCAAGTACCTGTGCGGCCCATCATGAATGTGCAGCGTCACATCTGGGGCCAGCTTTGCAAAGGCTTGCACCACCTCTGGCATCAACCGTGCTGCCACGCTGGGTAATGCGCCGACCGAGAAGCTAACTTTGCCTGCCGTCTCCAGCTGCGCCACGCCGTTTAATCCCTGCTGCAACGCCGCCAAACTCATCTGGGCAAAGTGCAAAAACACCTCCCCCGGTTTGGTCAGGCTGACCCCGCCGCGATTACGAACGAGCAGGTCGGACCCCACAATTTCCTCCAACTCCTTGAGCGTTTTGGAAATCGCTGGCTGCGTCAGATGCAAGTGCAGTGCTGCCGTCTTGAGACTGTTGTGACGCACTATTTCGGCAAAACACTGGATATGGCGGAATTTGATGCGCCGGTCGATCATAACTATTATCCATTTTGGAAACTAAAAGCCACAAAACCTCATTTTACTTTTCAGTTTTGCGAAGTCAAACTGCAATCAGGAGGATCGTTATGCGTACACAGGTTTGCATCATTGGCGGCGGGCCCTCCGGGCTTTTGCTATCACAGCTGCTGCACCGCAAAGGCATCGACAGCATCGTGTTGGAGCGTAAGACGCGCGACTACGTGTTGGGCCGCATCCGCGCGGGCATTCTGGAAACCGGCTTTGTTGACCTGATGCGCGAGGCCGGTGTTGGCGCGCGCATGGACGCAGAGGGCTTCACCCACAACGGCACAGTAATTGCTTATGGCGAAGAAGAGTTTGGCGTCTCCTTCCATGATCACACCGGCAAAGATGTCATGGTTTACGGCCAAACCGAGCTGACCCGCGACCTCTATGACGCGCGCGAGGCTGAAGGCGGCAACCTGGTGTTCAATGTCGAGGACGTGGTGATCCATGACGCCAAAAGTGACTCGCCCTATGTCACCTACCATGTGGACGGCACCGAGCACCGGATCGACTGTGATTACATCGCCGGCTGTGATGGCTTCCATGGCGTTAGCCGCCAGACCATCCCAACCTCGGTGCGCCGCGAATATGAGAAGGTCTACCCCTTTGGCTGGCTCGGGGTGTTATCCGAAACGCCCCCCGTGCATGACGAATTGATCTACAGCTGGTCAGAACGCGGCTTTGCGCTCTGCTCGATGCGCAACGCCAACCTCAGCCGCTATTACATCCAATGTTCGCTCAGCGACTCGCCTGACGATTGGACCGATGCCGCCTTTTGGGACGAACTCAAACGCCGCATTCCCAGCCGCCATGCGGGGGCGCTGGTCACAGGCCCCTCAATCGAGAAATCCATCGCGCCGCTGCGCAGCTTTGTGACCGAACCGATGCGCTGGGGCCGCTTGTTCCTTTGTGGCGATGCGGCCCATATCGTGCCACCCACCGGGGCCAAAGGCTTGAACACTGCCGCCTCCGACATCCACTACCTCTATCATGGCTTGGTGCAATTCTATCGGGACAAGGTCACTACCGGCCTTGATGCCTATTCACAAAAAGCGCTGGCCCGCGTCTGGAAGGCAGAGCGCTTCAGCTGGTCCACCACCAACCTATTGCACCGGTACCCGGATCAAACTGAGTTTGATCTGAAGATGCAACGCGCCGAGATCGATTTCCTGCGCAGCAATGACGCCGCGCAAAACGTGTTTGCCCAAAACTACGTGGGCCTGCCCTACTGATGGGCCAGACAAAGGAGACACGCTATGTCTGACAAATATGCCACCGGTATGGAGGTCCGCCGCAAGGTGCTGGGTGATGCCCATGTGGATCGCGCCGAGGCCGGTAAAACCGAGCTCGATACACCGTTCCAAACCCTGATCACCGAAGGTGCTTGGGGCACAGTTTGGGCCAGCGACGCGATTAGCCTGCGCGAACGCTCCATGCTGACCCTGGCCTTGTTGGCCGCCACCGGCAACTTTGAGGAAATTCCCATGCACATCCGTGCCACCGCTAACACCGGGGCCAGCCAGGAAGACGTGATGGAGGTGTTTCAGCACGTGGCGATCTACTGTGGTGTGCCCAAGGCCAACCACGCCATCAAACTGGCAAAACAGACCTTTGCAGAGATGAGCTGATCGCGCATTCTATGCGCGCAGGGGAGGAGCAACTTTATGAGCAAACCCGCCGAATTTTATCAACGGGATCGGGAATGGCACGCACCTGCCTTCTCGCAGGACTACAAAACCTCCGTGGCGCGGTCCCCGCAAAACGCGTTGATCAGTCTGGAGCAAACCACCAGCGAGATCACCGGCCCGCGTTTTGGCCATGATGACGTGAGTGAGATGGACCGCGACCTGCTGCACAACTACGCCAAGCCGGGCGAAAGCGCGATTGGCGAGCGCATCATTGTGCATGGCCGTGTGCTGGATGAAAACGCCCGCCCTGTGCCCAACACTTTGGTGGAGATCTGGCAAGCCAACGCAGGAGGCCGCTATCGCCATAAGAAAGACGCCTATCTGGCGCCAATTGACCCAAACTTCGGCGGCTGTGGCCGCACCATCACCGACGAAAACGGCTACTACTATTTCCGCACCGTAAAACCCGGCGCCTACCCGTGGCGCAACTGGGTCAACAACTGGCGGCCAGCGCATATCCACGTGTCCGTCTTTGGCACCGCTTTTGCCCAACGCCTGATCACGCAGCTCTACTTTGAAGGCGACCCGCTGATTGCCAAATGCCCAATTGTGAACACCATCCCGGATCAGGCCGCACGCGGGCAGTTGATTGCCGCGCTCGATATGAACGCCTCGGTGCCACTAGACAGCATCGCCTATAAGTTTGACATCGTGCTGCGCGGGCGGCGCTCTACCCTGTTTGAAAACCGCATGGAGGGCAATTGAGCATGGTGCAGAAACTCAACTACCTCAAAGAAACCCCCTCCCAGACAGCTGGCCCCTATGTGCACATCGGGCTGGCCCCCGGTGCGGCGGGATTTGACATCTATGAGCGTGAATTGGGCTGGGACATCGCCGGGCCCAACGCCAAAGGCGAGCGCATTCGGGTTGAAGGTCTGGTGATCGACGGCACCGGCAGCCCAGTGAAAGACGTGATGCTGGAAGCCTGGCAAGCCAATGCAGAGGGCATTTACCCGCATCCAGAACATGCCGGAGAGACCGAAGAGGGTTTTAAAGGTTGGGGTCGCGTGATCACCGATTTTGACACCGGCGAGTGGGGCTTTGACACCATCAAACCGGGGCAAGTTATGGGCCGAAATGGCCAACTGATGGCGCCACATATCTCGCTTTGGATCGTGGCACGTGGCATCAACCTAGGTCTGAATACCCGCGTGTATTTCGACGATGAAGCTGAGGCCAATGCCTCTGATCCGGTGCTGAACGTCATCGAATGGGAAAACCGCCGCGCCACATTGATTGCCAAACGGGAGATGCGCGACAGCACACCCGTCTACCGGTTCGACATCACGCTTCAGGGCGAAAATGAAACCGTTTTCTTTGACATCTAACGACCGCCCTCGTCTTTTGGACGGGGCCAAGCAAACGAGATCACCATGAGCAAACCCTGCATCCTGTGCTGCGCCATCACCGGGTCCGTGCCAACCAAAGCGGACAACCCTGCCGTACCCACCACGGTCACCGAGCAGATCGAAAGCAGCCACGCCGCTGTGGAGGCGGGCGCGTCGATCATCCACGCCCATGTGCGCAACGACGATGAAACCCCGTCCAGCGATCCGGAGAAATTTGCGTTGCTCAAAGAGGGGCTGGAAAAACACTGCCCCGGCGTGATCATCCAATTCTCCACCGGTGGACGTTCCGGCGCGGGTCAGGCGCGCGGCGGTATGCTGCCTCTGCGCCCAGACATGGCCTCGCTCTCTGTGGGGTCCAATAATTTCCCGACGCGGGTCTATGAAAACCCACCAGAGCTGATCTCCTGGCTGTCCAGCGAAATGCAAGCTCACGAAATCACGCCGGAAATTGAAGCTTTTGATCTGAGCCACATCCTGCAAGCCATCCGTCACCATGAGGCAGGCAAGCTTTATGGCCAGCTTTACGTGCAGTTTGTCATGGGCGTGAAAAACGCCATGCCGGTGGATCGCGAGGTGTTTGAGTTCTACGTGAAGATCATGCAGGAGCGCGCGCCCAACGCCGAATGGTGTGCCGCAGGCATTGGTGCGGCGCAGGCCACCGTAAACGAATGGGCGATTGCCGCTGGCGGTCACACCCGCGCCGGGCTTGAAGACAATATTCGCTTGGACCGCAACACATTGGCACCGTCCAACGCCGCTCTGATCGCACGTGCAGCAGAGCTCTGTGAGAAATACGAACGTCCCGTGGCCACACCTGTGCAGGCGCGCGAGATCCTTGGCCTGCGTGCCGCAACCTGATCGGCTCGCATCATGAACCCGTTGACCCACACCGCCCACCTGTTTGGCCCACTGTTCTCTGATCCAGAGAGCGAGGCGCTTTGGGACACGGCGCGGTTTGTCGACGGGTTTGTCCAATTTGAACGGGCCTTGGCCAAGGCGCTCGCGGAGGCTGGCGTGGTCGAGCACACGGTCGCGGCAGAGGCGGTGGAAGACATCAACAGCTTCCAACCCGACCTTACAAAGATCGCAGAAAACGTGGTGCAGGACGGTCTGCCCGTGCCGGAATTTGTGCGCCAACTCAAAGCCCATGCGCGGGCCTCCGCACGGCCCGCCATCCACACCGGCACCACCAGTCAAGACCTGATCGATACAGCCGTCTCGCTGATCCTGTGCGATGCCAACATGCGGTTTGAGGCGCAGCTTGCGGGCTTGCTGACAGCGCTCGAAGCTCTCAATGACACATGGGGCGAGGCCGCAATCATGGGCCGCACCCGCATGCAGGCCGCTTTGCCCATCTCCGTGTCAGACCGCATCGCAACATGGCGCAACCCACTGGCGTCCCACGCAGACCGCCTGAAAACGCTGCGCCCGCAAGTTGAGGCGCTGCAATTTGGCGGGCCTGTGGGCAACCGCGCCAGCCTTGCGCCACACGGCGATGCCATCGCCACTGCGCTTGCCAAGACCCTCAACCTCTCCAACCCAGACCGCGCTTGGCACGCTACGCGCGAAACCCTAGCCGACTACACCAATTGGCTCTCAATGGTCACCGGCAGCTTGGGCAAGATGGGACAGGATCTCGCGCTGATGGCGCAACAAGGCGTGGACGAGGCGAGGTTCTCCGGCGGCGGTACCAGCTCTGCTATGCCGCACAAACAAAACCCGGTTCGGGCCGAATTGTTGGTCACGCTTGCCCGCTACAACGCAACACAGCTTCCCGCGATGCACCACGCGTTGGTGCACGAACAAGAACGGTCCGGAAGTATGTGGTCTTTGGAGTGGATGGTTCTGCCCGCAATGGTCACCGCCACCGCCACGGCCTTACGCCACGCCGGAAATCTTATCCAAAGCATTGAGAGCATGGGGCAATCTGCGCCCTAAGACTTTCCTGTCTCAAAATTCAAACGTCAGCTGTAGGTGTTTGATCTTGCCGGTGATGTCCTCAACAGGGCACTTCAACCGCTCTTCGGCCAAAAGCACAACCTCCGCTGCCGCCCGCGCGTCTTCGCCTGCGTCGTGGTGATGGAACTCCAGCCCCAGCGCCTTTTTCAGATGCCCAAGCCCATGCCCACCGTTGCCACGAAACTCCGGCCAGGCTTTGCGGGCGATCTTCACGCTGTCTGCCCATTCCATCTTTGGCCCGTTCAGTCCAGCTGCACGGCAGGCTGCTGTGATCGCCGTCTGGTCAAAGTTACTGTGCTGCACCATCAAATTGCGGGATAACAGCGGCAACATCATCGGCCACGCCTCAGCAAAAGTCGGCGCGTTCCGAACAGTGCCCGCATCAATGCCTGTCAGCTCGGTGTTGAACGCGGCAAAATCCTGGTCCGGGTTGATGTAGGTCGAAAACGTCTCAATCCCGCCGTCACGGCGCACGCAGGCCAGACCAATTTGGCTGATGGAAGCCGCATCGCGGTTGGCGGTTTCCACATCCAACGCAATGAAGCGGTACACCCCATCAGGCAAAGCAGCATCAGGCAGAAACACGGTGCGCCTCCAGTGTGGTCGTTGGTATGTCTATCAAACCGTCACGATACATATCTTTGTCTTTGCCTTTTCCCACCGAAGCAAGCCGGGACCGCCCCTATGCCAGCTTATCGTGGAAAACAAAAGAAACCCGCGACGATTATTGCCCATGCAAACCACCCAAAGCAAAAGGCCGCCCAAGTAGAGCGGCCTCTCTGTCTGTCTCATGAGTACACCTTACGCAGGCACGGCTGGAGCCGCCGCTTTCTTCTCTCGCCGTTCTTCTTTGCCAAAGAACACCAGATAGAACACCGGCGCGGCAATCAGCGTCAGAATGGTCGCAAAGGCCAGACCACCCATGATGGTGATCGCCATCGACACAAAGAACGCGTCGGTCAGAAGTGGCGCCATGCCAAGGATAGTTGTGACCGCCGCCAGCATCACCGGCCGCAAACGTGACACGCTGGCTTTCACAATCGCCTCGCGCATCGGCAATCCTTCGGCGCGCACAAAGTCGATCTCCTCGACCAGCACAATGCCGTTTTTGATCAACATCCCAGACAGGCTCAAAAGACCCAGCAAGGCAGTGAAGGTAAACGGCATGTCCGTACCCAAAAGGCCAATCACCACACCATTCACCGACATCGGCACCAACAACCAAATGATGATCGGCTGGCGGATGGCGTTGAACAACAGCACCGAAATCAAAACCATGATCAGCAAGCTCATAGGCAGCTGTTTGCCAAGGCTTTCCTGTGCCTCCGAGCTGTTCTCCAACTCGCCGCCCCATTCCATTTTGTAGCCAACCGGGATGTGCATGCCTTCGATTGCAGCCGTGACCTCGGTCTGCACCTGCGCGGCGGTCAAGCCGGAGCGGATATCCGCCCCAACCGTGATGGTCGCCACGCGGTCGCGTCGGTGCAGCAAGGTGTTTTGGGTCTCATGCACAAAGCCATCCACCATCTGCTCCACTGGCACAAAGCTGTTGGACGTTGTCGAATAGACCACCTGGTCAACCAGCCCAAAAGCCCCGTCCGGTTGACGCCGCAGAATGATCGGAATCAGACGTTCGTTTTCGCGGAATTGTCCAGTGGTCAGACCGTCGGTGGAGAACTGGAACATATCGGCGATGTCTTCCCGATCGACACCAGCCGTTTGCGCCCGCTCGGTGGCATAAATTGGTTTGATCACCAATTCCTGCTCCCGCCAGTTGGTGCGCACGCTGGTGATGTTCTCAGTGGTTTCGGTCAGCACCTGCGCGGCCTGTGTTGCCAATTGGCGCAACACCACCGGATCACTGCCCGAGAAGCGCACCTGAATTGGATCGCCCCCACCGGGACCAAAGACCAGACGTTTGGTGCGGAATTCACCTTCTGGCAAAGCCCCGGCGCCAAAGGCCTCAAGGTCCTTTTGCAGCGGTGGAATGGCTTCCAAATTCTCCGCCCGCACAATGATATGGCCGTAGCTAGGGTTGGCCTTCTCAGACTCATAGGTCAGCATAAACCGCGTCGCGCCCTGTCCCACAAAGGTGGCGTAGCTCACAACATCGTCACGCTCATCAAGCCAGTCTTCAAGCAATTCCATCTGCGCAGACGTGGTGGCAATTGGCGTGCCCTGCGGCAGTTTGTAGTGCACAAAAAACAGCGGCGTGTTGCTGTCCGGGAAGAACTGCTGCTTCATCAGACCAAAGCCTGCGTAGCACACCGCCGTCACCGCAATCAGCCCGACAATCACCAACCACCGCATTTTGAGCGCCAGACGCAGGCTTGCGCCGTACATGCGGAAAATCAGCCCGCCATATGCATCACCTTCATCGCCTTTGCCCTGTTTGAACAGGTAGTGGCCCAGCATGGGTGTCACGGTCAGCGCCAGAACCCAGCTTAACAACAGCGAAATACCAATCACCGCAAACAGCGAGAATAGGAACTCCCCGGTCGCATCGGGACTGAGGCCAATGCCAGCAAAAGCCATGATGCCAATGATTGTCGCGCCAAGCAGCGGAATCTGGGTTTTTCCCGAGGCTTCATCCGCAGCTTCGCGGCTGTTCTTGCCCTGCAACATCGAAATCTGCATGCCCTCGGCGACCACAATGGCGTTGTCCACCAGCATGCCCATCGCAATGATCAAAGCACCCAGCGAAATCCGTTCCATCTCGATCGAGAAGAACCCCATAAACAGGAAAGTGCCCACAACCGTCAGGAACAGGGTCACCCCCACCACCACAGCCGCGCGCCAGCCCATAAAGATCGCCAACACCGCAACCACAATGGCCACCGACATGGCGAGGTTCACCAGGAAATCGTTGGAGGCTTTTTCCACCACCATGTGCTGTTGATAGATTGGATGCAGCTCAACACCGGCAGGGATATCCCCGGCCATTTGTGCGAGCTTCTCATCCACGCGCTTGCCAACCACCACGATGTTTTCCGTAGCAATACCGGCCACACCCAAGGTGAAGGCCTCTTCGCCATTGTAGCGAATGATCTGGCGCGGATTGTCGACGCGATCGCGGAACACACGGCTCGTGTCGACAAGGTTCACCACCTTGCCGTCTTGGCCCAAGGACAGCCCTGCGATTTCTGACACCGTGTCCGAGCCATCTGGCCGCATGATCCGTGTCCGCGCCGCGCCGGTGGTCACCGTCCCGGCGGCATTCACCGCGTCGGCATTGGCAATGGCGCCTGCAATGGCGTTGAGCGAAATGTTCTGGTTCACCGACAAGGCCAAATCCGGCTCAACAAAGATCGCTTCTTCTGGCAGACCCTGAATATCCACATCCGCCACACCATCCACGGTGAGCAACTCTCGCCGCAAGAAGGTCGCCAGCTCATGTTTCTCGGCATCCGAAAACCCCTCGGCGGTCACGCCTAAGAAGATCCCAAACACATCGCCAAAGCTATCATTCACCAAAGGTGTGTTGACCCCGGTGGGCAACTGCCTACTGGCATCGGCCACCTTGGCCCGCAGATTGGTCCAGACCTCCGGCAACTCGGTGCCGTCATATGTCGATTTGATGTGCACATCGATCTGAGACACACCGGGCTGGTTGATAGAGGTGATGTAATCCACCTCTTCCATTTTCTGAATGGCGGACTCCAGAGGCTCAGAGACCTCCGCTGCCACCTGCTCCGACGTGGCCCCCGGATACTGGGTAACCACAACCGCTTGTTTGATGGTGAAGGCTGGGTCTTCCAACCGGCCCAAATTCAGAAAGCTAATGCCCCCGCCTATCAGGAAGATCAGCATGATCATCCATGTGTAGATCGGCCGATCAATGGATCCGCGTGCAATATTGACCATCACCCCAGCCCTCAGTTGCCAAAGCCGACAAAACGGCGCACCGCTTGTCCGTTGGTCAAGGCGCCCCCACCGGTGAGCACAATTTCGTCGCCGTCGCCCAAACCATCATTGATGCGCACCATGCCAGCAGTTGCTGGTTCACTCTGAACCGCAACCCATGTCACTTTGCCTTCATCGCCGCCCTTGGGATCAAACCGCATCACGCCGGTTGCCCCACTGTCATCCATGACAATTGCCGTTGGCGGCACAATTATACCGGTTGAGGGGTTTGCGGCGCTCACGGTCACCGTCACCGAGGAGCCTGGCAAGATCACCTTGCCCTCCGGTGGTGTCATGCCAAAAGTGATGCGAAAGGTCTGACCAACACTGCTGGTTTCCGCATCAAACTCGCGAATTTGCAGATCAAACTCTTCATCGCCACTGGGGAAGCGCGCTTTGATGGTGACGTTCTGATCATTGCCCGCCCGTTGGAACAGAATTTCCGGCACATCCACCTCGATGCGCAACTCGCTCAGGTCGTGAATACGCACCACTGGATTGCCGGCGCTCACGGTCGTGAACAACTCCACATTGCGGCTGGACACCAGCGCGTCAAATGGGGAGGTCAGCGTGGCATGGCGCAGTGACCATTCCGCATTTTTCACCGCAATCAAGGCCAGAGACGCCTGCGTCTCCGCATCATCAATTGTCACCTGGCTGACCGTGTTGCCGCGCAACTTTTCGAGGCGTTCGACGGTGCGATCCGCCTGTTCTTTCTGCAGAATTGCCTGATTGAGTTGCAGCTCGAATATTTCCAGATCCAGCCGCGCAATCACGTCACCTTTGCCAATATTTAGGCCTTCGGTCACTGGAAACTCTACAATCTGACCGCCAACTTGAAAGGCCAAATCCACAGATTGGCGGGCTTTCACCTGACCAAAAAATTGCCTCACAAACGGTACCGGCGCTTCGCTCACCACCATAAGCTTCACCGGCTTCAAAACGTCCTGCGCTAAGGCTGCCGCTGCGCCGCTCACCGTAATCATCGCCGCCGTGGCGCAGATTTTTCCAAACTGTTTCAGCATTCTTTTTCCTCCAAACGACCGGCGGCAACCGCACCGGGCATGGCTTTCACAACCAAATTGGCAAACTGGGAGATTTCATCAACTGTCATGCCCGAGATTTCGCGGAACCGCAGTTTCACGCCATCCATCAGGGACGCACGAGCCTCAAACCCGTCAGGAGTCAATTCCAACACCAGCGCGCGCCGATCTTTCGGATCTCGAACACGCTGCACCAAGCCCCGCGCTTCCAATGCGTCCGCCACAGGCGTGATTGCGGAGGGGATGCAAAACGTGTCTTCCGCCAGCACACCCATGCGTTTGGGACGGTCCATAAACACCAATATCCGCCGTTCCATCTTAGATAGTGGCGGGTCGATATTGATGTCCTCCAACTCAGCTTCAATCTGGTTGAACAGGGCAAAGACACCAATGATTGCCAGAAACTCGTCTGGCAAATCAGTGTTTGAAAATAGGTTGTCTGGCACGCGCGAATCTTCAAGTTATTTCAGTTTATGAAATATCCAAATACAGAAGCTTTCTAAACAAGCAAGAGGGCACCGCCCAAATTCGCGCTGACAAAATGCATCAATTTCCTTTGTTCGTCAGCGCTCTGAGATGATGTGCCGATCAATAATCTCACAGAGATTTCCCGAAAATTTGATTATAAGTCAGAGCGTTACCTTGCCCGCCCTGTGATTAAATTAACGATGTCGCGGTACCACTGGCCCACTGAAGACGAAGTGGTGTGTGAACTATGGTGGCAGATCCCGGACAACAATTGCGCCACGCAGCAAAGGTGGCGGCGCGTCAGCGCGGCCTGCTGGCCCAATTTGCATCCGAACGCGTGCGCGCATTTAGGCAACGCGTGGTCATTTACTGCCTCGGTGCGCTCATGGCGATCCTGGCAACTGGCCCTGTTATTGGCCTCTGCGCAACCGCCATATTGATCTTTGGCGAGGCGGCAGACATGTGGGTCTTGCGCCAAATCCCTGTGCGATTGCGGGCCGGCCAAAGCCACACCACGCTTTTTCGCGCCGCTTTGATCAGTGGAGCCTTCCAGGCCATCAGTGTTTTCTTAGCCACCACTGTTTATGTGGTGGCAGTGGGCAAAGACGCCTCCATCATGGGGGTTGCTGGCGTGCTTGGCATGGCCATTGTCAACGGCGCACTGATCTTGCCCACCAACCCAAAGCTGGCCATCTTTAAAATGGGTCTGTTTGTGGTCACACCGTTCTTCTTGATGATTCTGCAGGCGGTGCGTTTTGGCGGCGACATGGCCGTGCCACACCTGAATGCGCCAGAGCTGATGGTGGTCATCAGCATGGGCTACATGTGTTTTTCGTTTGTCAAAGCAGGCGTGGACAATTTCCGCAAAACCGCAGCCCTGCAAAGCAGTCAGAAGAACCTGACCGCCGCCAATGATGCGCTAAACAAACACCGCAACGAGCTCCAACGTCTGTCCATGGTGGCGCGCAAAACCAATGACGCCGTGATTCTGTCCAATACGGATCACAAGATCGAGTGGGTGAACGAAGCTTTTACCACACTCACCGGCATTCCAGCCAAAGACATTCTTGGCAAACCAACCAGCGTTTTGGCGCAGGTCACCCGGGCCGACACCGATATCGCCCAAAAAGTTGCCAAAGCCATGCGCGACGAAGGCTCAGGCAAAATTGAAGTGCGACATAAGCTGGGTGATGGCCGTGAACGGTGGGGTGAAATACAAATGCTGCCGGTGAAAAACGCCGATGACGACGTGGATTTCTACGTCACCATCGCCCGCGACATCACGGCCAGCAAAGACCACGCCAACAGCATGCGCACGGCCCGCCAAGCCGCCGAAGACGCTGCCCGCACAAAGGCCGACTTCCTGGCCAACATGAGCCACGAGATCCGCACGCCGCTGACCGGTATCATCGGCATGGCCGATCTGCTGTCGGAAACGGCGCAGACGGACGAACAGACTGACTATACCAAAACCATCATTGGCTCCTCGCGCAGTCTGCTGACCATCCTCAACGACATCTTGGACCTGTCCAAACTCGACGCGGGCAAATTACAGATCACCAACAGCACTTTTGAAACTCGCGCCTGTTTCGAAGAGACGTTGCGCCTGCTTGAAACCGCCGCCTATGACAAAGGACTCGGTCTCAACCTGTATGTCGCGGATGACGTGCCGGATCATCTTTTTGCCGACGATGTCCGCCTGCGTCAGATCGCAACCAATATCATTGGCAACGCCACCAAATTCACCGAATTTGGCAAAATTGACGTGCAGGTCTGGATGGATGGTCTGGACGAGGACGACAATATGTCGGCACTCACGTTGAACTTTGCCGTCGATGACACGGGCATTGGCATCCCGGATGACAAACTGGCAGCGGTTTTTGAGGAGTTTACACAGGCCGAATCCTCCACCACGCGCCGATTTGGCGGCACTGGCTTAGGCCTGACGATCTGTCGGATCCTGACCGAACGCATGGGTGGGGAAATCTCTGTCGCCTCAGTGTACGGAGAGGGATCGCGTTTCCTGGTCAGTTTGCCGGTCGAGCTGCCGCCAGACGGCGTGCCAGACACCTCCAAAACCGAAATAGCGGCGGCATTGGACTATGATGCCGTGGATCTGACCGGCCTCAACGTGTTGATAGCCGAAGACAACAAAACAAACCGCGTGTTGATTGCAAAATACCTGGAGAAACTACCCATCACTCTGCGCTTTGCCAAAGATGGGTTTGAGGCAGTTGACGCTACACTGGAGTCGCCGCCTGACCTGATATTTATGGATATGTCGATGCCCAACATGAGCGGCATCGAGGCCACCGAAGCCATCCGTGACAGCGGTGTGCAACAGCCCATAATTGTTGCGCTGACTGCCAATGCATTTGAAAACGAAAAACGCGCCTGTTTGCAGGCCGGTATGGATGATTTCCTCACCAAACCCATTCGTCGCGCCGATTTGGTTGCGTGCCTGCAGCGCCACGTGGGCCACAGCACCAAACCGTCCTCCGCGGTGCAAGCCGCGCTTCGGGCGTAACCCCGTCAAACACCGCTTTCAAAAGCAACACTTTTGGCAGGTAGCGGCTGTCGCCAAAAGGATCGGAGCACGAAACAAGCCCGTTAATTTTCCCATTCAGGCACCGCCGCAGCTCAAAAAACAGCGCATATCCCTCCTCCGATCGGTATCACTGCGACTTTCGCAAACGGTCCTCCAATCCCCGGCAAGGCATCCCTACCTGAGACGACTTTGTTCAAACTTGGCAGTCCCGCAACTCTGTAAGCACAGAAAAGGCGGCATGCCCTAACATGCCACCTTCATCGCGCGTCTTTAAGTTATGCCTTAGCGCACAATGAACTCCGCATGCAGCGCACCCGCTGCTTTGATGCTTTTGAGGATGTCGATCATGTCACGCGGGGCCACGCCCAGCGCATTCAGACCTTCGATAACTTCGCTCAGTGATGTGCCCATTGGCACTTCGGCCAGACCGATGCCTTCATCTTCATCGATGTCCGCTTCGGTACGTGGCACCACAACGGTTTCGCCATTGGCAAACGGGTTTGGCTGCACCACCAGCGGGGTTTCCTGAACCCTCAGGGTCAAGCCACCTTGTGAGACAGCAACGCGGGAAATGCGCACATCATCCCCCATCACAATTGTACCAGAGCGCTGATCAACAACCACACGGGCCTTGCGTTCTGGTTCAACAGATATGTTTTCGATCTGGCTGAGCGCATGGGCCGGAGACGCCTGATTGGTGCGATCAATATCCACCTGTACGGTGCCCGCATCCAGCATCAAGGCCACCCGGCGGCCGTAGCTGCGGTTAATGGCTTCCTCAATCCGGTTGGCGGTTGTGAAATCCGGCTCCCGCAACGCCAAACGCATGTTGGTCAGCGAGGAGAAGTCAAAATCAATCTCGCGTTCCACGCGCGCACCGGACGGGATCGACCCTGAGGTTGGCACGCCCTTGACGACGCCACCGGCCTCCCCTTCAGCCGCCACGCCGCCTGCAATCACCGCGCCTTGCGCAACTGCATAGATCTCACCATCAGCGGCGTTCATTGGCGTCATCACCAATGTGCCACCCAAAAGGCTTTTGGCATCGCCAATGGCCGAAATGGTCACATCCACCGTGCCACCAGCACGGGCAAAGGGTGGCAAAGTTGCGGTCACAAACACCGCCGCGACATTCTTGGGTCGCATATTCTCGCCGGTGATGTTCACACCAAGCCGTTCCAGAATATTGCCCATAATTTCTTCGGTAAACGGTGCATTCCGCAAGCCGTCTCCGGTTCCGTTCAGGCCAACCACCAAACCGTAGCCAACCAAATCGTTGCCCCGTACACCGTCAAATTCTACCAGATCTTTGATCCGGATCGGCGCTGCTGATGCCATCACCGGCATCAGTACGAGGAGCAATAGCATTCTTGCTAAGCTCATGAAGTGTGTCATCTTACATAATTCGCCAATGTCAGTTGGGAGAGACGAGCCGTGATCGTGTAGACCATCTCTAGTTGCACTTGAACGGCCTGTAGTTTGCCCGCCACTTCGGTTTGATCCGCACCGATTAGATCGCTCTGCGTCATCAACATCGAGCTGCGCGACAGCGAATTCTCCGCCATCACATTCTCAACGCGTTCCTGATT